>JAEZSL010000172.1 GCA_023443925.1 Bacillota bacterium | reverse complement strand
ATGGGTCCGGCTTTGAAGGATTGGGCGATAATACGTATTTCTGGAATATTACCACAGGACTTGCAATGTTCTTCGGGCGTTATTTGTCCATCATCATAATGATGGCTGTAGCAAGTTCATTGATGCTTAAGCAGCCGGTCAGTGAATCCATCGGTACCTTAAGAACCGATACAAGAACGTTTACCATAGCTCTTTTAATGGTGGTCCTTATCATCGCCGCACTGACATTTTTTCCGGCATTGATTCTTGGCCCGGTCGCCGAGCACATGACTTTGTGGAGTTAAGGAGGGTATTTTATGAACAAAGCAAAGAAGTCAAAATTTATAACAGGGGATATTTTGAAATCCTCTATGATAGGAGCATTTACTAAACTGGATCCCCGGTATATGATGAAAAATCCCGTCATGTTTGTGGTGGAAATCGGGTTTGCCATAACCTTGCTGCTCTGTTTCTTCCCAAGCTTATTCGGAGATAAAGGGAGCAATTTGATCGTGTATAATGCCATTGTGTCCGGCATTCTTTTCATCACCATTCTGTTTGCAAATTTTGCGGAAGCGGTGGCGGAAGGACGCGGCAAGGCCCAGGCGGAAAGCCTTAAGAAAACCCAGAAGGATATGTCGGCACGGCTTTTAAATGATGATGGGTCGGAAACGATAGTAAATGCCGGTACCTTGAAAAAAGGTGATAGGGTGCTGGTGAAAATCGGCGAGCTGATTCCCAGTGACGGTGAGGTAATCGAAGGCGTTGCCTCCGTGGATGAATCCGCTATTACCGGAGAATCTGCCCCGGTACTTAAGGAAAGCGGCGGCGATTTCTCTTCGGTAACAGGTGGTACAACGGTGGTCAGCGACTGGCTGAAGATTCGTATTACATCCAATCCAGGTGAATCTTTTCTTGATAAAATGATTTCGCTGGTGGAAGGTGCCTCCCGTAAGAAGACACCTAACGAAATCGCGCTGAACACGCTGCTTGTCAGCTTAACAATTATCTTTTTGATTGTAATCGTTTGCCTTTATCCTATTGCCGCTTACAGCGGGGTACGCCTCCAGATATCTACCTTGATTGCCCTGATGGTCTGCCTGATTCCCACCACCATTGGCGGTCTGTTATCTGCAATCGGCATTGCCGGTATGGACCGTGTAACACGTTTTAATGTCATTGCCATGTCCGGTAAAGCCGTGGAGGTATGCGGCGATGTAGACACCATGATTCTTGACAAAACCGGTACGATTACCTACGGAAACCGTATGGCAGCAAAATTTATACCTGTAGGTAATGTAAGTGAACAGGAATTACTCCGGTATGCTGTTATCAGTTCTCTTAAAGATGATACCCCGGAAGGAAAATCAGTAGTGAAGCTTGGAGGGCAGTTAAGCGGTAATCGTCTGGAGGCAGTTTCCGGAATGGAGTTTGTGGAGTTCACCGCACAGACCCGTATGAGCGGTGTAAATTTACCGGACGGTACAAGAATCCGTAAAGGTGCATCGGAGGCGATTCAAAAGTATGCAAAGGATTTGGGAGGTACAATTCCCAAGGATTTGGAGGAGCGTGCAAATGAAGTTGCAAAACTAGGCGGAACACCTTTAGTAGTCTGCGTTGGTAACCGTATTCTGGGTGTCATCTATTTGAAGGACACCATTAAAGAAGGATTGGTAGAGCGTTTCGAAAGATTGCGGGCGATTGGTATCAAGACCATCATGTGTACCGGCGACAATCCGCTGACTGCGGCAACCATTGCACAGGAGGCTGGCGTAGACAGCTTTATTGCGGAATGCAAACCGGAAGATAAGATCAGGGCAATTAAAGCCGAGCAGGACGAAGGGAAAATTGTTGCCATGACGGGAGATGGTACGAACGACGCACCCGCGCTGGCCCAGGCCAATGTAGGTATCGCTATGAACAGCGGAACTCAGGCGGCCAAGGAGGCAGCAAATATGATAGACCTGGATTCCGATCCCACCAAGATTCTGGATGTGGTGGAAATCGGCAAACAGCTGCTGATTACCCGCGGCTCGCTGACAACCTTTAGTATAGCCAATGATATTGCTAAGTATTTTGCAATTATACCTGCAATGTTCATGGCAGTTATACCGCAGCTGAAAGCATTGAACATTATGGCACTGTCCACACCTTACAGCGCAATCCTGTCCGCGTTGATATTTAACGCTATCATCATTCCGCTGCTCATCCCTCTTGCCATGAAGGGTGTCAAATACAGACCTATGCGTGCAGAAAAGATGCTGTCCCGAAATATGCTGATCTATGGTTTAGGCGGAATGATTGCACCTTTTGCAGGTATTAAGTTAATTGACTTGTTAATTACTCCGCTGCTTACTATTCTTGGAATATAGCAGGCTGTAGGTCATTAAAATGGAGGTTATTCTATGGATGGATTTTTAGTGAATGTCGGCATACTGGCCATTGCATTCGTCATCGTTTACGTCTACAAGAAAGTATTGGAATGGCATGATTTGAAAAATTCCGGATTTTATGGGGAGGAGAAAGTTTATAAAGCGGCAGATAAATTTGATAAAGGTGCTCCTCCCGATGAAGTCAAAGCCATTTTGAGTGAATGTTATAGTATAAATAAGACAGATATTGAAAAAATCATGTCTGCGGCAGTTCATAGCAGAACTGACAAAGACAGAGATTATAGGATCTTTATCCGATCGGTAAATCAAGTGTTGGGAGAAGATATTTATAACGAAAAGCTCCACATATAGTGTCTTAGCCAATAAAGTCCGGCAGCGAGCCACATTTATCTGGAGTTAGACAAAACCAACTGCTTTCAAGCACAAATTCGGAGGTAATAAAATATGATGAAAGTTTTCAAAGGAATTAAGAATCCGCTGCGCATTACCGCGACGATGCTTCTAATCTGCGGCCTGGCTTATCCCCTTTTGCTTACGGGAATCAGTCAGCTCCTCTTTCCGCATCAGGCAAACGGAAGCCTTATTACAATTGACGGGCAGGCCATAGGTTCGGAATTAATCGGACAGGATTTTACAGATCCGAGGTTTATGAAGAATCGCCCTTCTGCGGTAAATTACAACACCTATACCAAAGAGGAGAAAGAGAGCGGTAATTATACAGGAGTGGGTTCAGGTTCAAAGAACTATGCGCCTACCAACACAGAGCTGGTCAAACGGGTGGAAGCTGATATAGAAGAATTTTTGAATGCGAATCCTTCTGTTAAAAAGGAGGATATCCCGACAGATTTGCTCACTGCGTCAGGTTCCGGTCTTGATCCACATATCAGTCTGTCTTCAGCCGCAGTTCAAGTCCCGGCTTTAGCAAAAGCAACCGGGCTGTCAGAGGAAACACTGGAGGCCATTGTGAAGAGAAATACACAAGGGAAGATAATTGGATTATTTGGCGAAGAAACCGTTAATGTTCTGAACGTAAATCTTGAGATTGCAAAAGAGCTGGGATTGACGGAACAAACGGATTAGGTTTGGTGTTATACTCTGGCACCGTTTTATAAATTTTACTGGCGGATAATATTTATTTTACCGCCAGTTTTTTTTATTTGACACGCAAACTTGATAGGTAAATTGTATCCTATGAAATAAAAAGCCAATGACAGAATGTGCTTGAGACACTTAAGGAAGTAGTTTATCACGAGAATTACTATATTAAATTATATAATATCTTTATGCTATCTTAATGTTAAATGGGTAATCATAATACAATAATAATTCGTAATGTGATATAATCGTAATAAAACATCCTATGATAGAAGTGGGGCGTGAAAATGAGCGATGTCTATAAATATTCGGAGGCTGTTCCCGAACAACAAACTGTGATACCTGATGAAAAAAAACGTGGGTTATTAAAAATTTACTTTGGTTATGCAGCCGGTGTCGGCAAGACATCTACCATGTTAAAGGATGCACACGAAGTTAAAAGTAACGGTGTCGATGTGGTTGCAGGCTATATAGAACCTCATGCCCGACCCGAGACAGCAGCTCTTTTAGAGGGTATGGAGAGCCTGCCGGTTTTAGAAATAAACTATAAGAATATTAAATTAAGGGAGTTCGATCTGGATGGAGCTCTCCGCAGAAAGCCGGAACTGATTTTGGTGGATGAGCTGGCTCATACCAACGCCGAGGGCTGCCGCCATGCGAAACGATATCAGGATGTGGAAGAGTTATTGCGTGCAGGCATAGATGTGTATACCACCATCAATGTTCAGCATATCGAAAGTCTCAATGATGTTGTTTCAGCTATCACAGGCATCACCGTACGTGAACGTATTCCCGACAGTGTATTTGACAGTGCTGCACAGATTGAAGTTGTCGATATTGAACCGGACGAACTCCTTGAACGTCTTAACAAAGGTAAAATATATCGTGAAGAGCAGGCACAGAGGGCGCTTTCTAATTTTTTTACCAAAGAAAAGCTGATTGCCCTTCGTGAAATTGCTCTTCGGCTTACCGCGGATCAGGTTAATCGTATTGCAATGCTAAACAGCGAACCATCAAAGAATAGCGGTGCCTATTCCAATGAGCATATTTTAGTTTGTCTGTCCTCTGCTTCATCTAATGCAAAAGTGATCCGCACAGCGGCGAGGATGGCAGATGCATTCCATGGTACTTTTACGGCATTGTTCGTGGAGACATCGAAAACACCGGAATTGGAAGATAAAAGCCGAATAAGGCTAAGGGAGCATTTGAGGCTTGCAGAACAGCTTGGAGCGCAAATTGCTACCGTATATGGTGAGGATGTTCCCGGCCAGATTGCAGAATATGCAAAAGTAAGCCGTGTTTCAAAAATTGTTATGGGGCGGTCCAATCATATAAAAAGATGGTTTTTCAAAACCAATTTTGTGGATAAGCTTTCTATGCTTGCTCCCAATTTGGATATATACATTATTCCGGATACAAATCCTTCTTTTCATTTACGCACACCTAAATTTTCAAAGCCGGCGATGTTTTCATTAGCAGATTCTTTTAAAACCATAGGGATTTTAATCGCCTGTACGTTAATCGGGCTCTGGTTCGAGTATCTTGGCTTTAGTGAAGCGAACATTATCACAGCATATATCCTTGGCGTACTTGTCAATTCTATTGTTACGAAAGGCAGAATCTACAGTGCGGTCTCCTCTGTACTGAGTGTGCTGGTATTTAACTTTATATTTACAGAACCCCGGTTTTCTTTGGAGGCGACCCTTCCCAGCTATCCGGTTACCTTTATCGTTATGCTTGCTTCCTCACTCATCACCAGCACCCTGACCAAACGGGTAAAAGAGCAGGCGCGCCAGGCGGTACAAAAGTCTTACCGGACAGAGGTGCTTTTGGAAACAAGCCAAAAATTGCAGCAGGCTAACAACCAATCAGAGATTATAACAGAAACGGCCCAGCAAATGGTTAAATTGCTTGACAGAACGGTAATTTTTTATCTCAGCAAACAAAATACACTGTCTGATCCTATGGTGTTTGCCAGTGAAGAAGCAGAAGATTTGAAACCATATCTTAGAGAGGATGAGCTTACGGTGGCCGAATGGGTTTATAAAAACAATAAACGGGCCGGTGCTACTACAAATACCCTTTCCGCTGCCAAATGCCTTTACCTGGCGATACGAGGAAAAGATAAGGTGTTTGCCGTTGTTGGTATTGTCATAGATAAGCAGGTTCCTTTGGAGATATTTGAAAAGAGCCTGGTAATTGCAATGCTGGGTGAGTGTGCTTTGGCTCTGGAAAAAGAATGGCTGAATGAGACACAAAAGCAAATATCCATACAAATGGAGCAGGAACAGCTCAGGGCTAATCTTCTTCGGGCAATTTCCCATGATTTGCGCACACCTCTCACCAGTATTTCCGGAAATGCCGGTATTCTAAGAGGTAATTCCAAAGTTTTAAGCGAGGAGCAAAAGCAGGGACTTTATACGGATATCTATGATGATTCCATGTGGCTGATTAATCTGGTAGAAAATTTACTTTCTATTACACGGATCGATAATGGAACGCTGAACATGAATATACAGCCGGAGCTTTTGGAAGATGTCATTGCGGAAGCATTACTTCATATCAATAGACGGAGTGTGGAGCATACAATTGAGACAGTCATTGAAGATGAATTTATAATGGCCAAAATGGATTCACGGCTTATCGTTCAGGTTATTATAAATATGATTGATAACGCAATCAAATACACGCAGGAAGGCTCACATATTGTAATTACAGCAAAAAGGGATGGAGCTTATGTCAGTGTTGAAATAGCCGATGATGGCTCCGGTATTTCAGATACAGCAAAGAGTAAACTGTTTGATATGTTTTATACGGCTGAAAACATCAGTGCAGACAGCCGGCGTGGACTTGGCTTGGGTCTGCCCCTGTGCAAATCCATTATCAATGCACATGGGGGAACTATTTATGTAAGAGATAACCTGCCGCATGGTACAATCTTTGTATTTACCTTGCAGGCTGAGGAGGTGAATGTTTATGAATAAACCATTAATTTTGGTCGTGGAAGACGACAAGGCCGTTCAAAAGTTGATTACTACCACCCTTGAAACGCAAAGCTATCAATATCATGTGGCAGGAACAGGAGAAGGCTCCATCTTTGAGGCAGTCTCTAAGAAGCCGGATATTATGATTCTGGACCTGGGGCTCCCGGACATGGATGGCATAGATATCATAAAAAAAGTAAGAACCTGGTCGAATATGCCTATTATAGTAGTAAGTGCACGCAGTGAGGATCGAGACAAGATAGATGCCTTAGACGCCGGTGCAGACGATTATCTAACCAAACCCTTCAGTGTGGATGAATTACTTGCCCGGCTGAGGGTCAGTCTGCGCAGGGTGCGTTATGACAGCGAAAAACTACAAAGAGACGCAACCATCTTTACAAATGGGAATATGAAGATAGACTATGCCGCAGGCTGTGCGTGGCTGGACGATGAGGAAATACACCTGACACCCATGGAGTATAAACTTCTATGTCTGCTGGCTAAAAATGTCGGTAAGGTTTTGACGCATAATTATATTCTACATGAGATCTGGGGGAATTATTCCAATGATATTCCTGCCTTGCGCGTTTTTATGGCAACTCTGCGTAAAAAAATTGAAAAGGGAGCTTCGCAGCCTAAATATATACAAACCCATATTGGTGTGGGCTACCGGATGCTCCGCGTGGGTGAAGACGGTAAATCCGGTTAAAGCGTCTTTAATGAGTCAAATATATGGAGTAAGAATTTCTTCTATCTGAAAACCAATGCGGATACCGGTTAAACCATGAAAAGGAATAACCAGAATTATCAGTAACCTGGATAAAATAAATAACCGCAGATTGGACATTAATACGCCAATCTGCGGTTATTCTTTTTTAATTTGGTATATGATTGCTCGGCTGATTTGAGGAAAAAATAATGTAAGTATGCCGGTGGCATTATGTATCTGGGGTACCAACAATATTAAATAGACAACAATACCTATGAAAAAAGCTCTGATTACTTTGGAATACAGTACAATCCGGGCGGCTTTTTTTGGATCAAATTTTGAAGAATACTTTGCAGTATATATATTTAAAATAAAATTCCCGATTGAGGCTGCACCGCCAACGGCCGTACCCAGTATAATAGAATGACTGAACATGCCTGCAATTATATAAAAACCAATTAACATAAAAGACAAGCCGGCCACGCAGAGGGAGGTACTTGCAATTTCTTGTCTTATTTTCGCTTGAGGTATCATTCTTTCGTTTCCTTCCAAAAATCCGGTCAGTTTCTGTCTAGCGCTTTGTTGTATCTTGGCTAGTTAGGTACTGATTGCTATGGTAATAACCCGGAGCATTCGTCAGCCAATGCGTCCAGTGCATTGATTTAAAATATTAAATACATATTTTAATAGTATAACATGTACAACATTAGGATGGTATTAAGATTTCTTTGATGACATTAAGATTACATAAAGATTTGTAGTAAAAGTTTAAGAAAACTTATAAAATCTCAAGGTAATTCTGTATTAAAACTGCCAAATCGTATAATATACATTAATAAAATGTTAATATGAGATAAATGATAACATAATGTTTACAAAATAATAAAATAACAAAAATAGATAGATTATTTAATTTGGGTATTGAAAATAATAGTTAATTATTGTAGAATTAAACAAAGATTAATCAACTCTGGTCTTATAATCTTTTAATTTAACAGATAAGGAGAATAAAATATGAAAAATAATAATGGAAAACTAGATAAAATAAAAGGTACAATTAAAGAAGGTACAGGAAAAATTATAGGCTCTGAACAGCTTGAGCTGGAAGGAAAGCTTCAAAAAAAACGAGGTGAACTTTCAGAAACTGCTTCTGAATTAGGAGAATCTCTGAAGGAAAAGGCCTCTGAAAAAGTGAACGAATTAATTGATAAACTCGATAAAAAAGAACAGAAAAAAAGTGAATAAAAACTAAAATAAAATAAAGAATAAAGTAAAGAATTAATTAAATAAAAAATAGTAAAATGCATAAAAATTAGATGCGGAAAGGATAAAATTATGGGAATAATAAGTTGGATTATTGTAGGTGGTATAGCAGGCTGGTTAGCCAGTATTTTTACAGGTAATGACAAGAAAATGGGAGTAGGAAGTAATATTTTAGTTGGTATTTTGGGCGGATTTATCGGCGGATTTATAATTAATATTATTGGTGGCAATGGAATAACAGGTTTCAACATATGGAGTTTACTAGTTTCATTTATTGGATCAGTTGTACTGCTTACTATAATTAATGCCTTTTCGAGAAAATAGGCATTATATAGAAACATTGTTCATCGCCGTAACCTTTTGAATGCTTTAATAAATTTATTACTATCCTCGTAACACATAAAAATCTATAGTTTAATTACACATAAAATGAACCATGAACCCAGCCAAGGCAAGAGGTACAGCCTTAACTGGGTTTCATGGTTTTTATAAATTGATTGCATTTCAGATTCCATAGATATCCTAAATATTCGCTGTTGTATTTTGCTAAAAATCGGCGTATATTTAGGTGTGAATTATATTGAGTAAAATATAATATTAATAAGAATCTAGAAAGAAGGATAGGTAAAATGGATTTACTTTGGGTATTAGGGATCTGTTTAGGTGTAGTTTTTGTTCTTTTCCTCTTGATTTATGTGATTTTAGGCCTCAGGATTATTTCCTCTGACCAGGTAGCCGTGGTAGAAAAATGGTGGAGTCTTAAGGGATCTCTAAAGGACTCTATTATTGCACTGAACGGTGAGGCAGGTTATGCGCCAATTCTGCTGCGTGGCGGTATTCATTTTAGAACAACGTTAATGTATAAGATACACAAGTATCCGCTGATTACGATTCCTCAGGGTCAGATTGCTTACATATTTGCCAGGGATGGTAAACCGTTGGAACCGATTCAGACTCTGGGCAAGGTAATTGCAGAGGCGAATAATTTTCAGGATGTAACCGGATTTTTGAAAAACGGTGGTCAGAGAGGGCCTCAAAGAGGCATTTTAAGAGAAGGAACTTACGCAATTAATCTTGCCCAGTTCATTGTTATCACTCCTACAGATATAAAAGCTGTCTTTAATAGCACCAAGAATGAACGTGAGGAGTTAGTCACAATGCAGAAAACACTCTTGGAGCGGAATGCGTTCAGTCCGGTAATCATTATGGGAAAGAGCGTAGAAGCAAGTGATGTCATGGGGATTGTTACGGTACATGATGGCCCCTCACTTCAGGAAGGAGAAATTATAGCTCCGTATGTTGGTGAAATGCATGCAAGTTTTCAGGACCCAGAGAAGTTTTTAGAATTGGGAGGCAGACGGGGTAAGCAGATTCAGGTATTAACCGACGGTACATACTATGTTAATCGTTTATTTGTTACGGTAGAAATTCGTCCAAAGACGGTTGTTCCCATCGGCTTTGTAGGTGTTGTTGTTTCCTTCTTTGGTAAGGAAGGAAAGGATACTACCGGTGATAGTTATAAGCATGGGGAATTAGTAGGCGAAGGCTGTAAAGGAGTTCTTGAAAAACCCCTGATGCCAGGCAAATATGCCTTTAATACGGATGCTGGAAAAGTAGTTCTTGTACCAACCACCAATATTATTTTGAAATGGAACAAATCCGAGGTCGGTTCCCATAAATATGATGAGAATTTAACGGAGGTGGATATTATAACAAAGGATGCCTTTGAGCCATCCCTGCCTCTGTCGGTAGTAATGCATATTGATTATAAACAGGCTCCCTGGGTTATACAGCGCTTTGGGGACATTAATATGTTGGTCAACCAGTCTCTTGACCCTTTGGTAAGTGCATATTTTAAAGATGTTGCCCAGACAAAAACATTAATAGAACTAATCCAGGAGAGAAGTGAAATCCGTGAAAGAGCTTTAGGAGAGATGTTGGATAAGTTCCACAAATATAACCTTCAGCTGGAGGAGGTACTAATAGGTACACCGAAATCAGCGACCTCTGATGTTCAGATTGAAAATATCCTAACCCAGCTTAGAGAAAGGCAGATTGCAGAAGAGAAGAAGATTACTTATCAGAAGCAGCAATCAGCAGCGGAAAGTGAGAAATCCCTGCGTGAAGCGCAGGCAATTGCAGAGCAGCAGAGCTTCCTGACAAAATCTAAGATTCAGATTGACATAGAGCGTAATAGTGGTGCTGCGTTGGCCAGCAAAGCCGAACAAGAGGCAAATCAGATTATCGCCCTTGCCAAGGCAAATTCCTCAAGAATTACCTTGGAAGGTGAAGCGGAAGCTTCAAAGGAAAGCAATGTGGGTCTGGCTAAGGCAAAGGCAATTGATGCACAGGTCAAGGCTTATGGAGGAGCAGAATTCCGGGTAATACAAGAAATTACGGATAAGCTCTCCGATGCCATAAAATATGCTCAGGTGGATATTGTACCTAAGACAATGGTAAATATGGGTGCCGGTGGAACTGATGCTGGTAACGGCGGGACTATCGTTGAATCCCTTTTAAAATTTATCACCATGGAGAAACTTGGAGTATCCCTTGATAGTACTGAGCATAAACCCTGGAGAGAAGATATGGATGATGCGGCTGCCGCACAGGAAGCAATTGAAAATAAAAATTTGGAAAAGGATGAAGCAAAAAATAAAACCTTATAAAGCTCCCTGGCAAAGAATACGAAAATCGATAGCTATGAGGCAGATAAAACGGAGCAAGAAAAGCAAAGTAATGAAATAATTTAACGTAACAATACCCCTACGGATTAGGAAATCTGTAGGGGTATATTTTTAATTAAATATGTAAAAATATGTATTTTACATCAATCAAGAAAAATACTTATTTAAATGTAAAATCGGGATTTTCACATTTTAGAAAGGTCTGCGGCTACTTTTCATGCTGATTTACATTTAAGGCTGACAGGGTCTCTTTATGTTTTTCTGCTTTAAAAAAAGAATCATTTTCAAAATAATAGGTATAAAAAACGTCTATCATAACTAAGATTGGGAATTGAGGTGAAATCATGGTACCACCATCCAGGTTCTTGGACATTGCTACATAGAGGACTTCATCACAATATTCGATTTCTTTCACATTTTTATTCGCAGTTATCAGTACTATCTTTGCGTTTCTTTTCTTTGCCAGGCAGATACCGGTAAGTATTTCTTTTGTCTTTCCGCTTAAGGAGATTGCTATCACCAAATTATTTTCATCCATTAAGGCAGAATTCATTTGTATCATTTGAGAATCTGTAATTGCTTCTACATATAGTCCGGTACGCATAAAGCGTAGCCTAAATTCATTAGCCACAAATCCGGAACTTCCCATTCCGTAAACACAGACCCTTTTTGATTGGTTGACTAAATTAGCGATACGTTTCATCTGTGGTTCATCAAGCAGTTCAAAGCTTTCATTTAATAATTTTAAATAATTATCATGCACCCGCATGGACAATGTACTAATATCTTTTTCCTGTACACTTTCAGACAAGTCTTTCTTATAGACATAGATTAATTCACGAAAGCCCTTATAGCCGCACTTTTTGGCAAAACGTGATAAGGTTGCTTCTGAAACGTATAAAAGCTTTGATAACTTTTTGGAATTAAAGTCAATAAGTTTCGTATTGCTTAGAAAAAAGTCAGCTACGCTTTTTTCAACGGGTGTAAGCTCATCAAAGATTTTTAGAATGTTTTGTTTTACTTCATCACCAGTATATTTCATTTCAGATAACACATCCTTCTTTAGAAAGCAAAATTGTCTCTCGTTTCTTACTGATTATATACGAAAAATGTTTTATCTACAAGTCATATGCATTTGTTATTCCGATTATTCTGATTGCATTTTTAAAATGAATGTACTTTCATAAAAATGTCATTTATAACAAATTGCGTAACTACTTTCTGTATGCTCCCGCAATATTGTAATGTAAATTTTCCCTTGCTATAATACCTACTAAAGAGCGGACATGGGGTAAAGGGCAACAAGGATGTTCTGCTCGTAATAAATATTTTATTATGGAGGATAGACAGATGAAAAAATTTTTTAGCCTATGTTTAGTATTAGTACTTGCAGTTGGTATGTTATCCGGCTGTGGAAGCTCAAAGAAAGACACTGCCACACAAGGTGTACCAGCAGATACGAAAAGCGAGGCTGCAGATTCTACCAAGGCAGCAGATTCCACTGAGACAGCGGCTGATACGAAAGAGGCAGCAGAACCGGTTACCGTTGAGTTCTGGACGATTTCACTTCAACCTACGTTTACCGATTTCTTTAATGGATTAATTGCAGATTATGAAGCAGCGAATCCAGGTGTAACAGTTAACTGGACTGATTTGCCCTACGATTCCATTCAGCAAAAATTAGTTACGGCTGCTGCCGGTGGAACTGCACCGGATGTTGTTAATCTAAATACTCAAATGGCATTAACACTTGCCGGAAAAGGTGCACTGGTTGATTTGGCAAAGGAAGCAACACCGGAACAACAAAGTATCTATGTTGAAAGCCTATATGCTTCCGCTAAAATCGGCGATTCTGTATATGCATTTCCATGGTATGCATCTCCAAGCATCATGTTTTACAATAAAGCTTTGTTTGAAAAAGCAGGTATAACAGAGATGCCTGTAAACTATCTGGATGCATTTGAAATGGCAAAGACAATGAAAGATACGACAGGTGCTTATCTCTATAATCCACCGGAATTCTTTGACTTGTTATTTCAGCAGGGGATACCAATCTTAAATGAGGATAATACAGCTGCAGCCTTTAATAATGCAGATACAGCCAAACTGCTGGAAGCCTTTAGAAATATGACAGATGCAGATTATCTGCCTAAGAAAGACTGGGGCAAATGGGATAATGAATTAAAATTATTTGAGACAGGTAAATTAGCAATCATCAGTTCCTCAGGTTCTACTTTATCAAGAATTAAAGATGAAGCACCGGATGTATATGAGAACATCGGGATTGCCGAACCGCTGAAAGGAAGTGCGGGATTAAGCGAAAATCCCCTTATGAATCTTGTTGTACCACAAGCAAGTAAGAACCATACAGCAGCAATCAATTTTGCAGCCTATATTACCAATGACGCAAACCAGTTGGCTTTCTGTAAGGAGGTTGCTATATTCCCATCCACAATAATGGCTAGCGGAGATGAATTCTTCCTTTCTGATACAACAACCTTAGAAGGTATTGCCAGAAAGATGTCAGTCGATGTAAGTAAGACCTCCAGGGATTTCTCGTTAGGAGTGGAAGGCCAGGGAGATATCCAGGATGCAGTTAACAAAGTTTATCAAGCGGTTATAACCAGCAATAGTGAAATTCAGTCTGCTTTAGACCAGCAGGAGAAGGCAGTTAACAGTCTTTTAAAGCAATAATTTATGATAATAGAAAGTTAGCAAAGTATGCTCTCTATGGTTTTTCAAAGGGCGTCTCTAGTTCTTAGAGGCGCCCTATAATAAAGGAGGTATGTATGAAAGTAAAGACGAAACAGGCAATTAAAGCGTATTTATTTATGGCTCCGGCTCTTATCATGATTATTGTCTTTGTTTTTGTGCCGATTATCGGAAGTTTACCATTAATGTTTTATAATTATTCTGTATTGGGGAAAACCGAATTTATTGGTCTCGGTAATTTTAAGCGTGCATTCAGCGATCCTGAATTTTTTATTTCTATCATTAATTCTATCATATTTGTGGCAGTTGTACCGGTTTTACAAATTTTATCCATTCTTTTAGCGTTACTTGTAAATAGAAAATTAAAAGGAATTTCCATATTCCGTACCTTAATATATATTCCAGTAATTACTTCCATGGTTGCAGTATCCATAATTTGGGGCTTTTTGTTTGATCCCAGCGGTGTAATTAATACAGTATTAATGGATGCCGGTATTATAAGCAGTCCCCTGGGCTTCTTAAGCGATGGAAAAACAGCAATGTTATGTATTATGTTCATCACTGTGTGGCAGGGACTTGGCTATTACATGATGCTTTATTTAGCAGGTCTTCAATCAGTTCCTAAAGAACTGGAAGAAGCTGCCCGGGTTGATGGAGCAAACAGTTTCAGGATGTTAATTAAGATAAAGCTGCCGCTTTTAAAACCCTATATCTGGTTCTGTTCACTCAATTCCATTATTGCGGCAGTCGGAGTTTTCGATGCCGTATTTGTATTAACCCAAGGCGGACCCTTCAATGCCACACTGGTTATTAATTATTATTCTTACAAGAAAGCCTTTATGGATTTTGAATTTGGTTATTCAGCAGCCGTTGGTGCGGTTCAGGCAGTAATTACCTCATTGCTCAGCATAATTATTTTTGCATATGGCAAAAAGGGAGGAGGTATGACCTACAGTGATTAGTAAAACGAAAAGAAAAAAATTGATTGGTTCAACCGGGGCTTACATAATACTTATTTTGATTTCTTTACTATGTGCAGGACCCTTCTTGTGGATGCTTTCCACCTCCTTTAAAACAGGCCAGAATATTTATGATTTGAATATATTTATAAAGAATCCAACCATAGGGAACTATAAAGGAGTTTTTGAATTTCTGTCAGTACCAAAATATATATGGAATACCTTGATCATTACCGTGAGTTCCATTGCGCTTGATGTTGTTTTATCAGCTTTGTGCGCTTATCCTTTAGCCTGTATGGAGTTTAAGGGAAAGAAAATCATTATGGCAGCATTGATTGCATCTATGATTATTCCGGCAGCAGCCGGCATGATTATTAGCTACTTAATTATTAGTAAAATTCATTTACTGGATACTCTGGCGGGTGTTATCTTACCTGGTTCAGTTAAAGTGTTTAGTATTATTCTATTAAGGCAATCTTATATGGGTATACCCAGGGAAATGATAGAAGCAGCCAGAATCGATGGAGCAAAAGAGACAAGGATATGGGGTCAGATTATGATGCCGGGAATAATGCCTACTATTAGTACCATTGTGATTTTTGACTTTATCGGCAGATGGAATGAATTCTTGTGGCCGATTATTGTATTGCAGGACCCGGGAAAATATCCGCTGGCAACCGCCTTACAGTATCTGAATGGTTCTTTTAATTACAAATTTGGTTATATTGCTGCGGGAACCGTGATATCCATAATACCAATTATTATTGTATTCCTGATATGTCAGAAAAATTATATTGAGGCCATTAGCGGTGCGGTGAAAGGTTAAGGGGGTATTACTTGTGAATTCAAATTATTATATATGGATTGAAATCCAGGCAAATAAAAGAACCATAGCAGATGCGGAAAAATTTCGTCTGGCAATGGTAAAAAGCAGGGAGGCAGGCATTGGTGCCGTAATTCTCAGCGTAAAAGATACCTCCGGATTTACGATTTATGAAAGTGCGATAGCACCCCATTATTCTGAATATGATGAAATATTTGATCAGAAAGACTATCTTTTGGAATGCCTTGAAACGGTTCACAGCTTAGGAATGAAGTTTTATGCCTCCATTGATGTTTTTGCAGAGGGAAATAAGAGAAAACCACACGCTAAGATGCCTGCATTTAGGAAAACAGATTGGCAGACTTATGTATATGGAATTAACGAAGCGGATGAAACCGTAATTCAGCCGGTGTCAGCAGAAACTGCGATAAAAACCGTGGGAGGTATCGATGATTTTGGTGAAATATTTGTAAACCCGGCAAATGAAGAAGTATGTGAATATGAATTAGCTTTGTTAGAGGAGATAATGGCAAACTATGCTGTGGACGGTATTGTATTAGACCGTGTCCGCTATGTTGGATTAAGTTCTGATTTCAGCCCTATCACGAAGAATAAATGGGAGCAGTATATAGGAAGAGAGTGTAACTGGCCGGAAGATATTTACCGTATCAAAGAAAATAACGGGAAGCTGGAAATTGAGTATGGAGACTGTTTTGGTGAATTTATAACCTTTCGGGCAGGGATTATTAATGGCTTTATAAAAAGGGTAAGAAAGCTTGTAGACACGCAACCCGGAAAGCTTGAATTTTTAGACTACACAGGTTCCTGGTATCCCTTATATTACCAGGTCGGAGCTAACTGGGCATCAGAAAATTATGAGGCAAAAGAATATCCCTGGGTTGATACCTCAAAATATAAGAAGACCGGATATGCAGAACAACTGGATGGTTTATTATCAGGGTTTTATTATTCCTATGTGACGGAACAGGAGGCAAAAGAGGCAAATCAGCAGGCTTACTGGTACAGCGTGGAAGGTTCTGGGAGAATGGCATATGGTGTTACCAAAAATACAGTTCCGATTGTTGGAAGCTTATTTTTGCAGCAGTATAGCGACAACCTCGAAGCTATGACCCAAGCGGTTGAGATGTGTTTTCAAATATCTTCCGGCTGTATGCTATTTGATTTATCCTATTTGACCGAGAACGATTGGTGGAGATATGTAACAGTAAAAAGCCGGGAGGAGTCAGTAACGGAACCATTACAGGCAGACAGCCTTCCTGAATTAATGGAGTTTTGGAATGAATGTTTTCCGGTTGAATATACGGTCTCGAAAGAACAATTAGCCTGTGCAGTATTTTTGGATAAACAATTTTATCCGGAGGCATCCTTATGTATACGGAGCAAAGCGGACAAAAAACTCTTAGGTGTAATCGTATGTAAGATCGCGGATGAAGCGGATGAATTAAGTCCGGGTTGTGCATGGATTACGGCATTACTGGTAAAACCGGAATATCAAAGCAAGGGTTATGGAAAAAGACTGTATGAGGCTGCCTTTAAGGCACTTAAACGAAAAGAAGTCCATAAAATAAATGTTGGTCAGGATTATCATAATCTATTTTCAGGGATTCCGGCACCTGATAAAAAGAAAATCTCGTTTTTTGAGAAGCTTGGATTTATTATAAACACAGAGAATCATTATGATTTGGCTTGTGATCTTACCGGTAATGATGCAATTGACAAATTTGATACAACACCCTTTGAAAAACAATATTTTGCAGAAGCTCTTAAGGACAGCGATAAGCAGGAATTATACCACTTTCTGCAGGAAGAATTTCCGGGACGATGGATGGTTTCCATATCAGAGTATCTTGAAAATGGCGGTAATCCAAAGGAAGTTGTAGTATTAAAGGATAAATCAGACCAAGAGATAAAAGGTTTTTGCAAAGTTCATGTAAAGGAAGATAAAAGCGGCGGACTTGGTCCCATCGGGATTGCTAAATCTGAAAGGGGAAAACGGGTAGGCGAATATTTATTACAGCAGTCACTGCTTCATTTAAGAAAAATTGGCGGGGTAAGTATATGCATCGACTGGACCATTTTAAAAGATTTTTATGGTAAGTTTGATTTTATCCCGATTAGAATTTACAGAGGTGCCTATAAAGAAATTTAAAAGCTAGGATTAGGATAAGGGTAAAGAGGATGAAAAAGAAAATAGTATTACTCCCATTAGATGAGAGGCCATGTAATTATATTTTCCCATATCGTTTGTTCACACATGAAGATATAGAAATTGTGAGACCGAAAAATCTGGGAAATAAAAAACAGCCGGCGAACGTCAATAAAGTGGCTGAATTTTTAAGAAGTGAATGCAGAAATGCAGATGGCTTAGTTCTGTCAGTGGATATGATGATTTATGGTGGTTTGGTACCTTCAAGAATTCATTACACTGAGGTTGAAAAACTAAAAGAATTAGCTTCCTTGGTGAAAACATTAAAAAAAGAAAATCCAAAGCTTCTGATTTATGCATTTCAGGTAATTATGCGCTGCCCTGATTATTCAAGTGACGACGAAGAACCGGATTATTATGAAATGTATGGAAAAATGATCCATAAGGCCGGGGAGGTAATTCATAAAAGCCGCCTCGGAATTACCGATGGTGAAAATTTAAAAAATATCTTAAACCAGATCGATGAAGAAAAGTTGAATGATTATATATCAAGAAGAGAAAGCAACAGAGAATTAAACTATACCATGATAGATTATGTAAAGCAGGGCTTCCTTGATTCCCTTGTTATACCGCAGGATGATTCGGCAGCATATGGTTATGCGGCAATGGATCAGGAATCAGTACGTGAAAAGATTACAGAAGCAGGATTGATGGATAAGATCTTAATGTATCCCGGTGCGGATGAAGTAGCATTGACTCTGGTATCCAGGATGTTAAACACAATAAACCTTAAAAAACCTAAGGTGTATGTTAAGTATGCAGGTGAAGCATCAAAAGCTATCATACCAACCTATGAAGGAAATTCACTTGAGACGACAATCAGGTACCAGATACTCTCAGCAGGATGCCAGCTGACAGATTCCTACGAGAATTCAGATATTATTCTGGCGGTAACAGCGCCTGCCGGTAAAATGGTTGAAGCTTCCGAGCAGCCTTGTTTGGCAAAGGGTTATTGTGTAGAGCGGAATCTTCCGGAAATGATAGATTTTATAAAGACAAGAACGGCAGAAGGTAAAATCGTTACCATTGCAGACAATGCCTATGGAAACGGAGGAGAGCTGCAGCTGATACAGCTGTTAAATCAGAATCACCTGTTAGATAAAGCAGCAGGCTATGCCGGATGGAATACATCCGCCAATACCCTTGGAACTGCCATTGCAGAAGGGGTTGATTATTATCATTATGGAAATACAAAAGGGCATATGAACTTTCTGATAGAAAGATATATAGAAGACGGTGGATATTGTTCTGTGGTGAGAAAGAATGTATTAAAAGATCTGCATAAATATGGAATGAATTATTTTGACGTTAAAGAAAAAGATGGATTAATCAGTAATAGAGTGAAGGAAGAATTACAGTTATATATGGAAGGCTATTTGTCTTCTGTCGCGGCAGCCCTTTCCCTGGAGAAAGTATGGATGCCCTGGAGCAGAATGTTTGAAGTTGGAATAGAAGCTTCTTATCATACACCGGAGGGTGTGAGCAGAGATTGATAATGTGGGAATCAAATATGGACTAACCCAATTTTATATATAACACCAAGGAAGGTGATTACAGTGAATAGAAATGAACAAATATTGGCACAGATAAAAGGCGGATTAATCGTATCCTGTCAGGCACTTAAAAATGAACCATTATATAGTTCCTATATTATGTCAAAAATGGCGGTTGCAGCAAAAGAAGGCGGTGCGGCAGGAATCCGTGCGAATACTACAGAGGATATTCGTGAAATAAAAAAAGCAGTGGATTTACCGGTCATTGCTTTATACAAACAGGATTATACGGATTCTCCAATCTACATTACACCTACAGAAAAAGAAGTGGACTTACTTATGGAGGTAAATCCGGAGATAATAGCATTAGATGCAACGAACAGACTTCGTCCTGGTGGAATTACGCTTAATAACTTTTTTAGCAGAATAAGAAAAAAGTATCCGCAGCAACTATTTATGGCAGATTGTGCTACGATTGAAGAAGGAATTCATGCACAGGAAATCGGTTTTGATATTGTGGGAACTACGCTGAGCGGATATACGGAAGATACAAAAGGCATCACTTTACCCAATCATACCATGATTAAAGAACTGGCCGATACCCTGACTATACCGGTGATTGCGGAAGGCGGAATTTGGGAGATAACGGATCTTAAACAGGTTATAAGAGAAAAGGTTCATGCTGTTGTTATCGGATCAGCCATCACAAGACCAATGGAAATAACAAGAAGGTATGTTATGGCAATGTCATAGGTATATCTATGGTGTTAAGCACCATCCTGGAGGTAAAAGTTTGAAAGAAAAACACTTTCAAACTAATCATTAAAGCAGTATCGCAGCAAGCCTGCGATATGCAGGGGGCATAATATGAACTATATTGGAGTGGATATTGGAGGGACTCAGGCGAAAATAGGTATTGTGGATGAATATGGAACGGTGAGTAAAGCATCCGCGTATGATGTAGCTTTTGATGGTTATGATACCCCGATTATGGATACTGTTATAACTAAATTGACTCAGTTTTTAAACGAAAATAGTCTGAACGTCAGTCACATAAGTGGTATAGGTGTATCAGCCACCGGGCAGATTGATGTGAAGAAAGGGAAGGTTGTTGGAACAGCCGGGCATATCAAAAACTGGGAAGGCTGCTGTATAAAAGAGCGTATTAACGAGATTTATTCCGTGCCGGTAACGGTCATGAACGATGCAAACTGTGCTGCCTTAGCCGAACAATGGATTGGTGGTGCCAAAGGGGTTTCAGATGCCGTAGTGATAACCATTGGCACCGGCGTTGGCGGCGGTATCATAACAAATTCGGAAATTCTATGCGGAGCAGGCGGCGGTGCCGGTGAATTGGGGCATTTTACAATCCGTAATAACGGAAAATTGTGCAGCTGCGGGAATAGAGGCTGTTATGAACAATATGCATCAACAACCGCATTGGCAAGGAAGGTTTTGCAGGCGCAGAAGTCGGGTAAACTTAAAAGTAAGCTGTTCGATGGCTTAAGTATTAACGGGCGCACCATATTTGAGGCTGCGGGTCAAGATCATTATCTGGATAAGCTTTTGGACGAATGGATTGGTTATGTGGCAGATGGCCTTGTGGGCATAATACATATGTTTGACCCACAGGTCGTTTTGGTGGGGGGAGGAGTCAGTGCACAAAAAGAATTTTTTATAGATCCGCTGCGAACTAAAGTTTTAAGCCGGGTTATGCCGGCATATGCTAAAATATTAAAGCTTGATGCCGCAAAACTGGGTAATGATGCCGGGATGGTCGGTGCGGTTTATTATTGTATAAAATATGGAAAATATTGAGTAAACAGATCGAAATCTGAATAGTTCTTTAGGAGAAGCTTTCATATAGAGTAAGCAGCATTGCCAAGCTTTAATAAATAAGGTACCATATCTATAAGCATTAAATAAACTATGAATCTATATCAAAGAAAGGGTGGTTAGCTTGAGTATAAATTGCAGTGAACTTACGGAAAAATTCAAAGAAACCGGTTTAAAGTATGGGGATTCGGTTCTAATCCATAGTTCGTTGAAGAGCTTTGGTTATGTAGAAGGTGGAGTTAACACGGTGGTCAGGTCGTTAATTGATACGGTTGGCAAAGAGGGAACCTTGATCGTACCTACTCTGACCGGCAGAAGAGAAGATTCGGCAGCCTGCCCGCCCGTGTTTGATGTATTAAAATCGAAATGCTGGACCGGTATTCTTCCGGAAACGGTAAGAAATAGTGAGGATGCCAGGCGTTCCCTTCATCCGACTCATTCCGCTGCAGCCATTGGCGCAAGAAAGGAATATATGACCTCCGGACATGAATACTCCAAGTCGCCTTGTGATGATAATAGCCCGTATTACAAAAATGCAGCAGTAAAGGGTTATATCATGCTGGCGGGTGTTGATCAGGAGAGCAACACCTCCATACATTCTTGTGAAGAAATAGCAGGTGTCCCTTATCACCTGCAAAAGGATGTACTGGAAATCAGCATTACAGGCTATGAAGGGAAAAAGATTACTGTTACTAACCGGTTGCATAATTGGGAAAAGCCTGTAACCGATTTTAATAAACTGGATGAATTATTTGAGTATAAAGGTATTATGAAAAAATATATGGCAGGGAATTCACTGATCAGGTTGATAAATGCCCATGATATGTTTGAATTTACTATAGACTTACTAACACATGACCCCTATTACCTGTTGGTGTAAGAAACTGATAATTTTATGATGGAGGGTTTAATATGCTGGCGGATTTAGCATGGTTAAAGTATTCTGATTTAATTGATATCGAATTGATGGAATCAAAAGATGAAGGGAAAAATATTAAAGAATTTGAAGAAAAGGTAAAAGAGATAAAATTAATGAAGGCTGGTGCTAAAAAGGAAGCTTTGGCAGGAGGCATTCTCGATGAAATGGCAGGTTTGCGGGCCGAAGAGGGGTATGCCTACAATGAGCCCTCTGATTTATCAGGTATAGCTGCCGGTAAGCCGAAAAGCAAATTACCTGTTGTAATGGATAAGGTCAATGTGAGCAGCGCTAAATCGTATGATAAAATATATGGTGCCTGGCTTGGAAGATGTGCGGGATGTCTGCTTGGACAGCCGGTTGAAGGATGGCACCGTGCAAGGATTGAAGTGCTGCTTAAAGGTACTGATAATTATCCCATTGATAATTATATGTCTTCCATCGTTCCGGATAATATAAAAAGGAAATGTGATGTATCAGATTATCCCGGTGTTTATGGAAATAAAATGAAGGGATGGATTAATAACGTAGAATATATGCCCGAAGATGATGATATTAATTACACCATTATGGGTTTAAAAATAGTTGAGAAATATGGGATTGATTTTATACCGGAAAATGTAGCGGAATGCTGGCTCGACAGCCTTCCGATACTGCATTTATGTACGGCTGAAAGGGTAGCCTATCGTAATGTAGTGAATATGATTATTCCTCCTGATTCGGCAAGTTATAGAAATCCCTACAGGGAGTGGATTGGCGCGCAGATACGTGCAGATTTTTTTGGATACATAGCTCCCGGTAATCCGGAACTGAGCTCGTTTATGGCATTTAGGGACGCATCCATATCTCATACAAAAAACGGAATATATGGTGAAATGTTTGTAGCTGCAATGATATCAGCTGCTGCCGTAACGGATGACATTAAGAATATTATAGATACTGGTTTATCTATGATACCGGAAAAATCAAGATTATACGAAAGCATCCACAGGGTACTTGACTGGAGCAGAACAGGAGTAACCTGGAAAGATGCTATTGATAAGGTACATCAAATATATGATGAAAAAAATGCACATGATTGGTGCCATACCATACCAAATGCCATGATAGTATGTATTGGCTTATTATATGGGGAACTTGATTTTGGAAAGTCCATCGGTATAGCTGTTATGGCTGGATTTGATACGGACTGTAATGGTGCAACGGTTGGTTCAATCATGGGAATGGTTCTTGGAGCGGATGCACTTCCTGACAAATGGATAAAACCACTGGGTAATAAACTGAAATCCGGAATAGATGGTAATGAACTTGTCGATATCTCTGAACTGGCGTATAGAACATTAAAGCTTGCATTGACCTAACAGGTAAATAAACTTTTAACCGTAAGTTATTATAATTTAAAGCGTAGAGGAAAGATGTCGGCAGATTCTCTTTTTCTATGCTTTTTATTATGCAGTTTAACTGAATATTGGTTGAATTTATTACAAAATTATTGTACTATCATATCAAAGATAGTACATGTATCACTTATACCATTATTGTATCGCGAGATGATTTTAAAAGGGTAAGTTACGTATATGGTATAAATCATAACAGTTGTTTTAGGACAATGAATGCTGTTAATGATACATAGGTTGTTGTGGCCGATAGCTGAACCGATACCCGAGAAAATTTTGGTATCCCCTGTACATTCCGGATGCGGTATGTAAGGCAAAGACATTCGAGTTCCCGGGGGCTTGAGTACATATTACGGTATTCTCCCGTTGTCAGCCAAATTGAAATCTAATTCCTGAAAAAATAATATATATTTTCAAAGAAAGAAGGATCATAATGTCAAAAATACTAATTGTTGATGATGATTTACATCTTCGTAAGCTAGTGTTGACGTATGCAGAATTGGATGGATACCAGTGCGAGGAAGCTCAAAACGGTCAGGAAGCTATTGAGAAAGTAAATAGCACACAGTTTGACATTGTAGTGCTGGATGTCATGATGCCGGAACTGGATGGTTTTGTAACTCTGGGAGAAATACGTAAGGAAAGCCAGGTGCCGGTTATTATGCTGACTTCCCGCTGCGAGGAGTATGACAAGCTATTGGGCTTTAATCTTGGGGCAGACGATTATGTATCAAAGCCATTTAGTCCCAAGGAGCTCATGGCCCGTGTCGGCGCTGTACTTAAGCGCAGCGGAAAAAAATCATGTGATAAGCTTACTTTTGGTGAGTTTTGTGTCTCGCCTGGTTCGAGAACTGTAACCGTAGGGGAAAAGGCACTTAACCTGCCACCTAAAGAGTTTGATCTTTTATTGTATCTTGCACAGAATGAAAGACTTGTTCTCAGGCGGGAACAACTTTTGAATAAGGTCTGGGGATATGACTATTATGGTGATGTACGTACGGTAGATACCCATATTAAATCACTTCGGGAGCATCTGGGGGAGTACAGGAAAGTAATTCAAACTACATGGGGGGTTGGGTATAAATTTGAATATAAATAAGATTCGTAAGAGGCTGCCCTTCCACTCCAAAATTATAGTGCGCTTATGGCTTATCATGATGTTTTTAGTGACCCTTAGCATGGCATTTATGTGGGTTGTGCAGATTTTTCTGTTTGAAAGAAACTATGTGGATTCCACTGTGGCTGAAGTACAAAACCGTTTGCAGCCAATTATAGAAGAACTGAAAACAAAAAATATTGTCAATCATGATCAGCTGCTGTCATCTCTTAGCAAGTCCACGAATGGAAAGATGATGCTAATTGACGTTCACGGAAAGTTGATTGCACTTTACAGTTTAGGGTATAGGTTGCAGGATCAATATTCTTTGGTATCTATATGGGGATTTCTAAGACAATTTAAGAAGAGTCAAGAATATAAGCAGGTTATGCAGGGAAAATCGTACCATAAAATTGTACAATATGACTCAGAGCCGTTAGCTCTTGAAATTGGTATACCGGTTGTGTACGAAAACCGGCGTGCATTAATTGTTTTGTATCATTCCCTGGATCAATTAGATACGGTACTCCGTATCAACCGGAGCCAGCTTGTAACATTAAGCATATCTCTGTCACTGGCTGCCGCTATGTTGGCTGCATTGTTGTCCCGCTATTTTGTGAAACCAATCCGCATTATAAAGTCCACGGTAGATAAACTTGCAAAGGGCGAACTAACCGCATCACCTGGACTTTCGCTTAATGATGAGCTGGGGCAGTTATCCGATTCGGTTGATGAGCTTAGTCAGGCTCTCCAACGAGTGGATGTTCTTCGTAAGGAAGTGATAGCCAATGTATCCCACGAGCTGCGCTCACCTCTGGCCCTTATCAGAGGCTATGCTGAACTGGTGCGGGATATTAACTGGAAAAATGATTCAAAGCGTAACGAGAACCTTAATCTTATAATACAAGAAGCCGGCAGAATGAGTGAGATGGTTAATGACATTATGGATTACTCCCAGCTGCAGGCCGGGTATGTCAAACTAAAAAAGGATTGGCATAATCTATTTGAGATTGTTGAGTCAGAGGTTGCTCATTGCGAGCAAAATGCCAATGAATATGGAATCACGATCCGGCTGGAGAGCATTCAAAAGGATATTCCCGTTCATGTAGATGCAATGAAAATCTGTCAGGTAATGCGTAATCTATTGAACAATGCGATAAACCATACTGCAGACGGAGGAAATATTTCCGTAGTGATTGAAAAAGTGAATAACAATATTCGTGTGTCTGTTGTCAATCAGGGTGAACCGATCCCGGAAGAGGATCGTACAATCATCTGGGAAAGATACCAGCGCAGCCAGCACCATGGCGGACGTAAAAAAGGAACCGGTATCGGCCTTTCCATTGTCAGCACATATCTAAAGGCTCATGGTATGTATTATGGTGTGGATTGTAAAGAAGTACTGACCACCTTTTGGTTTGAATATTCAAGTCAGAGTAATTTGTTTGAAAGCTGATTGAATTACAGATATCCAAGGAAACTTGATATAATAAATCGCATGCTTCCATGCTGTCAGAATAGATCTGATAGAATTTATCGCTGAATAACTTTCAAAATAATGTACGGGATAGTAAGAAGTAGTGAGAACATTTTTATTTTGCCGACATAAAAAGTATGAATTTAATATCAAATCCTGTGACAGCACGCTAACGCTTTAAAATAAAGATTTTAATATATTTTCATATAAATCTACCTATTTTCTCACAGAATCCTCACATTTTCACATTAAGTTTGAGTTTGGGATTGGGATGTATATCCAAAACCTTTAGCTTTAAATAGATTATAAAGGATGGAGAGTGTGAGAAGTGAAATTGAAAAGAGTTATTGTTTTTTTTCTGATGCTTATACTGACGTTTTCTCTCGCAGCATGTGAAAAAACTCAGAAAAGTAATGAAGCTGATGTAGAAGCAGCAAGTACAGAGACAGATAGTATAGAAGCAGCGAGTACAGAAGCAGCAACTTTGGAAGCAGAAGGTTCGGTAGTTAGTAATACGGATCAATCAAATTCCTCTGGTTCGGAAGAGACAGCGCAATTGCCAAAAGAGACAGCAAAAGTATATATGACTACCGATATCACTCCGGAAGGTATAATGGCTGTTTATGAATCAATGGGCTGGAAACCGGTAGGAAAGGTCGCTGTAAAACTTAGTACAGGTGAACCTCCCGCCAGTAACTATCTGAAACCGGAATTAATTAAAGACCTGGTGCAGTCTGTGGATGGCACCATTGTGGAATGTAATACGGCGTATGGCGGTTCGCGCGGCGAAACAGCTATGCATATGCAGGTTGCAAAGGATCATGGCTTTACGGATATTGCAGCTGTGGATATTATGGATGCGGATGGATCAATAAGTCTTCCGGTAAATGGAGGAACCCATCTGAAAGAAAATCTTGTAGGTGCTCACTTTGCAAACTATGATTCATTTCTTGTACTTTCCCATTTTAAAGGGCATCAGATGGCAGGCTTTGGAGGAGCGATTAAAAATATTTCCATAGGGATTGGCTCAAGAGAAGGAAAATGTCTGATACATACTGCAGGAAAGAGCCACACAGTTATGTTTGGAGGGATTCAGGATAACTTTCTGGAATCAATGGCGGAAGCAGGAAAGTCTGTATCTGACAGTTTGGAAAATGGAAAAAATATTGCCTATATCAATGTTATGAACAGAATTAGTATAGACTGCGACTGCAATGGGAACCCGGCTGAGCCGGATATACACGATATTGGAATTCTTGCTTCAACTGACCCGGTAGCATTGGATCAGGCCTGTGTTGATCTTGTTTATGCCGCGGAAGGCAGAGAAACTCTTGTAAACAGGATTGAACAAAAGAATGGACTTCATACATTAGAAAGAGCGGAAGAAATCGGACTTGGCACCCGTAAGTATGAATTAGTGAGTATCGATGATTGAAATATTGCATCGGGAATTTATTTATCTGTGGTATTATTTTTGTATTCAATTGGATCAGATTTTTAAATACTGGTTATTGGGTATGGTCATAGGATCGGTAGTATCTGTGTTTGGCAAGGAACGGATACATGGTTTATTTAATCGTTTAAAGGATAAAAAAATGGGGGTATTAGGTATTGTACCGGCATGTTTGCTTGGTATCGCTTCACCGCTTTGCATGTATGGAACGATTCCGATTGCTGCGTCCTTTTCAACTAAGGGGATGAGAGATGACTGGCTGGCTGCTTTTATGATGTCCTCTATTTTACTTAATCCACAGCTGATTATTTATAGTGCTGCTTTAGGAACAAAGGCTTTGATCGTACGGCTCTCTGCCTGTCTTTTGTGTGGTATTATAGCGGGGCTGCTAGTCCATATATTTTACAGGAAAACCTCATTTTTTAACTTTTCATCCATAACAGAATCCAAAAGCCGTGATACAGATCCCAATATTTTACTGCGTTTACTTAAAAATTTCGGCCGGAATGTGAAAGCTACCGGGTTGTACTTACTTTTAGGAATTGTATTATCCGCAATGTTTCAAAGATACGTACCAACAGAAGCTTTTGCTAAACTGTTTGGAAGCAATGAGGGATTTGGTGTGCTGATGGCAGCCACCATTGGCGTTCCCCTTTACATGTGCGGGGGCGGAACCATACCTCTTTTACAACAGTGGCTTTATGATGGTATGAGCATGGGGTCCGCAGCAGCCTTTATGATTACCGGACCGGCTACTAAAATCACAAATTTGGGTGCTGTTAAAATTGTACTGGGTATTCGCCAGTTTATAATGTATTTATTATATGTGGTAATTTATGCATTAATAGCGGGTCTATGCATAAACCTTTGATACCGGCATTGTACTGTTTGAATTTCTGATCGAAGCAGTCATAACTGCAGTTATTAGCGGTATCATAGAAATTGCCTTGTAATTTATCTTGCTAAATAAAGAAGTTTGTGCTATTATTTAATATATAAATATGTACTTTTACGGTTGAACGAATGTTACATTCGATTTCAAGAGTTTAAGGCTTCTGGGGTGGGAAGCTCGTTGTTTGCGAGCTTCCCACCCTTTTTATGTTTTGGATTGGAAATGTTCATATGAATTATCTCAGTAAATTGTCCAATGTCTATGGGAGGGTTATAATGATGTGTCAAACAAATGTGAAACGGGATATAGCAGGAAATGTTCTGTGTGTAAGTGGCTTATCATTTATGATGATTGGTTTTTTTATTCTTACAGACAAGTACGACCTTTCTATAGCATTAGGCTTTGTCATAGGAAGCACGGCTTCTATCCTATATTATTTTTTACATGTATTAACCATGCGGATTTCTGAAAGATGCAATTTGAAAAAAGGTGCTTTAACAGTTTTACTGTTAAAAATATTCAGTATACTCTTTATCAGTGCAGTTGCATTTATCATACTGCTTATTCCGATATTTCACGACGTAACTGGTATTGTTTCATTGTTTTTTTCTCAGATTAGCCGTGTAATTATATCCCTAATCAAAGATTAAATAAAGTAGAAATATTTAATGAAATGGCAATAACTACGATTTGAAAATTCTTTGATTTATTATAAAAAATTGGTTAAAATAATTATGACAATATTGAATATAATTCCGGTTGGGCAGGTAACTGCTTCAAGATTTTAGCTTAATGGGTGGAGAGCTTCATAAGAGGTTCTCTACTTTTTTATTTACTTAGAAAGGATAAAGATGATGCAATATTTTTTATTAGTTTTAGGGTTGGTTATGATAGTTAGAAGTGCTGATGTTTTAATTGATTCGACATCTAAAATTGCAAAACGCTATGGAGTTTCTTCTTTTGTTATTGGGATCACAGTAGTTGCGTTTGGTACCAGTGCACCAGAACTTGCGGTTGGAGTTATTTCCGGAATAACTGACACGAATCAACTTACACTTGGTAATATAATCGGCAGTTCTCTATCAAATACAGCCATGATAGTGGGGATTTCAGCTATTATAATGCCGTTACAGGTAAGAGATTCTGTGGTAAGACGTGAAATACCTATGTTGTTAGGTATTCAGATTATTCTGATTATTATGCTTTTTGATAATGGGTGGCTTTCACGTATAAACGGTGCCATTCTTATGATTGGTTTTTTGGCTTTTATGATATACATCATTAAAGATTCAAAAGAATCAATGAAAATAGAAATTGATGCGGAAGGTGATATAGATACTGATGCTGACGGTAATCAACTACCACCAGAAGCAGTAGGTACCGATAAGAATGAAAATTTACTTAAGTTGTGGTGTTTTTCTGCCTTCTCCCTTGCAGGACTTTTCATCGGTGGAAGACTTACCGTGGGAAGCAGTACGGATATTGCTCAAAGTTTAGGGCTTAGTGAAACGCTTATTGGACTCACCGTCGTTGCGATTGCAACCACTATGCCTGAGCTAATAACCAGCATTATAGCCGCCGCTAAGAAGGAACCTGATATTGTTTTAGGCAACTGTATTGGCAGTAACATTTTTAACATTCTTCTGGTGTTAGGTTTTTCCTCTATTATCTCACCAATTCCGACTGATTTTAGTCTTTGGGTGGATGTTTCGATTATGCTGATGCTAACAATTTATGTCTTCATAATTTCTTGGGTCAAAAAAAGAATTAAACGTAAAGCTGGTATTTTTTTATTACTTGTCTATGTATCTTATCTTATATATAAAGTAATTACTGTGTTATGAAAAAAACGGTATTTGATTAATACATTCAATTGACTTTTAAGGCTCTTAATAAACCGTATCATCTAGTTTATCATAAACTGAAACGATAATTGTACGGATAATCCCGGTATCTTTGTCAACCTTAATAGAAATACTTGCATGATGCTGCCGGTACAATATGAAATCAACATCGTTATCTGAAAGTTTTTCCTGCTCTGTAAACCCCTTTTCTTCCAAAATCCAGGTTACATCCTTAAGCTTTTGCCCTACAGTGATGCCATAAACATGGTATGGTATTACTGTTATGCTGATTTTGGCAAGCCGGTAGTCATTACTATCTTTAGGATAGTTAAAATAAATTCCTTCAACACCATCTTTCGCTTCTTCTGCAAAATCAGGAAGAATATCAGAAGCTTCTTGAGTCTGCTGATTTTCCACGGTTTTGTCTGAAAATTTAAGCAGCTCTAATCCACCGAAGTCGCTATTCTGGTTCATATCTTTGACAAGTTCTAAGGTTGCTTTGTATTCTTTTAATTTATTCTCTTCGCTTTTCGTTTTATTGATCTCTGAGAGAAGACTGCCTCCGGTCAGGCATACGATAAGAAAGACTGCTGCAAGTGCAATTTTAACTAAATATGATTTCATTCTATATTCTCCTTAATTGTACATTTGAATACCGCTGCAAATGTACGGGCACCACGTTCTACTTTTTATGTAATAATTGAAATCCAGTAAACTTTAGCCATTCTAATCCCCTTCTCATAATTTGTATAATTATAGCAGCATGGCATAGGCTTATTATAGAATATATTGGTAACTTTATCAATGACACGATATGAGAATAATGCAAGTAAATTTTGTTTTACATAGAAAAATTTTTTCTGAAAAGGAACAGCCAAGAGAAGATAATCGAGCAGTAAAATGCCCATATTGAAAAAGGTGGGTGTATTACTGTTTTAATTTGTATAAGAAATAGCCTGAACGTACGATAGCTGTTAATCGGGCCTTACTTTATGGCCGTAGAAATGTATCGTATAAGATATAAATAATTCTATTGCATTTTTAAGATTAATAAACTATAATATATCGTAACGATACATTATAAGGAGGCTGTATGCTGGAATATATAATTTTAGGTACATTATATACCAACACTCTTACAGGGTACGATATTAGGAAATGCATTGATAGTGGTATTGGGATGTTTTACCGGGCAAGTTACGGAAGTATATATCCTTTACTTGGCAGATTATTAGGGAAAGGATATGTAATATGCTCAAATGAAGTAGAGGGCAAGAGGGAAAAGAAAAAATATAGCATAACAGAGTGCGGAAGAGAAGCATTTATTCAGTGGCTAAAAGAGGATGATAAGGAAAGTAATTCAATAGAAACCTTTATGGCAAGAGTATTCTATTATGATAAATTACCAAGTGATATTGCTTACAATAAAATCGGTAAGTATGAAGAAAAATTAATAGACTATTATCAGGAGCTAATTCAAAAAAAGGAAAAGTATGAGGCCATGGAGAATAAGGAGCAATTCTACTTTAAATTATCTACCTTATATTTTGGAATTTGTAAGCTCCAGAGCATAATTATGTGGTGTGAAACAGTTAAGAGGGGAAATTCTTTGGATACCTTAGTGCAGCAAATAAAAAGGGAGGATATATAATGCAGAATATAATGCGTATTGATTTAGAGGGAGTAAATTGTTATTTGCTGGAAAATAATCAGAAATTTATATTAGTAGACACCGGCGGTCATATGTTTATGGATAAGCAATATACAGATAGACGGAAGGAGTTGGTTCGTGAACTTGAAAAGAATGGCGTTAACAATTCTAATCTGAGCATGATTATTTTAACCCATGGTGATAATGATCATGTTTGTAACGCAAGCTACATAAGGGATAAGTTTCATTCCAAGATTGCAATGCATTCAGGTGACGTATTTATGGTAGAGAAATCAGACCCCAATTGTTATAGAGTTAATTTAAAATATCAATCGTTTTTATTTAATATAGTATTTAAGCTGGTGGATTCAAAAATTAAGTTGTTAATGGAGAAGGTTTATAAGGAGTTTGAAATATTTAAGCCTGATATATTGTTGGAAGATAATCAGACATTACTTGAATTTGAAGGAAGAATTTTTCATATTCCAGGACACACTCCAGGTTCCATTTGTATATTAGACAATGAAGGTAATCTGATTGCAGGAGACTTATTTGCAAATAATAAAAAACCATCGTTAGGAATAAATGCACAGAATTTTGATGAAATGAAGGAAAGTGCCAGAAAAATACTGAGAAACAATGTCTTTAAGATATATCCAGGTCATGGAGAACCTTTTGATGCAATTAGAATGAGAATATAAATCAATTTGCGCTAATGGGCACCAGAAGAATGATTTTAAAATTAGTAGTGGGTTTATTTCATGCAAATGGGGAATAAGGAGAGGGATAATCATGGATAGATTAGGTAATATCAATCATATTTTAGATGAATTTATATGGAAAGATAATATAGGGCTTATAACAAAGGAACTGGGAAAATCAGTAGGAAGTCAAAAGATTTATGTAAATCTTGATAGTGTTCCTCCAAAAGGCTTTAGTACAAAATATCATAGCCATTCACAGCAGGAAGAATTCTTTTATATTATTTCTGGAATTGGTACGCTGCAATTAAATGGGCAAAAAATAGAAGTGAAAAGCGGAGATTTCCTGTCAAAACCAGCGGGAAGGGATATTTTTCACACCTTCTATAACCCTGGGACAGAACCGCTACTTATTCTTGATATTGGAACAAATGAAAAAGAAGATACTTGCTATTACCCGGATGAGGATGTATATTTACACAAATCAAATGGTGTTAATCATGCGATTAAAGGAAATAGCTTTTTAGAAGATTGGTCATCAGATCCAAATGAATAATTGGAAGTTGGAGGCATGTTATATAAGAAAATTTAAAGGCAGAAGGATTGCAAAATCTTGATGCCTTATTTATATATGGTCAGGGCATGGTTTTTTTTGATACCAAAAGGAATTGATACTTGAGAAGGTTAAAAATAGTTATTCAAATGCTCTTGACAAATATATCGGTTAGCGATATATTGATATTACGGATACCGATATAACGGTTATCGTAATATATGGAGGTGATTGTTTTGCCGGAGAGTTCTGAAAGAGGTGCTTTAACAGAGGCAGTATATTATATTTTATTATCACTTTATACCCCGATGCATGGATATGGAATAATGCAGAATGTGAAAGAGTTAAGTAATGACAGGGTGAATCTTGGTCCGGGAACCTTATATGGAGCAATCAATACTTTGGTTGAAAAAAATTGGATACAATCGATTCCCGGAGAAAAAGATTCACGCAAAAAGGAAAACCAAATCACTGAATCAGGAAAATCAATTCTCAAAGAAGAAATTATTAGATTAGAAGAATTGATTGTAAATGGGAAAAGAATAGTCGGGGGGTGGAGCTAATGAAATATATAGTCAGGAAAGCATATTGGGACTACGAAAAAGAAGAAAAATGGCTTAATGAAATGTCAGCAAAAGGATTGGCATTAACTGATTACTTCTGGTGCAGGTATGTTTTTGAAGAGGAAGCGAATAATCAATATACTTACAGGATAGAACTTCTAAAAGATATGCCCACTCACCCTGAAAGCATAGCATATCTAAGGTTTTTAGAAGAAAGTGGTGTTGAATGTGTTGCAACGACTATGCGTTGGGTATATTTAAGAAAAAAAACATCGGATGGTTCCTTTGACATATATACAGACATTGACTCTAAAATCAAACATTATAAGAGAATAAATGCATTGTGGTTTTCACTCATGATTATTGAGTTTCTTGCGGGATTAATTAATTTGTCAATTGGTATTATAAATCTTAATATAGGTGAAAAATTAGGTAATTTCTCTTACGGTAATTTATCTATGGGGATTTGCTTAATACTATTTAGTCTTATATTTTTTAGATTAGGATTACCAATCAGAAAGAAGATAAAGAAGCTGGAGAAGGAAAAAACGATAAGAGAATAAATTGTAATATGTTTCTTAAAACCACACACTAACCGGTGTGGTTTTTTCATGCTCAAGATAGTTATTTCCGAGAATAAGAAAATGTATATATTATTTAATGCAATGAAGTTTGACAATATATTCCTCAGCACCTATAATTAAAAGCAAGTTCAAGAGGCATCATAATTGACCAATCAAGGCATGCGTAGTGGTGTTGATGTCAAGGCAAGATCATGCTTATGTTATAAAAAATTAAATAGACTGAAAATATATAATATATTGAATGAGAGGGAAAAAATATGTCCACAGGGATTATTATTTATGGTGCCACGGGTTCAGGGAAAACCACACTCGGTAAAGAATTAGCTCACCGGCTTGATTTTCAGCATGTTGATATAGATGACTATATATGGCGTTGGGATACGGATATTCCCTATACAATACTTCGCCCTAGAGAAGAACGAATCGAATACTTAATGAATGCGATATCAAAGTGCCGGCATTTCGTAATGACAGGTTCGATGGGGAGTATTCGTGAGTCATTCAATTCACTCTTCGATTTAGCTGTGTTTATAACTGTTCCTACTGAATTACGTCTTGAACGGCTTCAAGCACGTGAATCTGCTATGTTTGGGGAGCGCATTCTTGTGGGTGGGGATATGTACGAACAAAACTTAAAGTTTTTTGAAGATGCGGTGCAATATGATACTGGCCAACCGCCGCAGATTTGCTTGAAACATCATGAACAATGGTCTGGGGAGTTGTCTTGTCCAGTTCTGCGTGTAGATGGTACAAAGTCTATTTCTGAAAACGCCGCATGGATAGCAGATCAATTTTTACAAAAGCTATCGGTTGACTAACATAGACATTTTTACGTCAGTGCTGTCAACTCATATATTGCCCGTATCTATGTATCTACCCAGTTTAGGTACTTATGATAAAGTAAGGCACTTTACAATGAAGAATTTCTTAGCTGAATATCTTTAATAAGTTTCGTTGTAAGGTGCCTTGTTTTTTCTCTAATAAATCTTCTAAAAAAGTAAACAATCATATTCGTATTCGTTGATTACTGTTTTCAATCAATCATAGGTTAAAGTGTTTATATTCAAAGTTCAAGTTTTTGATATTAAAATCTTTCCCTTTTTTGGCTGCTTTTTACTATGGCTGTAAGCTTCTGTAATTCCATTCGCAGAGAACGGGTAAATTTTATCTATATGGATCTGTAGTTCATTTTTTTCAATCCAATTCACAATTTGCTCAAAGTCTGAATGGTTTGGTTTGGACTGGAAAAAGTATGCTTTAATGTTACGTTCCATCGGATAACCATTTATTCCAAAAGAAACGATGGATACATATTTTCCATTGTCTTTGATTACGGAGAGACTCTTTTTCCCGACCTCACCTGGCGCACCATTATTATCAAGAATGGATCCCTCCATTACCGTATCAATTACCAAGTCAACTTTTTCGTGGATCATATCTTCAATATCAAATTCCGTATAATCATATACTTCATCTGCCCCGAATGCCTTAACAAAATCATGGTTATTTTTTCTCGCGGTTGTTATCACATAAGCACCATGGTTTTTGGCTATTTGAACTGCAACGTGTCCCACACCACCGGCACCGCCTTGAATTAATACTCTTTGTCCCTTTAAAAGATTTCCATAATCAAATAATGCCTGCTTTGCGGTTAGTGCAATTGTAGGTGTTGAACCGGCGGTTTCATAGGATATATTTTCTGAAAATTTAGCAAGGTGTTCTTCATCAACTGCAACATAATCTTGATAGGTACCGGACTGGATCGTTAATCCCATAACACGGTTGCCAACTTGAAACCGGGTAACCTTTTCTCCGACAGCTTTTACTATACCGGATACGTCGCTTCCAAGAAAAATTGGTAATTTCTCAGACCATTGACCTCCGACAGAGCTTTCAAATATTTTTCCCGTCCGTAAAGGTCTGTCACCTGGATTAATGGAAGAAGCCATCATTTCAACAAGTACCTGGTTTTCATTTAATTCTGGTAAATTTACTTCTAATTCTTCGAAAGTACCTGGGTCACCGAAATTTGTTAAACCGATTGCTTTCATATTTTTCTCCTTATTAACATTGTTTATTATTCAACGCGTGTTGAATAAAATCATAGTATCAGCTATAATTAGATAGTTCAATACGTAATAATGTGAATTCTGTTGAGTAATCAACAATTAAATTAAAGTTGTTCATTAGGACAATTGAAAGGAAGGATTAGGTTGAAAAATAAATTTTTCAACCGCAAGTTTGTGCTTGCGCACCACAAACTTGATATGCACAAAGAGCGTGCGCAAGAATAGAGGTTAAAATGGATCGTCGAATTCAAAAATCGAAACAGGCAATTATGGAAGCTTTCATGACACTTGTTTTAGAAAAGGATCTGGAAAATATAACGATTGGTGAAATTGCAGATAAGGCCAATGTGAATCGGGGAACAATTTACCTGCATTTTACGGATAAATATGATTTGAGAGATAAGTGTTTGGACTATTATTTGACGCAATTAACGGAAACCTGTAAACAAGACCATAAGGAAGAAAAATTGGCATCGAAGTCCAGCTTGCTCCGTGTTTTTGATCATCTTGAAGTAAATTATAATTTCTACTCCTCCATGTTATCAAATAAAGAAAGCCCTTTATTCCGTAAGCGTATGAAAGAAATATTTAAAGACGGATTAATTAATCGCCTGGATTTATATGAAACAAAAGCCAAAAAAGAAATATCCGTGGAATTTTTAGTATCAGCAGGTGTAGGGGTATTAGAATGGTGGATTTATAATTCCATGCCTTACCCAAAAGCAATTATCGTGGATGAGTTATGGCAGCTTTTTAACAGTATAGAAGGAAAACAATATTTATTATAAATACTGGTATCAGCTGGAACAGGAGGAAATCTTATGTCAGATTTGAAGTGTCAGGATGAATATATTAGAAGAATTCATAAAGTACAGGATTACATCGAGTATCATATAGGACAGCCCTTATCCGTCGGAGAGCTTGCTGATGCGGCCGGGTTTTCCAAATATCATTTCAGCCGGATTTTTCAGGGCATGTTACAGGAACCGCTGGCCCATTATGTGAACCGGATTCGAATGGAGAAAGCACTGTTTCTGTTAGCTCACCGGGCGGATAAAAATATGACGGACATTGCTTATGAACTTGGACTTTTGGATTCAGCCGCATTTTCCAGGGCATTTAAGAATTACTATGGGATCAGCCCAAGACAATATCGAAAGGAGTATAGCAAGAATTGCAAAGATTCTTTTCTTTTATCTGAGTATAATAAGAACACAGCAAAGATAGAATGGGTTGGCGATCCCTTTCCTGTTACCGGGCAGATTACCATTGAAAACCTGGAGGAGAAACAGGTTGCATATGTAAGACATACAGGCACTTATGAGACCTTGGCGAAAGAATATGGTGGTCTGATACAGACCTTATTTACTCATGCTAAGGAGCAGCATTTTCTTGTGAATGGTTTTAACTGGGTGCTTGCCATGTATCATGATAATCCTGAGTTTGGAGAGGAGAGCCAGTTCCGTACCAGTTTATGTCTGACGGTGCCGGAGGACATTCAGATTCAGGAAGACGGTATCCTTGGAAGGATGAAGTTAGAAGGCGGTCTGTATGCGGTAGGTCATTTTCAGATTCAGCAGGAACAGTACGGTGATGCCTGGAATTACATGTATCGGGAGTGGATCACGGGCAGCGGGTATGTGCCAAGAGATTATAATCCATTTGAAGTATATCGTAACAATGCCCAGGACAATGAGAGTCACATCCATGAGGTAGACATCTATGTTCCCATTGAGCCCATTCATTTCTAACCAGCTGCAAATCAATTCCGAGGTGAGCAAATGGAAGAAATCAAGATTAGAGGAGCGAGAGTCCATAATCTGAAAAATATCAATCTGACGATTCCCAAAGGCGGGCTGGTGGTTATTACCGGTATCAGCGGTTCCGGTAAATCCAGTCTTGCATTTGATATCCTGTTTGAAGAAGGCAAGAACCAGTATCTAAGTTCCATTGGCATTCTGGCAGGACTCGATAACGAGGACCGGTTCGATACGCTGGAAGGTATCGGTCCAACGGTGGCGGTACGCCAGAATACCATAAGGCAGAGCAATCCCCGTTCTACTGTTGGTACCAAGACCGGAATTCTTAACCAGCTGGCTCTTATCTATGCCTGTGACGGAAAAGCTTTGGAGGAACAGAGGAAACCTCTCTCCCCAGGCTTCTTTCTCTATACTACGGCCGAGGGTATGTGTGTTAGATGCCAGGGCAGAGGTTCTTATTATGATATCAATCTGGAACAATTAATTCCGGATAAAACAACCTCCCTTTTGCAGGTTTATGAGGGCCTGCAGGTAACAGCCGGTTTCTTACAGCTTCTAAAGAAGAAATACGGCAGATATTTTGAGACCCCTTTCTGGGAACTTCCGGAGGATATTTGGGAGGAAGTAGTCTATGGAACCTATGATAACGGCAAACAAAGTTACTGTCTGGAGCGGATACTAAGAAATGCTTATGAAAAGGGCGAGGATGTGGAGACAGTCTATGAGAAGAGGACTTGTACAGCCTGCCAGGGGGAACGGACCGGCGAAGAAGCAAGAGGTGTATTTCTTGGCGGAAAGCAGATTGGCGAGCTGGGAGAGATGACCTTGTCTGGTCTTCTCCAATTCTTAAGTATGTTACCGGAGGAAGAACTATCTCAGTTTGGCAGGAATGTGATAAAGAATATGAAGGGGAAATTAACACATCTGATCCAGTTCCGTTTAGGGCATCTGACTCTGTACCGGGAGATGGCTACCTTAAGCGGCGGCGAGGTACAGCGCATATTTCTCCATCTCCAGCTGGAGTCCGGACTGGATTCCCTAATCTATGTTTTTGATGAACCTATGGCAGGTTTACATCCCTCAGAGAAGCAAACCATGATTAAAGCGGTAATGGAATTAAGAGATCTTGGTAATACCGTGATAGTTGTGGAGCATGATAAAGAGATGATTCTTAAAGCCGACCATATTATCGAGATTGGCCCCAAGGCAGGTGCAGATGGAGGAACCGTGGTTTTTCAGGGTAATTATGAAGAATATGAAAAAGCAGATACGCTGCTTAGTTTGTATCTTTCTGGTAAATGCCTGATGCCGGAACGGACGGTTAGAAAACATAGCTTTGATGAAGAAGACCGCCTTACTCTGGAACATGCCAATACCCATTATTTAAAGGATTTAACCGTAGCATTTCCCCTCCATGCCATGGTAGGAATTGCCGGATTATCCGGAAGCGGTAAGAGTTCTCTGATCACGGAGACGCTTTTGAAACGTCTTGCCAGTGCATGTAAATATAGGAAAGCAATTGAAAGTCAAGCTGGAAAATCAATTGTAAGTCAATCCGATAAAACGATTGAATGTCAATCTGATAAAACGATTGAAAGTCAATCTGATAAAACGATTGACTGGAAGTATGGACATACAGCCGGTATAGCCGGAGTGGAACGGATCAGCGGTTTTATAAAGATATCTCAGGAGCCGATTGGTAGAACTGCGAATTCAACACCTGCCTCTTATATAGGAATCTGGGATAAAATCCGGGAACTTTTTGCGAAAGAGCCGGAAGCAAAATCAAGAAACATGAGTGCCGGGTATTTTTCGTTTCATTCGAAAGGGGCTTGTCAGGATTGCGGCGGGAATGGTTATGAAAGGATCTTTCTAACTTCTGATTTTTATGTAGATAAGCTCTGCAAATCGTGTCATGGCAAGCGGTTTAATGAGGAAAGTCTTTCCATAGATTATAACGGAAAAACAATTGCAGGTGTACTAGAGATGAGCATAGAAGAAGCTGTTTTATTCTTTGCAGATGAGAATAGCATTGTAAAACCTCTGTCTATCTTAGAGCAGATGGGCATGGGTTACTTAAAGCTTGGCCAGCCTACTTCTTCATTAAGCGGTGGTGAGGCACAGAGAGTGAAGCTTGCCAAAGAACTTGGGCGGCAGTTAAAGGGCAATATGCTCTATGTGCTGGATGAACCAACGACCGGACTTAGCCTGTATGATACGGCATTGCTGCTAAAGTTATTAGATCAGCTGGCTGCCGCCGGCAATTCGGTGATTGTCATTGAACACAATACGGAGGTTCTAAAGAGTTGTGATTATATCATTGAACTTGGCCCGGAAGGAGGGGACGAGGGTGGTGAGATCATAGCCACAGGAACACCGGAGCAATTGATAGTCAACCCGGATTCCAGGACAGGGAGATACCTTGTATAAACCTGCGTTGTCGTCAGCTGTCGTAACCACTGCTGCGCTCAGAAATCTGCTTAGGAAGGAAATCATATGAATCCAAGAGAAAAGATATGGTTGGAAAAGATAATAAATAATAGTTATAAAAATACAACAGGCATTGTAATACTTAAAAATGGTAAAACCTTATATGAAAACTACTTCAATGGATATACAGCTGCGGAAGCTGTTCATGTAGCATCGGTAACAAAAAGTATTTTTTCTGCTTTGATAGGTATTGCCATAGAGAATGGAGATATCAAAAGTATCGACCAGAAAGTTTTGGATTTTTTCCCGGATTACACCATTCATAGTAATGAAAATACAATACAGAACGTTACAATTAAGCATATGCTCACCATGACCGCTCCTTATAAATATAAAACGGAACCTTATGAAGAGTTTTTTGCCAGCGAAAACTGGATCAATGCCGCACTCGATTTATTGGGTGGTAAAGGGCGGATAGGACAATTTACATATTCGGCTATTATTGGAACCCATATTTTAGCCGGCATACTTGTAAAAGCAACCGGACGATCCGTGTTTGATTTTGCAGCAGAAAAATTATTCTCGCCATTGGATATTCATGTTGCACATAATGTGGTATTACATAATAAAGAAGAGCAGCTTGCTTTTTTTACAGATAAGAAAGTCAGTGGTTGGGTTTCTGACCCCCAAGGGATAAATACTGCAGGCTGGGGACTTACCCTGACCCCCATGGATATGGCAAAAATAGGCCAGTTGTACTTAGAGGGCGGCATATGGAAGGGCAGGCAAATAATACCGGCTGGGTGGATCAGTGAGAGCACAAAGGAACATAGCAGCTGGGATAAATTATCATATGGCTATATGTGGTGGATTATTGATGATAAAGAAAAGATCTATGCAGCTATGGGAGATGGCGGAAATGTGATTTATGTCAATACAAAGAAAGAAATGGTAATATCGATTGCTTCTTTTTTTATCCCACGAGCGAAAGATAGAATTAAACTTATTCAAGAATATATTGAACCAATGTTTGATAATTGTGTATGACGAATCCGATTTTACATAGGAGATATGATGGGCAGTTAATAAATAACTTATGCAAAAATAGTGAATACATTAAAAGAACGGGACATCAAAGCATCTTGGACCAAATAACTGTATTGACAGTTTATACCATGCCGAATATACTTAATCCAATGACAGTTTTGTGGTTGGGAGGTAACTTTTTGAGTGAAAATATATTTGATAAAATTAGTTTAATGGAATCTTATGCAACGAAGCAGGAACGAGTGATTATTGACTTTATCCGTAATAATCCTTTTAAAGATATGATTATGCTTTCGATTACGGAGTTTTCTGAAAAGGTTAACGTAGGAGATGCTACCATGTTGCGTTTTTGCAGAAAACTTGGGTTGAAGGGATATTCCGAATTCCGTTTTCTGTTATCGCAGAACATAAATAATACAGAAAATGATACTGGAAATGAAGCCGATCGGATTCTCGAAAATATGATACTGGCGCTTAAATCGACCTATGATTTACTCGATTACGAGCAAATAAAAAAAGCGGCTAAGCTTGTTTTGGAGGCTAAGAATATTTATGCCTTTGGCAGCGGGAACTCTGGACTTGCAGCCCAGGAATTCCGCAATAAAGTTTTACGTTATGGATTAAACGTAACTAATTTTTCTGACAGCCATTTTCAATTAATTAGCACTTCGATCATGAATGAAAAGGATGTACTGGTACTTTTTTCTGTGAGCGGACAAACCAAGGACATGATAAACATTTCCAAAATGGCAGCAAAACAAGGGGTAAACTTAATTGTAGTGACGAACTATTTGAAATCCCCTTTAGCTAAGTTTGCGACGGCATTGCTGTATGTTGTGGGCAAAAGTGCACCTTTAAACAGTGGTTCTATTGTATCTAAGGTTTCTCAATTATATATAGTGGACGTTTTGAGTAAAGAAATTTTACAGCAGATGGGAAATAGTGCAGAAGAAAATTTGCAGCGTACAGCTCTGGCGGTGATGGATAAGGAAATATAGCTTTGAAAAGCGTATTAAAATCATATTGAAATCATATTGATAACACAACGTAAACTAGAAGAATTCTGGGTTGTGTTATCGTTTTTTTTTGAAATAGTATTTCTAATAAAGGTAAATTTTATATGGAAAAATATTCAAATAATTATTGACTTGAATTTTCGTTTTTGATATAATTAAAATGAAAATTCAAGTCATTTTGAATTGAAGTATAAATGGGACATTTCATGAAAATGGTTTTGAAGCAATCTGTTGAAAATAGCTGCAACATAGGTTATGAGCTAATGATAATTGCATCGTTTGTGCAACAACTCTCAAAATGTTTTTTTTCATTATGGCACAGAATTATATTAACAGAGTGATGGTAATATCAGATACAGAATTATAATAACAAAGGAATCGTAATAACAGGACAGAATTATATTAACAAAGGAATCGTAATAACTGGACAGAATTATATTAACAAAGGAATCGTAATAACAGACACAGAATTATTTTACAAAGGAATCGTAATGACAGGCACAGAATTATATTAACAATGGAATCATAATATCAGGCACAAAATCATAGAACACAGGAGGATCTTATGAAAAAAAACTTTACGATTTATTTACTTCATCTTTCGCATACGGATGTGGGTTATACCGATACGCAGGAAAAAATGAAAGCGCATCATATTGCGTTTATCCGGGAAGTGCTGCAGTTGGTAAAGAAGAACCAGCAATTCGTATGGAATTGTGAAAGTTACTGGTGTGTGCAGCAGTTCTTAAAGGTTGCTTCCGAACAGGAGAAATCTGAATTTATCGCTGCTGTAAATAGTGGAAATATCGGTCTTTCGGGCAGCTACTTAAATCTTACGGATCTTGTACCGGCGTATGTGCAAAATGAAATCATGCAGGAATCTACTGCCGAAAGAACGAAACTGGGCCTTACGGCAAAAAGTGCGATTACTGCAGACATTAATGGCTATAGTTGGGGATTTGCTGATATATTAGCACAAAATGGTGTTGAAAATCTCATGTCGTGCATCCATACACATCATGGATATCACCCTCTGTTTAAAAAACAGGCTCCTTTTTATTGGGAGTCTCCCAAAGGTAACCGAATCCTATGCTGGAACGGTGACCATTACAATCTCGGCAATGAACTTGGCATTGCACAGGCCTCCTGGTTTGAATATACACTTTTGGATGGAATGACTACTATGCAGGGAAGTGATTTTGATAAAGCAGTCAAACGAATTGATGCCTATGTAGCTTCTTTGTTGGAACAGGACTATCCATATACCTTTGCGCCGGTGTCTCTTAGTGGAAACATGACGGACAATTCGCCACCCTCTTTAAAAATATTGGAATTTGTAAATATATTTAATGCGCAAAGCGACAATATACAATTAAAAATGTGTACCTTAGACGACTTCTTTGCACGGCTGGCCAATGAAACAGAAGAAATTCCGGTCTATTCCGGTGACTGGACAGACTGGTGGGCAGACGGTATCGGCTCCACCCCCGCAGATGTAATACAATACCGAAATGCTGCGCGCAGCTTTCATATAATGCAGAAAATGAATTGCAAAGAAAATGAGAAACTTGGCCAATATTATCATGATGCCTTACATAATCTGATGTTTTACGGAGAGCATACCTGGGGTTATTCTTCCTCGATTACGGAGCCGTTTCACCCGCAGGTGAATAATTTGGATCAGTGGAAGCGTTTATACGCTTTAAAAGCCAGTGAGTCTGTAACAATAATGCGGGAAAATGTGCAGCAGTCCTTGGGAGAAACGGCAATCTCACTGCACAAGACTCTTAAATTCCGTGCGGTAAATCCCCATTCAACGGATTTTGAAGGGATGTTTACCTGTGACCTGGAACATTTCTACGGTTACAATCATTTTGATGTGTTCGACACTGAAACCGGTAAAAGTGTACCCTTTCAGATAAGCAGCTATTCCAGAGGTCCTAAGCTTTGTATCTGGCTGAGACTTACTCCTGGACAGATAAAAACATTTGCATTAAAGGAGCTGCCCGCAAAACCCCTTGTGTCTGCAGGCAGGAGGGCACCGGCAGGTATCGAAGGCATCAACGATTTGTACTGGCGGCTTTGTGAAGATTTAGAAAACGGCGGTTGTGTCAGCATTGAAGGAATTGAAAACGACTTCTTTAAAATCGCTTTTGAAAATGGTACGGGTATCCGTTCTATTTTCAGCAAACAAGAAGAGAGAGAATTGACCAATTCAGAGCATCCATATACAGCATTTACACCGGTTTATGAAGTGACGGAAAGAGACATTACAGAGGATTATCTGCTGGTAAGGCGCAACATGGGGAGAAACCGGAAAGCGGCACGCACCCATCGAAGCCCGGGCAAACTGTATGATGTGAAGATTCTTGAAAACGGCATGCTTTATTCCCGTGCTGAACTGAAATATCGTATGGATGGCGTACAGGAGTGCAGTCTGATTATTACTGCTTATAAGCTTGCCCCCAAAATCGATTTTGACTTCCGTGTGCATAAAAACAGTGTATGGGAGCCTGAGAATTTATATCTTGCGCTGCCTTTTATGGCACAGGAAATATTTATAGATAAAGCCGGTGCCATAATGCGCCCCCGCATTGACCAGCTTCCCGGCACATGTGTTGATTTCTATGCGGTGCAGAACGGTGTTGCCTTTTGCGGGGAAAGCAGCAGTGTATTAATAACGACCCCTGATGCGCCGCTGGTCAGCTTTGGCACGCTAATGGCGCACCCTATTAAGCTGATGGGTGAAGGTGCCGCAAACGGCGATGAAGTTTACTCCTGGGTAATGAATAATTTTTGGGAAACTAACTTTAAGGCAAGTCTTGGCGGATTTCATCAGTTTAGCTATAGTTTAAATATGATGCAGGGCAGCAATGCGGCAGATATTTTTAAAGCCGGTGAAGCCATAAATGAGAATGTATTGCAATTTTATATGTTTCATGAGCAATAAAGACAGCTGAAAATAAGAGGTTTGGACTTAGCGATGGAGACATGCAAAAGGAGGCAGAAATAAAGTACATCGAGGTCAGGAGCAACGAAATGAGACAATGCCGATAGATGCATGGCGTAAACATATATAATAAATGCGTGGCATCACCATATATATCACCTTGAATTCCAATACATTAGTGAATATAATTATTATAAATAATTGTAATTGACTTCTTGAAAATGCACTAGATAATGCCGGGAACATTTTACTTGGTCTTTAGCCGGAAGTATCTGGATAGACCTCTTATATATATGGGATGAATCGGTTAAGGCATTTGATAGGTAAGATGCAAAGTTAACTCAAAATGATAAATTATTGAAGGTTGGAATGGGGTGTACTATGAATTTGCATAACAAAGTAAGTACCGGGTTAGAAGGTTTGGATCAGGTCATTGATAACCTTCGTCTTGGAGATAATGTAGTCTGGCAGGCAGACTCCGTTTCGGACTATAAGAATATGGTAAACCATTATGCAAAAAAGGCAAAAGCGGAGCATATGAGACTGGTTTACATCCGTTTTGGCAGCCATGAACAACTGCTGGATGAAAGTCAGGAGGTTAAGGTTTATCATATTGACGCGGGTAAAGGGTTTGAAAGTTTTGCTACAGAAATATATAATCTGATTAAAGAAGAGGGCAAAAGGGTTCTGTATGTTTTTGATTGTCTGACTGACTTATTAGAATACTGGCATTCCGATTTAATGATTGGTAATTTCTTTAAGGCCACCTGTCCATATTTGTATGAGCTGGATACGGTAGCGTATTTTGCAATCAAACGAAACTTTCATACCTATAACACAATTGCAGGTATCCGTGAAACAACCCAACTACTGCTTGATATATACCAGGTAAATAATAAAACCTATATACATCCGCTGAAGGTGTGGCAGCGCTATTCGCCTACCATGTTTTTTCCGCATTTGCTTCAAGGTCAGGAGGCTGTCTGCATCACAGCCAGTTCTGACGCTTCTGAATTGTTCACCAACATTCACCGCGGTGAAAATCGGCTGGATTATTGGAATATCATTTTTAACGAAGCTAGAAAAATACTGGACTTTTCACCCGGGCAGCAGGAAGAAGCGAAGAAGCGTCTTATGTATATGCTCATCGGCAGTGCTTCCAGAATGTTTGAGTTGTGTGACCGGTATTTCACTTTAAAAGATATTCTTGTGATAGCCTCCAGAGAAGTTGGTACCGGCTTTATTGGAGGTAAGAGTGTAGGTATGCTTTTGGCCAGAAAAATTCTGGAGATGGAAGGAAAAGACCGTTTTACACCATTATTAGAACCCCATGATTCCTTCTATATCGGGTCGGATGTTTTTTACACCTATATTGTACAAAACGGCTGGTGGAGACTTCGGGCAAAGCAAAAGACGGAGGACGGCTATTATAAGTACGCATCCGAACTGGGAGAGAAGCTTTTACACGGAGAGTTTCCTAAGGATATTCAGGAACAGTTTGTACAAATACTTGAATATTTCGGACAGTCTCCCATTATTATACGTTCCAGCTCTTTGCTGGAAGATAATTTTGGAAATGCATTTGCAGGGAAATATGAAAGTGTTTTCTGTGTGAATCAAGGTACGCCCGAAGACCGGTATGAAGCTTTTGAACAGGCCGTTCGTACTGTTTATGCAAGTACAATGGATGAGGATGCACTTAATTACAGGATGAACAGGGGACTCTCCTGGCTGGACGAACAAATGGCGATATTAGTTCAGCGTGTCTCAGGCGATCAGTATGGAGAATACTTTTTCCCGCATATTGCCGGTGTCGGAAATTCTTCTAATCTTTATGTCTGGGATGAGAGTATTGATATGAATGCAGGGATGCTTCGCCTGGTGTTTGGACTTGGTACAAGGGCAGTTGACAGGACGGATGGTGACTATGTGAAGGTGGTATGTTTGGATGATCCTTTGCGCAATCCCCCGATAAACTATGAAGATCAGATTAAATTCTCCCAGCATAAAGCAGATATACTTTCCTTTACGGATAATGAATTAGTAACCAGGGACTTGGATGAAATCCAATTGCTAGATTTAAAAACGGATAAGAAGCTGTTTATGACTCCGGACTATAGAACAGCGGCCCATATGCGGGAACTGGGATACATGAATAGTAACCCTCCTTATCTTTTAGATTTCAAAAAATTGTTCACCGATACAAAGATCACCTCCGTAATGAGAGAGATGCTGGCGTTATTGTCCAAAGCATATGATTACCCTGTTGACATTGAATTCACAGCGAATTTAAACAAGGACAATCTTTATAAAATCAATCTTTTGCAATGCCGCCCCTTACAAACTAAAGGCCTTGGTAATACGGTAAAAATACCGGAGCTGACTTGTGATAAGGATTGCTTTTTCTCCGGAAAAGGAAACTTTATGGGTGGCAGTGTACGCCTGTCGATAGATTTTGTTGTATTTATTCCGGGAAACAGATATCTGGAGTTAAATGAGCAGGGGAAATATGCGGTAGCCAGACAGATTGGCCTGATAAACAAAGAATTGAAAGGTAAAAATGTTATGCTGGCAGGTCCGGGCAGATGGGGAAGTACAACACCGTCGTTAGGTATACCGGTGCATTTTACCGAAATGTGTAATATGACGGTCCTTTGTGAGTATTCCTCGAGAAAAGCAGGATTTATGCCTGAGTTATCCTATGGAAGTCATTTTTTTCAGGATATAGTTGAAGCCGGGATTTTTTATGTGGCCATTTTTGATGAACAGAAAGAGGTAATATTTAACCCTGACCGCATTCTGAAAGAGGAGAATATGTTAACCACTATAATACCTGAAAGCAAACAGTTTTCAGATGTAATCCATATTGCGAAAACCGGTGGCATGGAGATCTATTCTGATATCGTAACACAAAAGCTGTTATGCAGATAAAATTTTTTTATTCCGTACTTGCATTTTTATACTTTATCTATTAAAATTTATATTAGTATTATTAATGTATACACAAAAAATCTCTTATTAATAATATGGCGTACAAAGGCGTATGCTTCATGTGGCAAGCAATAAAGCATGTTAATAACTAGCTTAGCAAAGTTAAGAATTTAATAGAATTAAGCAACGCGTTTGATACGATACAATAAATGATCTATATGTCTTTAATGACATATTTATCTTGTCGCTTCAAATGCGTTTTTTTATGTATTCATTCAATTCAATATGAATTATTATACATATTAATATTGCTATATGAAAATTGGCTGAAACTGAATTAATATGAATGCTATATGAATTTTTATAATCAGAACGACGAGTTGATGGTTGGAAGAAGATTATAGGCTGAGATTTTGTTGAAGTAGCATTTACATTTAATAAATTATTATATCAAAGGAGATATATATCATGAAAATACTTGGAAGTGTAATGGATCAGGTAATTAAAAGAAACCCGAATGAACCTGAATTTCACCAGGCAGTCAGGGAAGTTTTAGAGTCTTTGGAACCGGTAGCAGAAAAAAATCCCCATTGGGTAGAGGCTGGAATATTTGACCGAATAGTGGAACCGGAAAGGCAGATTATCTTCAGAGTGCCCTGGGTTGATGACAAAGGAAAGGTACAGGTTAACAGAGGCTTCAGAATTCAGTTTAATAGTGCAATCGGACCTTATAAGGGAGGCCTAAGACTTCATCCTTCCGTAAATGCCAGTATTCTTAAATTTCTTGGATTTGAACAGATATTCAAAAATTCATTAACCGGTCTTCCCATCGGCGGAGGCAAAGGCGGTTGTGACTTCGATCCAAAGGGTAAATCAGATGGAGAGGTTATGCGTTTTTGTCAAAGTTTTATGACAGAGTTACAAAGACATATCGGTGAAAATACAGACGTTCCGGCAGGTGATATCGGAACAGGCGCAAGAGAGATTGGCTATATGTATGGACAATACAAAAGGCTGAAAAACGACTTTACCGGAGTTTTAACAGGCAAGGGATTAACCTGGGGAGGAAGTTTGGCAAGAACAGAAGCAACAGGTTATGGTCTGTGCTACTTTATGGAAGAAGCGCTCAAAGATAAGGGCAAATCCTTTAACGGATCAACGGTTGTTATATCAGGTTCCGGCAATGTTGCTATCTATGCAACCCAAAAAGTACATGAATTAGGCGGTAAAGTAGTTGCTTTAAGTGACTCAAACGGATATGTTTATGATCCCGATGGTATTAACTTAGAAACCGTAAAAAGAATAAAAGAAGTAGAAAGAAAGAGAATCAGCGAATACGTTAAATATCATCCGAAGGCAACTTACACAGAAGGCTGTACCGGAATTTGGACAATCAAGTGTGATATAGCTCTTCCCAGCGCAACCCAGAATGAAATAGATGAACAATCTGCAAAGACTCTTGTAGCTAACGGTTGTTATGCGGTTGGAGAAGGTGCCAACATGCCGTCAACACCGGAAGCAATTGAAGTATTCATTAAAAATAAAGTTATATTTGGACCTGCAAAGGCTGCGAATGCCGGTGGAGTTGCAACCTCAGCCCTTGAAATGTCACAGAACAGTATGAGATATTCCTGGACATTTGAAGAAGTTGATGCGAAGCTGCAAAATATTATGGTTAATATCTACAAAAATGCAAGCGCTGCCGCAAAAGAATATGGCTGTGAAGATAATCTTGTTGTAGGTGCTAATATTGCCGGATTTATAAAAGTTGCAAATGCAATGTATGCACAGGGTGTAGCATATTAATACTTAAACCCCTTTGTGGACAAATATGCTTTCATTAGAGAATTTAGCGGATTCTATTTAGACAGAGAGAATATTAAGTCATATTACGATAAAAGATGGTATTTAAAGGGCAGCTGCAAGAAGAACTTGTTACAAAATTCTTGCAGCTGCCCCCTTACCTTAAGATATCCCAGTTAGTTCACCTCTTTTGGGAATACGATTGCGGTATGAGGGTTATAAGGAAGTTTCAGTGCTGCGGTACCATTACCGGCAATATATATTTCTTCGCTGAATTCAATGGCTCTCTTATTTGCTTCTGTAAACTGGTTTTCTTCAAATTTATCTTGTCTGGTAGGATATAGAGCTACTTTGGCAGCAGCACAAAAATAGATTCCAACATTGGAGTGGTTATAACCGTGATGGGCAACCTGGATAATATCCGATTTTACATAGGCTCCATAGCGGGCTACAACTATCGTGCATTCTGTAACATTTGCATCGCCGAGAAATAATGTTTTGCAATCAGCAACCGTCATCATAAGGATAGTTGAGGAATCGTTAAAATTACCGAGTCTGCCCGGATATATATCCTCATGTGTTGAAAGTACTTCAAATTTCAGGTTACGGACAAAGAATTTTTGCCCGGTATGTAATTTAACAACGGGTACTTCCGGATGATTTTCTACCAGATCATTAAATTCTCTCATAGTCTGTTTGTCTGAATCCGACCATCGCTCAGAGCCCGGAATGGTAAGGGCAGGGAAGTTATAGTAAAGGCCTTCAATTATATAGTCATTAAAGTCTGATCGTACAAAATCCATAAACTTAACAATATGATCCTGATGAGCATGGCTGAAGAACCAGCCGGAAATGATTATTTTCTGATTCTCAGGAGTAAGCCTGCGAAGCAAATCATGCAGACGTATATGGTCATTGGTTGAATTCATATGAGCGCTGTCAATAATAAAGAAGCTTCCGTCTGCACATTGGGTGACATAGCACATGCCGCAGTCAATGGTTCTATAATCCAGTTCCATCTGGTACAGTGTAGTATCACCAAAGTTAACACAGGCTGCATCCTGTTCTCTTTTATATAGGTTAGTATTGGGGTCAGCAACGATTCTGGTGGTATGGTCGTTTGTTGTAAAATACACTTGCAGTAAAAGGGTATCACTGATATATGTGGAAAAGTAATTATCCCTGATTTGATGGCTGTCATAAAGAGTGAAACCTTCAGAGGTCAGATACGTAAGGTATTCCTCGTATTCCTGTTTTGTTGTATTGTCTATGAGATACATAAAGCAGCTATTGTTACAGTCAAAGCGGCTGCTTTTATTACCGCCTTTATAAGAAAAGACGCATTCTAATATTTTACTGTCATTCTTTATCATTGATAATCTCCTTTTTTGTTTTTATAGTTTTGAATTTCTAACAAGGTAATAACGAAACACCATTACTTCTTAAAATAGGTTTCGATTTATGTATCACTTTTTTATATTTCTTCTAAATAAAGCACGCCTTCTGTCATACTTAAAATCTGTACAATTTCTGAATGGGGTTGTTTCTTGGATAAATGTAAAGTAATAAGTACCGCTGGCCCTAAATCATTGATCTTGCCAATTCGGTTGACCTCCAGATCAGCTAAATTTATATTATTCATTTTAATATTTTTTAGCAGAATATGAAAGTCTTTTGTGCTTTCAAGTTCAACGAACCTGGCACTGCTGAAACGGCTGTTAACCCACTTAATTAATATCCAAACATAAATAAGATAATAATTCTAGAGATTATAAAATGAAAGGCTAAGATCGGGTGAGTTTCGATGTGCTTTGGTCTTAGCCTTCTATTTACACTATTATCTTTAAAGCAAGAGTACAAAGTTACTAAAAAAGCATAATCCTTTTTACTAAAGTGGTAGTTTTAATACTAGTATAATTAGGCTCCTTTTTCTATTTTATTAACCTGATATACTGAGCTTATCAATAAAACAATTATTAGTAAATAGAAAGGGAAAACATGGGAAAAAATGAAACCGTACTTGTTACCGGAGGATCAGGTTATATCGCAGCTTATATTATGGATCAATTGCTCAGGCAGGGTTATTCTGTCCGCACAACAGTTCGTTCGCTTAAACGGGAGGAGGAAGTTCGTGGGGCCTTAAGAGAACTCGGACAATCGGCGGATATGCAATTACAATTTTATGAAGCGGATTTATCAAAAGATGCAGGCTGGGATGCAGCAACAGCAAATGCAAAATATATCCTGCATGTCGCATCTCCATTTCCGACTACTATGCCAAAAGATGAAAACGATCTGATTATCCCGGCTAAAGAAGGTGCCTTACGTGTTTTGCGGGCAGCTAAAAATGCCGGTGTGAAAAGAGTCGTTATGACCTCTGCTTTTGGGGCCGCCGGTATGGGTTATACAGCAGCTAAAAATGATTATGTATTTACGGAAAAAGATTGGAGTAATCTTTCCTCTGACTCTAAGCTGAATGCCTATTATAAAAGCAAAACCATTGCAGAAAAAAGTGCCTGGGACTTCATTAAAAGGGAGGGGGGAGCTTTGGAATTGGCAACTATTTTACCGGTAGCAGTTATAGGTCCGGTTTTAGGCAGGAAAGCTACAGGAAGTAATGAATTAATAACAATGATGTTATCTGGTCATTTACCGGGATTTTTGGATTTTTATATGCCAATTGTTGATGTGCGTGATTTAGCGAAAGCTCATATATTGGCATTAGAAATACCTAACGCCGCAGGAGAACGTTTTATTATTTCAAACGAGCAGTCCTTAGCAATGAAACAGGTAGGGATGATTATAAAAAATCAACTTGGTGAAGCAGCTAAAAAAATACCGAACCGGACAATTCCTAGTTTTATCTTAAAGTTAGCGGCACCGTTTCACTCTTTGGCCCGGGATGCAGCAGCTGATTTAGGGGTAAATCGTAAAATGAGCAGCGCTAACGCTCGAAGAGTATTGCACTGGACACCAGAGTATAGTGTTGAACAAACAATCATTGCAGCGGCAAAATCAATTATTGAAAAAAACATACTGTAATAGTTTAACCGGACAAGCATGCTTTCTCATAGTAAAAGTCTGCTTGTCCGGAATTGTATACTCTAGAGAGATTTATCTTAAATTCAATTCATTATAAACTGCTGTATCTTTTCTTTGGTATTTGTCCCATCCAGGGGTGTGAACACATTCATCTGTAAACTGGTATTCTCGGTAATGATAAAACTGGTTTCTTCAAAATGTAATTCGCCTATAACTGGGTGAAGAATAATCTTAATTCGATTATCCCGCACTTCGACATTATGTTTTGACCACAATAATTCAAACTCTTTACTTTCGCTTTTTAGTTCGTTTACTAATCCTTCGATCCAGGGATCATCAATAAATTTACTGTATACAACACGAAAATTGGAAACCATTCCTTGCACCATAGTACCCCAATCAGGAAATGTTTTTTTAATTTCTTCATTTGTAAACATGATTCGGAGCAAATTGCGTTTATAAATATCAATTTTACTATAATCACATGAAAGCATTGAAGCAGCTTTATTCCATGCGATTACATTCCAGCGGACGTCCATGATCATTGCGGGAGAATATTCTAAGCTATCCAGTACATGCTGCAGCATCGGGTTGGCAGATTCATTGTAACTGGGCAGCAGTGTTGGCGGTGCCTGCCCAGCAAGGATGTAGAGATGAGCGATTTCATGCTGGTCTAGCATCAGAGTTCTTGCTAAACTGTTAAGTACTTGTGTGGAGACCTGTATTGGCCGGCCCTGTTCAAGCCAGGTATACCACGTTAACCCAATTCCTGAAAGAAAGGCAACTTCCTCCCGTCTCAGGCCGGGCGTCCTTCGACGTGTTCCTTCAGGCAGACCAACCTGTGCGGGTAATATCTTTGCCCTGCGCGTCTTTAAAAAATCTCCGAATTCTTTATATCTTCGATCTGAATGATCCATAGAGTTTATAACCTTTCTTTATCAAATTAATGATTATACTAGCATAAATTTACTCTGATTACTATAAAAACCCAATAAAAAGATAAATAGAGGCTTATGTCGGTAAATATGCGTAAGTAATGTAATTCTCCGGCATCACATCGGAGGAATGATTAGCTAAATAACATTTTTTATCTTCTTCATTAGCCGGTTCAATTAATTATTCGATATAATTAGAACTTTTCAATAACGGTTTTTTATGCTTTAATTAATAAATAGTTCTGGGATTTTACAATAAAAATCGATATAGAAATTGCGAAACTATATAGATACATCAATGGTGTTTTGCAATTACCTGAATGAAACCAATATAAAGTGAGGTAACAATATGAAATTGCGAGACAGTTTCCATCCTTACGCAATAACTACAATTATTTTTTGGTCATTAGCCTATGTGCTGACCAGGCTGGCGTTGCAGTATTTTTCAGCATTTTCACTAGGTTTTCTAAGGTATTTAGCGGCTTCTTGCACCTTAGTGGCCGTTGCAGTCCTAACAAAGATGAAACTTCCTCATAAAGCAGATCTTCCCTGGTTTTTGGCAGCCGGAGCAGTTGGTTTCTTCTTGTACATGATTGCTTTCAATAAAGGGCAGGAAACGGTGACAGCCTCCACCGGTAGTGTTGTGATTGCCACAGTTCCGGTTATAACTGCTTTGCTGGCACGTTTTGTGTATAAAGAGAAATTGTGCAGGTTTCAATGGGCAGCCATTATAATTGAATTCGCTGGTGTATTGGTTTTAGTCTTAATGGATGGTGTGTTTTCCATCAATATAGGTCTAATCTGGTTATTCCTGGCGGCAGTATCGTTGAGTATTTATAACCTTCTACAACGTAAACTTACAAAAGTATATACCGCGTTGCAGACCTCTGCTTTTAGCATTTTTTTTGGCACGGTATTTCTTGCTGTATTTATTCCCACTTCTGTAAAAGAAGTTTCATCTGCTCCGGTTATCCAATTGGTCTACGTTGCTGTATTGGGAATATTTTCAAGCGCAATCGCCTATGTTGCATGGTCAAAAGCCTTTGCGAAGGCAAAACAAACATCACAGGTAAGCAACTACATGTTTGTTACTCCCTTTTTAACAAGTATTTTAGGTCTTCTGATTGCTGGCGAAATTCCGAGCAGGGCGACTCTGTTTGGCGGATCTATTATTATTCTTGGCGTTCTTGTGTTTAATTTTGGAGGAAAAATCTTTTCCAGGGATTGAGCAGTTTATGCCGTAATTATTATTCAAGAGTAAATAATGCTTAAGGATGGCGCAAAACATAAATTATTGCTGAGGACTGACGTAAAACATTCATAATACTATGCAAGCATTTGTTTCAACAGCTTGATAAAACTCTATTGACTCTTCCGTTGGGGAAGCAATTATAATGTACCTAATTAATGTGAAAGTGAGGAAATAGAATGGATAACATATTAAAAATTCGAGAAGTATCAACAATATATGATATTTCTGCCAGAACACTGCGTTATTATGAAGATATGGGGCTGTTAAGCAGTATAAGAAGTGAGGATTATGCTTATAGAATGTACGATAATGCTGCTATAAAAAGGCTTGAGCAGATTTTAATCTTACGCAAGTTAAATATTAGTATTAAGGACATAAAACGTATTTTTAATACGGCAGGTTCTGAAGTGGTATTGGAGATTTTAAATAAAAAGGTGGAGGACATTGATGATGAAGTTGCTCTTTTACATGAGCTGAGAGAAGTAGTTTTGGAATTTATTATTCAAATTCAAAATGCTGATTTTGGAAAAGAATCTGATATAAGTCTTTTATATGAAAAAGCAAAAGAAATAGAGCAGCAGCTAGTGAATGTGGATTATAATGGTAATGCATCAAATGTGAACCGTTTGCTTGAGATTACAGAAAAGCTTGATAAAAAGGCCCGATGTAAGAATCGTAGAGTTTCCAAAATGCAGAATGCTATCGTCTGGAATCTCAACAGAGCCAGATCTTTTTGCCCCCAATGGTTTATTAATGCATTTTAACGAAGTATGGATGAAGGTGTTTTCCTTAAGAAAGGATAGATTTTTTGCCCGTGATTTTATGTGGTACGATACAGAAACCGGAGGTACTGTTTGGTGGTATGCCCTTGAGGACTGGATGACAGATCTGGATACGGAAGGCTTTGAAATTGTGGATTTTGAAGGAGGTCTATATGCCGCAGCAATATCAAAAGACAGCGATAACGCAGATGGCAGCAGAGTAATGAATGGAATATATGATTGGATCGTTAATAGTGATAATTTTGAACCGGATGACCGACCCGGACATTATCCCATGTACCATATAGC
>JAEZSL010000142.1 GCA_023443925.1 Bacillota bacterium | reverse complement strand
AAGGTCAAAACAAATTTATTAATGAGATTTATTTTAAAATATAATGAATATATACCTTTTCATATTAGAATATTTTGCTATAATAGATGTGGAACATTAATCAAAGTATCAGGAGGTTTATATTTATGAAAACCGATATACAGATCGCACAGGATGCAAAACTGCACCATATTAAAGATGTCGCTGAAAAGTTAAATATCAGTTCGGAGGATTTGGACTATTACGGTAAATACAAGGCTAAGTTCTCGGATGAATTATGGGATAAAATAAAGGATAACCCGAACGGTAAACTTGTACTGGTAACTGCCATTAATCCAACTCCGGCCGGAGAAGGGAAAACCACCACGACCGTTGGGCTTGGACAGGCACTGGGATTGCTTGGGAAAAAATCGGTAATTGCTTTAAGAGAACCTTCGCTTGGACCCTGCTTTGGCATAAAAGGCGGTGCGGCAGGAGGCGGATATGCCCAGGTAGTACCCATGGAGGATCTGAACCTGCATTTTACGGGAGATTTTCATGCTATTACTTCAGCCAATAACCTGCTGGCGGCTATGATGGACAATCATATCCATCAGGGTAACCAGTTAAATATAGATCCAAACCAGATTGTATGGAAACGCTGCCTGGACATGAATGACCGCGTCCTCCGCAATATTGTTGTTGGTTTAGGCCGAAAGGCAGATGGTGTTGTAAGAGAAGATCATTTTATTATTACGGTTGCTTCTGAAATCATGGCTATCTTTTGTCTGGCCGATGATCTGGCTGACTTAAAAGTAAGACTGGGCAGAATTATCGTTGCTTATAATTATGATGGAAAACCGGTAACTGCTGGAGATTTAAATGCGGTTGGTGCCATGGCCGCGCTTTTAAAGGATGCCATTAAACCGAATCTGATTCAAACTCTGGAGAATACGCCGGCCATTGTTCATGGTGGCCCCTTTGCCAATATTGCCCACGGCTGCAATAGTGTAAGAGCAACGAAAACCGCGTTAAAGCTGGCAGATGTAGTGGTTACCGAAGCCGGTTTCGGAGCAGATTTAGGAGCCGAGAAGTTCTTTGATATAAAATGCGTCAGTGCCGGTCTGAAACCTAGTGCGGTGGTGCTGGTTGCTACGGTACGTGCACTAAAATATAACGGCGGAGTTGCGAAAACCGATCTTTCGATTGAAAATACGGATGCTTTAAAGAAGGGTATAGTCAATTTGGAAAAGCATATTGAGAATTTGCAAAAATACAGCGTGCCTGTGGTTGTAACCTTAAACCGCTTTGTAACCGATACGGACGCGGAGCTGAAATTCGTTAAGGAATTCTGCGAAAGCAGAGGCTGTGAATTTTCTTTATCCGAAGTATGGGAAAAGGGAGGCGAAGGCGGTATTGATCTGGCCGAGAAAGTCTTGCAGGTACTAAAAACCAATGAAGCAGACTTTAAGCCTCTGTATGATTTAAAACTCTCCTTGAAAGAAAAGATAGAAACGGTGGCGAAAGAAATATACGGAGCCGGAACTGTTTCTTATGATCCGGCAGCGGAAAAAGCGATTGCCCATATTGAAGAACTGGGTTATAAAGAAATACCGGTGTGTATGGCTAAAAATCAGTATTCCCTATCGGATGATCCGGGCAAGCTAGGCAGGCCGGAAGGTTTTAATATCCACATCCGGGAAGTGTATCTATCCGCAGGAGCAGGTTTTGTTGTAGCCATAACCGGAACGGTGATGACTATGCCCGGACTGCCGAAAAAACCTGCGGCGGAAAATATTGACGTAATGGAAAACGGTATGATAACCGGACTGTTTTAGACAAAAATGTGATAAATAAATAGATTATTTAAGAATTAACAAATTATTTTCCTGAATTATCCGAATAAAAGTTATAGATGATAATAAACCTCCGTGTAGCGCGTATAATTATATTATATGTATAACGCTAATGCCGGAGGTTTATATTTTATGGAATTTGTAAAACTGAATTTTGAATATTCAGACGATGTTACGGTAATTAACCGGGAACAATTTGAAGCACATATGAGGCTGTACGAAGGATATATTAATAAGATGAATGAAATAGACGGTTTACTGGACGATGATCCGGATTTAAAAGATGCCAATTCAACGTACAGTTATTTCAGAGGAATCAAAAGAGGGGAGACCTATGCACTAAATGGTGTGATTCTACATGAATTCTATTTCGAAAACATTGGTTCCGTGAATAATGAACCGGATGAAGACGAAGTGAGATTTCTGTCCAGGTTTTTCGGGAGTTATGACAACTGGCAGAATCATTTTGTAGCAACAGCAAAAGCCAGCAGAGGGTGGGTAGTTTTGTGTTACGATCCCAGATCGGACCGGCTGCGCAATATTAGTCTGGATACCCATGATCTTGGAAATATTGCCATGTCCATTCCTTTACTGGTAATCGACATGTATGAACATGCCTACTTCCTGCAATATGCGGATGATAAAGCAGCTTATATTAATAATTTCATGAAAAATATTGACTGGAGTGTGGTAAAGGACCGGATCGAAAGCTTATAAATACATAGCACCTCTCTGGATCTTGGTCAGAGTAAGGTAAATCCATGTACTTTTACATTGAAAGCTTAAGAGAGCGGGTTCGATATGCTAAAGATATCGAATCAGCTCTCTTTTATTAATATCAGTTTCGTTTAAAAGCTTGTTCGCAGTAAATACAGCGGTAAACACCTTTTTGCCTGTCTGTTAACTTAAAACTGTGGGGTAATTCACGTTCTATGGAAGTGATACATCTGGGATTCTTGCATTTTATGATATTTGTAACCTTTTCCGGAAGATTTAAGTTGCGTTTGGTAATAATCTGTCCGTTTTCAATTATATTTACAGTAATATTGCGGTCAAGGACTCCAAGAATATCCAGGTCGATATCTAAATGTCCTTCTATTTTAATAATATCTTTTTTTCCCATCTTGTTACTCTTGGCGTTCTTAATAATAGCAACACTGCAGTCCAGCTTCTCCAGATTAAGGTAGGAGTAGATCTTCATGGCACCACCGGCTTCAATATGGTCTATTACAATTCCCTGATTTAATCCTCCGATATTTAACATGCTTCTACCTCCAACAATTTCATGATAAGTGCCATTCTTACATAAACACCAAATTCAGCTTGTTTAAAATA
>JAEZSL010000118.1 GCA_023443925.1 Bacillota bacterium | reverse complement strand
TCTCCGCCGCTGCTGTATTCAAATGGAACTTCATCCACATTATCCAGAACTTCGGCTTTTTCTTCCACCGCTTTCATACTCAGACTTACCTTGCCTTCTTTTACTTCAATAATTTTAACGGTTACTTCCTCCCCTTCTTTAATTACTTCGGTGGGGGTTTTAATACGTTTTCCGCAAATCTGTGATATGTGTACCAGTCCGGATAAACCGTCTCCGATATTGATAAAGGCTCCGTAAGGAACGATTTTTTCAACAGTGCCTTTGGTGATTAAACCAATCTGGAGTCTTGAAATTTTACTGTTTTTGTCCTCCAGTGCTTTATCCCGTTCTACTTCCTTACCGGAAAGCACCAGCTTTTTAGCCGTTTCATCCACTGTAATTACGATTACGCTGATTTCTTTATTAACCCAGGATTCCAGATTCTCAACATAAGTTAAGGATAACTGGGAAGCCGGTATAAAGGCACGTACACCTTCCAAATAAGTAACCACACCGCCATTCACGGCCTGGGCGATTTTTACTTTTAAAATAGTCCTGTTTTCCATATACTCTTTTAAGGATGTCCAGGATAAAAGATTGTCCGCTTCTTTTTTGGATAAAAGAATATTACCTTGACCGTCGTCTTCTTTTATAACCACTCCGGTGATTTCCTGGCCTAAAACCACATCGGCTTTTATAGAAAAACGGGGATCGTTGCTAAGGTCTTCCAGCCGGATAATTCCTTCTGCATAATAACCAAGATCAACGGTAACTTCCGTATCGGAGATTCCGATAACGGTTCCTTTTAAGATCTCTCCTTCATTCATTTTAATAAAAGACTTGTTGATCTGGTCTTCAAAATCTCCCATGGAAGGAAGGGATTCCTGTTCCGGTGCCGCAGACACCACGGTTTCGGCAGCAGCTGCAGCTTCTGTGGTATCCTTTGCTGTTTGAGTTAAATCCGTTTCTGTTTCGTTATACATTTTTTCTCTCCTATCTGAGCTTAACAAGCACATAAATGAATAAATTTATTATACCATAAAAAATCCGGGTAATTCAAGGGCAGACAGCAGAGGAGATATAATAATGGAGATATTGTCTGTAGGAGGCGGTATATTTACTAAAAATAATCGGCATAGACCTGACAAAATAATCAAATTGCTATAAAAGTGTATGTATGATAAAATAAATATAAGTAATATATGTATTCCGTATACTTGCATGGGAATACAACCCGAAAAGAAATAATGAAAAGACTTGTGTCACGGGACATTTAACAAGAATGACCTGTGTAAATAAGAATTATGAAAGGACATGCAATACCGGTAATGAGTATGGATAATAAAAATAAATTTCAGGAAATGTTAGGAGATATCCTTGAGGTTGCCAGAGTTCAGGGGAACCAGCTGGGAATGAATGAGATCAAGGACCTGTTCGGGGATATGAATTTAAACGAATCACAGTATGAACATATATTTGCATATCTGGCGGCAAATCATATCGCCATTAAAGGCTATGTAGCAGGGGAATCCGAGTATACAAAAGCTTTGCAAAAAGAGCTGGAAAAGGAAGAGGAAGTTTTAGAACAACCGGAGGGGCAAGAGAACAGCAAAAAAACACGAAACACAGATTCCCATGCGGAGGATTCCGCTTATTTGAAAATGTACTTGGAGGATATAAAAGGCATTAAACCCAGCACACCGGAAGAAGAAAATATCCTGATTGATAAAATAATAAAAGGTGATGATATTGCCAAAAACCGTTATATCGAAGGGAATCTCTATTTTGTGGTGAAAATTGCCGAAGCGTTTAAAAACCGGGGAGTTTCCATGGAAGATCTGATTCAGGAAGGAAACATTGGCCTTATCAGTTCTCTGGAAGCCTTATCAGGGATAGGGGAAGCCGCACAGGTCAAGGCTGCGGTTACGGATTTTATAAGAAAGTCTATGGAAGCTGCAATTGCAGAGCAGAATGATAGCAGCAGTTTTGAAAAATCCATAATAAGTAAACTTAACTATATTCGTGATGCTGCCGATGAGCTGGCGGAAGATCTTGGACGGGAAGCCGATATTCACGAACTTGCCGGGTATATTAATATGACGGAGAAAGAGATTGCAGATGTTATTAATATGTCGGTGGAGGGCGTTAAATTAGACCATAAGCACGGAAGCAGCCATACCGGAGATGGACATTCCGGCCATGGCCATGGCAGTCACAGCCACAAAGAATGATTTAAGGGAATACAAAGGCAAACAGCATGATTATACGGAAAGGATGGGATTCCATGGGCAGCAACCAGAGTGTGGATATAGCATTGGATACATTAGCAGGGACAATGGCAGCAGCGGAACCGGCAGTGGAAACTGTCAAGTGGTACAAGGCTTTTTGGAAGAAGAGAACGCTGCTTCTAATACTGATTCCGGTCTCATTACTGATTTTGTGGATTGCGCGTAATTACCCCATGATTGCGGAATTCGTATTTGCCCGGGGCATTTACAAGTGGATTTCACAGGGAATCAGCTTAATTTCCGCTATTTTCCCTTTTTCATTGATGGAAGTGGAAGTGATAGCAGTACCTTTGGCAGCTCTTTTTTTCATATTTCGATTTTTTGTAAAAGTTTTGTGGAAATTATATAAAAGAAGTGCCGACACCGGCTATACCTTTACACTTGGTATTGTGAATGCAGCCTGTACGCTGGGTGTTCTATTTTTCTTATATCTGATGCTGGGAGGTATCAATTATTACCGTTATTCATTCGCTGTTTACAGCGGCTTGGAAATAAGGGAATCCTCGGTGGAGGAACTATATGATCTGAACCTGGATCTGGCGGATCAGGCGGCTTCAATCCGGGAACAGCTCCGGGATACAAAAGGTGCGGAGGATGAAAACGGAGTTCTGCAAATAAACAATTCGGATTGGCAGTCAGTTTCCGGCAATATGGAGGATGCTTTTTTGAAACTTTCGGAGGAATATCCGGTATTAGGCGGATATTACCGTTCTTTAAAACCGGTATTTTTTTCTGATTTTATGTCCAGGATGGAAATAACCGGGATATTTTGGCCTTTTACTATGGAAGCCAATGTTAATATCGATGCGGCGGATTATTCCATACCTGCCACCATGGGACATGAACTGGCTCATCTGCGGGGATTTATGAGAGAAGACGAAGCGAATTTTATTGGATATCTGGTATGCAAAGAATCTGATAAACTGGAATACCAGTACAGCGGTATTATGCTGGCATTAACCTATGCAGGCAACCAGTTATACAAACAGGATCCGGCTTTGTACCAAACCGTAAGGGAACACTATAATACGGAGATGGTGGCGGATTTAAGAGATGAATATTATTATTGGAAGCAGTTTGAAGATACGACCATCAGCACCGTATCCAATTCCATGAATGATAATTATCTGAAAGCAAATAATCAAAGTGACGGTGTAAAAAGTTACGGCAGGATGGTTGATCTGCTTTTAGCGGAATACCGGAAAAACCATGATGATAATAAATAAGGATACGGGCTTATCTCGAATAGAGATAGGCCCGGCCTTTTTTTCCGATACGCTTAACGGCACCTACGTGGTTAAGTATATTTAATGCGGTTGCGGCATCCCCCTGCCGCAGTTTTGAGGCTTTCTGGTAGTCTTTAGAGGTAAAAGTCTCCGGCAGGTTATCCGGAATCAGTTTATGATACTCATATGGATTATGAATGATCACTTCATTTACCAGTCCTATGGGGATTCTGTCATTTCTGGTGGAGCCTTTTTTCCTGTCTTTGCTCCAGCCATTTAGTAGGCGGTATTCTTCCAGATCCATCAGTACGATATGTAAACGGAGATTGGGATGGAGCAGATAGTTTTTTATTTTATACAGCTCCGGAAATATCATATAGGGTGTGCCGGATTTGGGAGACTTGCGGGGAGCGCTTATTTCTCCGGTTTCTTCATTGATCCACCTTAACCATTTGGTGTGGGGAATGGGGTATACAATGGTTACGGGGAAAAGCTCTAAAAAGGTTTCCAGTTTCTTTCTGAGCTTGTCAAAATTCCTGGTCTGGATTTCAATGATGCCGTTATCGTCCAGAATATCAGCATAGAAGCTGCCGATTTTTTTTTCGTGGCAGGACGGATCCGTCACCAGATAATTTTTTAAGACGGCATGGACGGTTTTTTCTCCTAAAGTTCCAATGCCGCTGCCTTCTCTTTTGCTGTCTATGATTTTTTCACATGTCTGTTCAAATAATAACCGGTCCATAACTGCACCAACCTTTCGATAGTTCCCAATACCTAGCATATAGCAGAAGGGCAGTGACGTCAAGTAAGAAGCGTATTTCTATTATTCCCGTAAAGCCCTTATTCCTGTGCCTGTAAAGCCCCTTTATTCTTCTATTGTTTAATTCCAGCTAGTATAATATAATAGATATAATGGTGTTAAACCGGATAAATACTAACGCTGACATTATATAATACAGTATGTTTGGGAGAAACCGGTTATCCGGAAGTGAAGTTTTATATAACATTAGCAGTTGCCCAAGTGATTATGTTAAAGGGAATCGTCACGCAAAGGACATGGGCGTTCGTGTGAAAGGAAATATAATAAAAGGAAAGAAAGCCACATATGGATTCTTTCTCATTTTTGTGGCAGTAACACATCTATGAGCAGAGGTGTTATGTAGCAGGTATTAGGTTGCAAAAACAAAATACAGTTTTTCAACATCTTGATTTATACGTGCGCCTAAGCGCACAGATGGGAGTTTAGGTTGAAAAATAAAATTTTTCAACCGCAAGTTTGTGCTTGCGCACCACAAACTTGATATGCACAAAGAGCGTGTGCAAGAATAGAGGTTAATATGAATAAAAATAACATTGCGGAAGAATTACTCCGTTTTATAAAACAGGCAACATCCCCTTACCAGGTGGTAGAGGAAGGTATAAAAACTCTTTTGACAGCAGGCTTTGAGGAAATTAAGCTCAATGAGCACTGGGATTTAAGGAAGGGAGGCGCTTATTATATCAACCCCTACGGCACCTCTTTGTTTGCGTTTACCATAGGAGATGATTGGCAGGAAGGGCAGAATCTACGTATTGCGGCTGCTCATACGGATCATCCCGGATTTCGTTTAAAGCCCAATGCGGAAATGACAGCAGGGGCATATTGCAGGCTGAATACGGAGGTTTACGGAGGGCCGATACTAAATACCTGGCTGGACAGACCTTTAAGCATTGCAGGCAGAGTAGCGTTAAAGAGTAAAGATCCTTTTCACCCGGAAATGAGACTAATCGATATGAAAAAACCACTGCTCACCATACCGAATCTGGCGATCCATATCAACCGTGAGGTGAATAAAGGTGTGGAATTAAATAAACAATCAGACACGATTCCAGTGATGGCAACCTTAAAGGACAGTTTAAATAAAAATAACTTTTTTATTCAGTATCTGGCTCAGAACTTACAGGTAGATCAGGCGGATATTCTGGATTATGACCTTTACATATACAATGCGGAGGAGGGTTCTTTCATCGGTATGGAAGAAGATTTTATCTCCTGCCCCAGACTGGATAATCTGACCTCCGTATGGGCACTTCTGAAGGGATTAGCTGAGGGAAGGCGCAAGACGGGTATTAATTTCATAGCCCTGTATGATAACGAAGAGATAGGGAGCCGGAGTAAGCAGGGGGCGGATTCAGCACTTTTGAATATGGTACTTGAGAGAATTTATGAGAGCCTTGGTGCGGACAGCAGAACCGGACTGTATGAAGCGGTATCCGATGGCATTCTCCTTTCTGTGGACGTGGCTCACGGAGTCCATCCCAACCGGCCGGAAAAATATGATCCCGTTAACTATACAAAATTAAACGGCGGAGTCGTAATTAAAATAGACAGCAATCAAAAATATACCTTTGATACGGAAGCCGTTGCCATAGTACAGCAAATTTGTGAATTAAAGGGTGTGCCCTACCAGAAATTTGTAAACCGCTCCGATATGCCGGGGGGAATGACCTTAGGCCCTATCATTTCTGCCTGGTTACCAATGAAAGCGGTAGATCTTGGGGTACCTTTGCTGGGAATGCATTCTTCCAGGGAATTAATGGGAA
>JAEZSL010000109.1 GCA_023443925.1 Bacillota bacterium | reverse complement strand
GACCATAAGGATACTGCCGTTGCCATTGCGAAACAGCTGGGTATTATTAAAGATGCTTCCGAAGCCCTGACCGGTGCCCAGCTGAATGAATTAAGCGATCAAGAGCTGGATGAGACCATTGCAAAATATTCGGTTTATGCCCGTGTACAGCCGGAGCATAAAGTACGTATTGTTAAGGCTTGGAAGAGTAAGTCCATGATCGTGGCCATGACCGGCGACGGTGTTAATGATGCACCTTCTATAAAAACGGCGGATATCGGTATCGGTATGGGTATTACCGGTACGGATGTTACAAAAAATGTTGCGGACATGGTGCTTGCCGACGATAATTTCGCAACGATTGTAAATGCAGTGGAAGAAGGACGCCGAATCTACGACAATATCAGGAAAGCGATTCAGTTCCTCTTATCCTCCAACTTATCCGAGGTATTGGCTATCTTTGTATCCACCATACTAGGGTTTACTATATTAAAACCCGTCCATTTACTTTGGATTAACCTGATTACGGATACCTTCCCGGCAGTTGCCCTTGGTATGGAGAAGGAAGAATCGGATTCCATGAACCGTCCTCCCCGTAATTCCAAGGAGGGAATCTTTGCAAGAGGTTTAGGAACCGATGTAATATGGCAGGGTATTATGGTTGCCGCTGTTACGGTTGCCGCTTATTTTATCGGTCACTATATAGAAGCAGGTGTATTTGAAATAGCAGAAAGCCCGGACGGCATGACCATGGCATTTTTAACCCTTTCCATGGCGGAAATGTTCCATTCCCTGAATATGAGGAGCAGACGCCAGTCTATTTTCCGCATTAAACACCATAATAAGTATTTATACTGGGCTATGGCGGCATCCCTTGTTTTAACAACAGCAGTAATATTTGTACCACCTCTGGCGCAAGCCTTCCACTTTGAAAGTATTTCCTTACTGGAATATCTGGTGTCCCTGGGACTGGGTATGGTAGTTGTACCTATCGTGGAGATTGTTAAAGTATTTCAGAGAAGTTATGATAAAAAGAATGGCATTGCGGAATAAATTACGGAAGCGGCAGATGGCATGAAGTGCGGAAGTAATTAAGTGCTTCCGGATAAGCTATTCGATAAATAAAAAGAAATACGGCATTCGAGTTATATGTTGCTCAATGCCGTATTTCTTTTTTCTTTGTCATATTCTTATTTAACTAATTTATTTAATTTTTTTGTTACATGCTTAAAAATTACCAGGATGCTGTTATAGAATGAATTAATATATAATCATACTAATTTAGATTAAAGTTATCATGATTAAGATAAATAATACTAATAAGAATAAAGTTATCATGATTTAAGATAAATCATACTAATTAAGAATAAAGTTATCATGATTTAAGATAAATCATAGCAATTAAGAATAAAGTTATCATCATTTAAAATAAATCCTACTATTTGAGGCGAAAGCTATCATGAATAAAATTAATTCATTATCTTTATGATCTCTAAGCCTTACCAATTATTCTTAAAAATAGTATTCCTGTACTTATTCAGTACAAACAGCAATAGGAAACCCAATACTCCGCAGGATATTACTTCGCCGATACCCACCGTTAACATCATAAAAGGAATTGACAGAGGGAGTGCATAAGCATACCTTAGAATCCAGGGTATAATGATTGAATTGGCTATAATTGGTGGAAGGGGTACAAGAAATTTCTGCTTTCTAACCAAATAGGAACCGATTGCACCAAGTAAGGTTGCAAGTGTTCCAAACAGGATATCTAGGATATCCGCACCGGTAAGCAGATTGGCTAATAAGCAGCCGATGGAAACTCCCGGTATGGCAGCAGGTGTAAAATAAGGCAATATGGTCAGAGCTTCAGCGATTCGTACCTGTATGTAGGAAAAGCTGATTGGTTTGAATACATAAACCAGGACCACATAGATAGCCGCAATCAGAGCAGCCTGTGTGATAAAAAGTGTTTTGTTTCTCATATGAAATTCTCCTTTAGTTTTGTTTTACGAGTGGAAGGTCTCGAACACTCGGTTTATGACACAAAAGAGAAAAGGTTTATGTTTCTCTTTTGTTTGCCCATTAGGACCTTGTTTTTAGGGCGTTTGTGACTGTTTTAGTATAGCATGAAAATGGGGGTTGTCAAGTGGGGATTCGATGATTGCACAGAAAATGACCCTGCTTTCAGGGGGCATAAAGGTATAATCATTTTCTATACACTGATATTGTTTGGATTTATTTCGGTAACCTATTAATACTTGCTGCAATTGTTTCTGGTAAAAATGGTTTCGAAACATATCCAGATGCCCCTAATGCTATCGCAGAGTCAACGACATCTTTATCGGTTATAGCTGTACACATGATTACTTTTATATTCTATGTAAAAATAAGAGGGCAAGCACTCATAATTATCCCATATCAGCGAACTGATGTTTTCCTGTTACCATAGAGCCAGTATAACATAGGGGAAAGAAATAGCCGACAAAATTTGGAATTATAGAAAATATTTGACTCAAGTTTGAGGAGAAGGAGTTTCAGATTAGGTTGGTAGAGAATTGCTACTAATTCCTGGATATTAAGGATTATTTTCATAGCAATAAAGAATACGGAATAATTAAACTTCTACTTATGTTGTAAAAATAATTGATTGACAATAATAAATTAATATAGTAATTTAATCTAGTGACAACATGAATAAAAAGAGGTGAACGCTATCCGGCACACTTGATATTACATAATCAGTAATATAAGTGAGAACGTGGAAAAGTTAAATAAAATCATAACTTAATAAGAAGAGACAGCTGTTAAGAGACAGTTTTATTTTCTTTACCCAAATTATGGTTTTTTATTTAATATTCCACCCTTATAACTAAGATATAATAGGCTGTGGAATATTCCACAGCTTTTTTTTGTAGAAAAATAGGTTCGGGAGTTATAAGACGGATATATATTGAGATTAGTGTGAAATAAAAGGCATTTCACACTTCATATTTGGCAGTACCGCAAGCAGGCTTGCGGTATGCATGGGGAGCTAGTGTGTATGCAGATAGGTTTATCTAATACGCTTTCTCATCGCCTTAGTATTGTGAGGGCTTATGACTTAGAACAGTATTTGAATTTTCTACATAAAAACCTTATTCGTGTTGTCACAAAAACATTAATTATAGGAGCATTAAAAAAATGATAGAAAAATTATTAGAATATGTATCAAACAAACCAGAAATCTATGAAGTAAGTACATCGAAATTTTGGGATGACGAGCATATATCGAAAGGAATGCTGCAAGCTCACCTTGATCCAGAGTGGGATGCTGCAACACGTAATCATAATTTTATTACTGAGTCGGTTGAATGGATAACGAGTATTGCTAATCCTGCACAATATCCAAAGTTACTGGATCTTGGATGCGGACCGGGATTGTATGCAGAAAGGTTTTATAAAAAGGGGTACCATGTGACCGGCATAGACTATTCGAAGCGTTCAATTGAATATGCTATGAATAATGCGAAAATCAATGACATCACAATTACTTACAAATATCAAAATTACCTTGATATCACATACCAGGAAGAATTTGATGTTATTACACTCATTTATTGCGATTTTAGCGTGTTGTCCAACCATGACCGGACCAGATTATTGAAAAGCATATATCAGGCACTCAAACCTGGTGGTAAATTTATTCTAGATGTTTTCACACCGAAACAGTATAAAGACAGGAAAGAGACTAAGGAATGGTACTATAACGAAGGTGGCTTTTGGAGTGAAAAAGCTCATATTTGTTTAAATTCATTTTACAGATACGATGATAAAAGAACTATGCTTGAGCAAACAGTTGTTATTACGGAGGATTCCATTGAGTGCTATAATCTTTGGGACCATACCTTTATTAAGGAAGAACTAGAAGAAGACCTTCAAAAGACTGGTTTTACTACCGTCGATTTTTATGGAGATGTAGCCGGAGATGTGTATAGTCCTGACGGGAACTTAATGTGTGCCGTAGCTAAAAAGAAAGGAAAAGTATAATTATGGAAATATTAAATGTCATGAAAGCTAGAAGATCCGCTCGTAAATTTAAAGATACAGCTATACCGGATACAATTTTGAATGAAATGCTAGAGGCAGCAAGGCTGGCTCCCTCGCCGGGAAATTCACAGAGTTATGTGTTTGGTGTTATAAAAGATCAAGAGATAAAGAATAAATTAGCCAGAGCCGCTGGTGAACAAATGTGGATTGCATCCGCGCCTGTAGTTATTGCATGCTGTGCTGATTTAAGCTGGGATATTGCAGAGCAGCCAGAGGATGATTTTGGGGTTATTGTAAATAAACTCAGATTTAATAATGAATTCCTAAAATATATATGTGAATATCCTGACTGGAAAGCACGAGTGACCCTTTTTGAAAATGGAACAAGTTTAATACC
>JAEZSL010000337.1 GCA_023443925.1 Bacillota bacterium | reverse complement strand
ACTTGAATGTTTCGTAGCCACTACTTAAAGAAAGAGAGGCTTCCGTTATAAATTACTATATGTTATTATATGGTAATAAATAATACATGATTATAATCAGGAGGTTAAACTATATGAACGAACCAATATTACTTGGGGGAGTTACCGTTGACTGTAAAGACCCGAAAGTTTTGTCAGATTTTTATATCAGGATGCTTCAATGGGAAAAAACATACGAGGATGATGGCTTTATAATAATAGCATCCGCTATTTCCAATGTAAGAATTGGATTTCAAAGAAATGAAGATTATATTCCACCGGTATGGCCAGAAACACAAAATACCCAGCAGCAACAAGTTCATCTTGATTTTAAAGTTAATGATAAGGAGCATATGAAGCAGATGGTGGAGAATGCGATTAAGTGTGGAGCATCAAAAGCAGAGGAGCAATTTTCGGATTTATGGACAGTTATGATTGATCCAGCAGGGCATCCTTTTTGTTTTGATACTTTATAAAATGTTATACCTATGTAAATAGTGGTTAAAGCACACCTGATCTTCCTACATAGAATTGCCGGTATTTTTCTAACGGAAATACCAGGTAATACTTTTCATCTGGAAAAAAACTCGTTTTAATTAGAGAAGTAATATAAAAAATTCGACTCCTATAATGCGGTACAGGGGTCGAATTTTGTTTATTCTTTGTTTATTTGCGTATTGTATAATATGGAAGTTAAAAGATAATATGCAAACTGGAAAAAAATCCAGTCACCGACAAATACACAAGGAGGAAAAGGTATGAAAACACAGAAGCTCACCCAACGTCTTTTGGCAATGGCATTGTCCGTAACCATGGTGTTGGGGATGACACCGGTTACAACATCGGCAAATATCCTGACGGGAGATACCGGCGGGGAAATTACCGCATTTGAACGGTTAGAACAAGAAACAGAATATCAAACAGTACCCTTAGGTACTACTATCGGAGAATTGAATTTGCCGGATACATTGAATGCAACAGTACTTCTGCAAGACACGGCAGAAAATCCGGATATTGCGGGAGAAGACGCTTTAGAGACTCAGGTAACGGAGGATACATTGGAAGTAAATGTGTTAGAGGAAGCTTCTACTGAGGAAGTAAAGCCGGAAGGCAACACCATGGATATGCAAAACGAAGAGGCAGCCGGTACCTCCGTACCCGTATTGTCTTTAGAGACAAATGACGAAAAATCAGAGGTTTCCGCAATTTCTGCTGAACCGGATACGCAGACAATTCTGCCGGAGGAGAATATCGTAGCAATTCCGGTAACATGGAGTGCAGACCCGGTATTTGATGAAAAAATAGCCGGAGATTACCTATTTCAACCAATACTGCCGGAACATTATACTTTAGCGGACGGAGTTGTTCTGCCGATAATTATAGTGACTGTGGAAAGTATGGAAACGGCTCTACAAAGTAAAACAAACACATTAAATACACCAGCCACTTCATATCCACGTACAAATACTCTGGATCTGACGGGGACAGATGTCTACTACAATGATACAGTAGGTCAGCCTGCAAACCAAGATCCAACCTTATATGATATCACCAATACCGGTGAAGGCTGGGCATGGTACCTGAATGGTGATCTCACCGCAGGCTACGCTGTGAAAACTCTCGTGCTGGACGGCATTGATTTAGATACTGAAGATGGTGTCGGTATAAGTCTTCCGGCAGGCGCCACAATCGTACTTGCCCATGGCAGCGAAAACATTGTAAATACTAGAGGATCCTTACTTAATTACGGAACCAGAGGAATTTCAGGAGAAGGAGATTTGGAGGTGACAGGAGATACAGGTAGTTTGCAAGTGCTCACCGGTAATACCACCCAGACATTAAATGTAGGTATCTTTGCATCCGAGAATCTTATTATCAGCGGTGGACAAATCAACGTTAATGTTGGTACATCAGGTTTATCAATTTATGGAATTGTTTCTAATGAAGGACACATCACAATTTCAGGTGGTTCAATTTATTCAAAAACCGCGCCTCCTAGTAGTATGTGGGGAGGGTCAAGTGCTGTATATGCATATAGTGGAATTATTGATGATAACATGACAGTTCGCCAATATGTAAGTGGTGATTATACTGGAACGGTAACGAAAGGACCAAAAAGTTATTTCTATAATAACAATTATGCATCTGATCTCAAGATTGTGAGTAACATATCAACAGAACCGACCGGGCCAAAACAGCGGAGCACTGAGTTGAACCTGTCTGGTGCAAGCCTTTCATATTATAACGCTGCAGGCAGCCTTGTGAGTGCAGATCCGACAACAGTTAATATTACCGATACCGGTGAAGGCTGGACCTGGTATCTGGATGGAAATACCGGCGCAGGATATCCGGAGAAAACGCTTGTATTAGACGGCATTGATATTCTTACCAATGATTTATGTGGTATCAGACTTCCGGGGGATTCAACCATCATTCTTGCAGATGGCAGCAGCAATGATATCATTAATACAGGCAGCCCTCACGATTCTTATACTTTTGGTATATATTCCGGAGGCCCATTAACTGTAAAAGGCAATGGAACATTATATATTACCAGCGGTGTTGCAAATAGCTATGGAAGTACAGGAATAAATACACCTACACCCTTTACATTGGAAAGTGGTACGATTTATATTAAGTTAAACGGCGCCGCAATACAGAGGCTTTATACACTATCATTACCAAACATTAACGAAGGTATAAAAGTTTATCAAAAGGATACAAACGGAGATTATAGCATCGAAGCTACGTGGAATTCAGGTATTGTTGCCTATGTGTATAATAACGGCAGCACCAGAGCCACCGACGTCAAGGTTATAAATGGTGC
>JAEZSL010000292.1 GCA_023443925.1 Bacillota bacterium | reverse complement strand
GGGCTACGTTGTTAAAGGCCGCTCCCAGGGCCCCCAGGTCATGGTGTTCACAAACTCCGTGAAGCTTTACATGACGGTCGTTGAGATAAAAACCACCCTCCGGATAAAAACGAATGGTACGGAATCCAAAACTGTTTATCTCTTCGTCTATTACCAAGTCATTCTGTAAAAGTTCTGTTTTAAGGGTATACAAATTGGGTCCGTTTATATCCCAGAGACTTGGTGACATAACGGATAATGACTGTTCTTTCATACCTCCTTTCGAACTGGTGATGACCGCTCCGCATTTATCAATTATGGTATGGCGAATTGTATATTTTCCCTTTGATAATATTTCTTCCGTTTCATCTGCTAATGCTTTCTGACTTCCACAGTATATTTCACTTTCCGCTCTTACCGTCCAGACATCTCCGTTTTTGCGGGTAGATATATAAATACCGTCTGGGACCAAATGTGCTTTGGGCACAGTTTTCAGCCAAACATTTCGGTATATGCCACCTCCTGTGTACCATCTGGAGTTGGGCACCTGTAATATGGCTCGCAATAAGATTTCATTATCTCCGGGCTTTATGGTTTCCGTAATATCCAGTTCAAAGGCAGAATATCCGTATTTCCACTCTCCAACCTTGATGCCGTTAACATAGACCGTACTGTCCATATAGACTCCATCAAAACGGAGCCGATATAATGTGTTGTCTTCCGGGCAGACAGAAAACCTTTTCCTGTACCAACCCTCACAGGATTCACCAAAAAAGGCGGTGTCGTAGATCACCCAGTCATGGGGAATATCGACCTTTTTCCAGACACTGTCATCCTTTACTATTTCCTCAGGCTTACAGCCTATGTTTTGCTTCGTGAATCCCCAATTATTATTGAAAAGTATTTTTCTGCTCATCCTGCCACTCCGGTTTATTTATTTCTATTTAGTTTTTATTTCTTTGCACTCTGTTTTTCTATTCTTTGCCACTTGGTTTTTATTCTTTGCCACTTCGTTTCTATTATTTTCCACTTCGTTTCTATTATTTGCTAGTCCGTTTTTATTCTTTACCACTCCGGTTCTATTCTTTGCCATTTCATTTTTTATTCCTTACCATTCCGTTTTTATTCATTGTCTCTTTTACCGGCTGCCGGACTTATCATTTGCTTCCCATAATCCCATAAGGTACGTTGAGCCCAATGCCCTGTCATAAAGCCCGTATCCGGGTCTGGCCTGCTCACCCCATATCATCCGTCCATGGTCAGAACGGATGTAACCGTTAAATCCATTGTCATGGAGGGCTTTTACTATTTGAAACATATCTAAATCACCACATGCACTTAAATGTGCGGATTCTGTAAATATTTTCTCATCCAAATGCTTTACATTTCTTAAATGAGCGAAATGTATACGTCCCTGAGAGGCAAATTCCCCCGCCATACCTGGAATATCATTATTCCTGTCCGCGCCAAGGGAACCGGTACAAAAAGTCAGGCCATTATAAGGACTTTTATTTAAACTTAAAAATTTTCTAATATTCTCGGCATTATTTATGGTTTTTGGCAGACCATAGATGGGAAAAGGCGGGTCGTCGGGATGAATCGCCATTTTTACATCATATTTTTCGGCACAGGGAATTACAGCATCCAAAAAATACTTCATATTTTCCCAATATTGTTCCATAGTCATACTTTGGTAAAATTCAATGTCTGCCGACATGGCTTTTAGTCTTTCCGGTTCCCATCCCGGAAGTGTATAGCCTTTTGCCTTCTCAAACATCTTTTCTGCTATGATTAAAGGATTTCTTTTTAAAATCTCATCATGGTCATACGCCATAGCCGTACTGCCGTCTTCCAGCGGATAAGCAAGCTCGCTCCTTGCCCAATCCATCACGGGCATGAAATTATAGCAAAGACATTTTACACCTGCCTTTGATAAATTTTTTATGGTTTTGCAATAATTCTCCAGATACCGATCTCTGGAAGGCAATCCCTTTTTAATATCCTCATGTATATTAACACTTTCGATTACCTCCATTTCAAGCCCTGCTGCCTTTATTTCGTTACGTTGTGCTATAAGCCTCTCCAGCGGCCAAATTTCTCCCACCGGTACGTCAGATAACATAGCTGCAACTCCGGATATGCCCGGAATCTGTCTGATCTGTTTTAGTGTTACACTGTCATCTCCACTGGAAAACCAGCGAATTATCATCTTCATAAGGTTACTCTCCTTGAAAGCTTCTACAGGTCTGGTATCTACCGCCTATACTTACGCTTAAAAAGCGTATATTAGCTAATGTTAAAAAGAGGGAGCTCGTTATGACACGAGCCCTCCCGTTACAAATATTATTTTTCTGGAAGACTGGTAGAATCCCCGAAATATTTTTCCCAGGCTGCTTTCCGTTCATCTAGAATCGCCTGTCCGCCTGAGCTGAGATAATCATTCAGTCCTGAATCAAATACCTCGTCAAATTTATCAGTTGCGGCAACTACAGCCTGATCCAGCAATGTATTACGTTTGTCGGTAAGTGAGGTTCCAACACCCTGTTCTGCCGTAATTTTACCAACATTTACGTTTTTACCGACGCGCGCATCCGTTAAGGCAGCCGCATAAGCTTTCTCGATATAACGTGGATCAATCGCGGCATAACCAAGTGCAATAGACTTAATGGTTTTATCCGGATCACCAAGATCCAGCCCGTTACAAGTAATGGTATAATCGATGTTGTTAACGGAATTTAAAATCTTTTCTCCGGTTACGGGGATCATTTTTACAGAACCGTCCGCCTGTGTCTCGTGCGCGACGCCTTCATCACCAATCTGTAAAAACTGACGGTTTTCCGGCTTACTGATCCAATCAAGATATAAAAGAGAAGCAACCGGTTCGTCATTGGTAGCAGGGAAGAAGACTTTACGGTCTATCGGACCCGGAAGAAACTTCTTATATAATCCTGCACCATTGGGGAAACTGCTTATTGCAATAAATCCGGCATCGGGACCAACCAGTCTCTCAAGATTGCTTTGTATGCTGTCTTCACCGTTACGGTAAGGATAATCCCAGTTATGTATGAACGCACCGACATAACCCGCTTTCATCATGTTATCTTCTGTGGTATCACCGGCAGGATAAATCGCGAAATCCTTCCACACCAACCCTTCATTGTACCACTTATTAAGAACCTTGATTGCATCCTTTGTACCAGGCATTAACAGCTTTCTGTCGTCAAAACCGTTGACATAGTAATCCTTCTCCGTAATGGCATCCGGTATAAAACTGGAGATCAGGTCGTCCGAACGCCAGCCCACATCAAAACTGATGGAGAAAGGTACCATCTTATCGGCATCTGCGCCAAGGAGAGTGGATGCATTATCCCTAAAAGCGACTAACATAGCTTCAAACTCTTCAAGGGTTTTCGGTTCCGCTAAATTCAGCTTTTTCAGCCAATCCTCGCGTACAAAAGTGTTAATACGGTTATTTACCTGAAGTTTTGCTTCAAGAGCCCAGATATTACCGGTATCGGGATTTTTATCCCAATATATATTGGCTTCCCCTAATAAATTCCAAAGATTAGGCAACAGTTCTTTATTCTCTTCAACTAAGGAACTCAAATCCGTTACACCACCCATATCAGCATAGGTCTGGATGGTCGGATAATCATAGGTAACACAGACATCCGGTGCATTATTCGATGCAAGGAGATTGTTCAGCTGTTCAACCTCTGTCCAGCGTGGTACAGGTACAAAAGTAACCTCAACATTATGGTCACGAAGCATGCCTTCCTTTATGTAATTTGTATAGTAATTATCTTCCGGCTTGGAGCCGCCGTCGTTGGCACGGTCATATACTTCGACTGTAATTTGTCTTGTCTTTGTAAATTTACCATCCACAATCTCAGCATTTTCAGTACTCTCTGCCGTGTTACTGTCTTTCGCAGCATCGGTAACCGCAGCTGGCTGCTGTGACTGTTGTTCTGCATTGCTGCCTGTTTCTTTACTTTTACCGCATGCCGAAAAGGTTCCTATTATCATGCAGCATACAAGCAGGATTGTAATACTTTTTCTCATCCTTATTCCTCCTAATTATTTATATTTATATGTGACATATTACGTCCGTGAATAAGATACCTTTTGCTGCACTTATTCTTTCACCGCACCTAAGGTTGCCCCAGCAATAAAGTACTTTTGCAGCCAGGGATATACCACCAGGATCGGCACTGTGGCAAACATAACGGTAGCCGCTTTGAGGGACTCAGAAAGTCCCGGGCTGGAAAAACCCTCCTTGGTAGCGAACTCAACACTCATAATATTGTTGAGGATGTTGTATAGCAGCAATTGAATCGGATAAAACCGCCGGTCGTTCATAAACATCAGTGCATCAGAAAAACCGTTCCAGCGTCCAACGGCATAGAAAAGTGCTATGGTTGCTATGGCCGGTGTGGATAAAGGCAGATAGATTTTTACGAGAATCTGAATATATCCTGCCCCGTCAATCTCCGCCGATTCACGAAGACTTTCGGGAATCCCGTATAAAAAGCTTCGCATTATTATCATATTAAATACACTCAGACACCCCGGAATAATAAGCACCGATGGTTTGTTAATCATATCCAGATCCTTAAGCAGCAAATAAAAGGGTATCGTACCTGCGTTAAAATACATGGTAAGTATAATTATAGTATTGAAAATACGCCGGCCTTTGAGTTTATCAAAGATAAGGGGATATGCACAAATAGTAGTCATAAAGAGAGACAGGATGGTGCATATGATCGTTAAAATTGCAGTCCAGCCAAGGGACCAGACATACTTCATATCACTTAATACCGTCTTGTAAGCTTCAAAATTCAAACCTACGGGCCAAAGTATAACCTTGTTTCTTATTAAGGCCTCTGTGGAACTGAGGGAACGTGCTAAAACATAGATAAGCGGCAGTAAACATACAAGTATAATTAGAAAACAGATGAAAGCAACAATCAGGTCGCCAATTTTAGTAGCTTTCGATTTTATCATAATAACTCCTTTCCGAATGAAATCTTACCAGACGCCTCGTTCACCAAACTTCTTGGCAATAGAATTGGCTCCCAGTAAGAAAATTACGCAGATGACAGATTGGAAAAGACCTACCGCCGTAGTCAGCGAAAACTGCAGGCCGCGCACACCGTTTGTATAGACAAAGGTAGCAATCACATTGGATACGCTTTTAACCAGGTTGTTACCTAAAGCATAAGGACGGTCGAACTCACTTCCCATGATACGGCCCAGACTTAAAATCAGAAGAACAACAATTGTGGACCGGATTCCGGGTAAAGTAATATGCCACATCTTTTTAAATCGATTTGCCCCGTCAACGGAGGCTGCTTCGTACAGCTCGGGATTAATACTTGTAATCGAGGCCAGATAAATAATCGTATTCCAGCCTACGCTTTGCCAGATACCTAAAAATATGTAAGTTCCTACCCAATGGGCCGGATCGTTTAAAAATTGCACCGAATTAAATCCCATACCTTTCAGTGCCATATTTACCAGACCGTCGGTGGGTGCAAAAAGCTGCAGTGCCAAACCGGAGATAATGATCCAGGAAAGAAAGTGAGGCAGGTAAACAACGGTCTGGGTAACACGCTTAAACCATCTGAAAGTCAGCTCGTTAAGCAGTAATGCCAATATAATCGGTGCCGGGAAACCAATGACCAAATCAAGAAAATTCAACATAAGCGTATTGCGCAGTGCATAGAGGAAGTCCCGATTGGAAAAGGCTTTGATGAAGTATTCGAAACCATGGTTTGCTGCCCATCCCATATCCAAGACATTTTGAACAATGCTGTATTTTTTAAAAGCAATCAATATGTATGCCATGGGCGTATAACGGAAAACCAGAAAGTATATAATTGGCAAGGTCAGTAATGCATAAAGTGTCCAATAACGCCTGATATAATTACTCGTCTTCCCGATTCCGGCAGACTGTTTCAACTTAGAAATTTTCATTTTTGCACCTCTCTCATCGTAATAATTGGGTTGCTTTTACGAATTAATATATTAGTATATTAATATTATCTTACAATTTATATTTACTCAATAATCCCAAACATTTACAGCAATTTTTTGTAATAATAAGACAATTATTAGTAATTTAGTAAGTCAACACTTTATACCGGTCTGTAATAGTTAATATAAAAGACCGTAAGAATCTGCTATTCTTACGGTTGCCGGAAAAAGGATTGATTTTGAAGTTTTACCTAGAAGGATATGGTTAAGAATAAGTTATTCCTGCAAATAAATAACCCGGCTGGTTTTTTCGAATACTAAATTGGACACCATCCATACTTTACATGTTTTTTGGCAGAAGAATGTGATATAAAAGCAGAAAGCAGCAGTCGTTTCGATTTAAAAAGTTTAAGATTTTTTATAAACTTAATCGAAACTGCCGCTGCTATCTGCAACTCAGAGTATATAATTAAGAACAATATCCGTATTCGGGATTCTTTTGGTAAATCAATATTTTAGAGTATCCCACCCAGTATAGTATCTGGTAATTATCAGCTATTTCCGAAGGCTGCCTGGTCATTTACCGGGCTGGATCTTTTCTCCAGATCCGGAAGCCTCCGCTCCAGAGCGGCAAAAGAAATTTCTGCGTCTTCATGAACTTCCTCTGCTGAAAAGGCTCCTACGGTAACCATGTCACATTCCCGAATCGTATTCCAGGAAAAATTAAGGCCCACAAAAGGGGTAACCCTTCCCGCTGCCATAGGTTTTATGGTCATTACCGGTTTTTTCGCATTATGGATGATGCGGGCTATGGTTTCAACTTCCACCTGCATAAGAAAGCCCATACAGTTGTAGATCTGGATATAGGTTTCAACATCGTAACCGTTATCATCCGAATATGTAATCAGCTCCGGCATATGGGCGGAAAGACCGGGAATTAGCCCGGCATCCCGTATCATTCCGGTGTAATCGGAGATTCGGTTGATAATACCTTTGTTTTTATTCACCAGCTGCTCCACACTGGAGTGATGAATCAGGCAGATTTTGGAGCCCCTGTCTGCACAGGCTTTAATAACCGTGTTCGCTTCACTCCTGCCCTCAGGGGTATCATCCACATTAATGCAGGGTGTATCAATCATTATAATTTCTCTCCCCAATTTCTGTTCTGTCTCTTTTACAGCATCAACTAAAGTCTGGCTCAGCCCAAAAGGTGCCATAATGGTGTCTATTCCATACTCCATATAAGCTTCCAGCATAGGAATCATGGCTTCTTTTGCAGCATAACGGGCTGTTA
>JAEZSL010000291.1 GCA_023443925.1 Bacillota bacterium | reverse complement strand
GACGGCGGTATGTTACATTTTGAATGCAGAGCTAAGAGAAACTGATATTTAGTCTGAATAAGCTAAAATATAAAGTTAATTAACTGATTTGATTAAGCAAAATAAAAACTCTATTATATAGTAATTCGACTACAGAATACTGTAATATATTGTTGTTTTGTATCTTTTTCCTAATAAAATCGATATTTTTACATTGATATAAATATAACAGAAAACGTTTAAGTTAAACTCTATCATATAAATGATAGAGATATATGACAAATATGTCTTTTTATAAGTAGAATAAGAGACATTTTTGTCTATAATCTATTTCTATGGATAAAGATGTTAAAAGCAGGATATTATTACCGATTAATTAAAGTGATATAAGCAAGATTTACGTAAGAGAAAGTAATAATCAACATATAAAAAAGCAATAATATAGCTATATTATGAAGTTTTACAAAAAAAATAAAAAAAGTATTGCATTAATTAGTCATATATTATATACTATACCTGTACTTAAACGTTATAGTAAAACGATTAAGTAGTAAATCTATACATATAGAACAATATTTATAAACTTATCGAGTTTATTTAGCTAAACGTTAATCTGCATGAGATGAGGAGGAACGTACATGGTGTCTATGAAGGATATCTCTGCTGTATGCGGTGTATCGGTTGCAACAGTGAGTAAGGCTTTAAATGGGCATAAGGATATCGGCGAAGATACAAAGCGTCTGGTTAGGGAAACAGCAAAAGAGATGGGATATTTCCCAAATTCGTCTGCAAGAACTTTAAAAACGAACCGAAGTTATAATCTTGGAGTCCTGATGATTGATGAGGCACACAGCGGTTTGACCCATGATTATTTTGTTATGGTACTGGAAAGCTTAAAGGTTACTGCAGAGAGACATGGATATGATATTACCTTTATCAGCGGCAGCAAGCAGAGAAAGGACAAGATGTCTTATCTGGAACATTGCAGATACCGGGGGCTGGATGGAGTCATAATAGCCTGTATTGATTATGATGAGGTAGAAGTTATCGAATTAGTCCACAGTGATTTACCGGTGGTAACCGTTGATCATCTGTTTAATGACAGAACCGCCATTATGTCCGACAACATTAAGGGCATGAGAGATCTGCTTACCTATATCTATGAAAGCGGTCACAGAAAAATAGCTTATATACATGGTGAAAAGAATGCTGCGGTAACGGTCAACCGTCTGAACAGCTTCTATATTCTGGCAGAAGAGTATGGTCAGGAGATACCGGATGAATATATAAGGGAATCGGCATACCGGGATACGGCAACCACTGCTAAGTTAACCAACGAACTCCTGGATTTACCGAATCCGCCTACCTGTATCCTGTTTCCGGATGATTTTGCAAGTTTAGGCGGTATTAATGCAATTAAAGCCAGAGGACTTAAAATACCAATCGATGTTTCAGTTGCAGGTTACGATGGCATCAGGGTAACAAAATTCATCGATCCTCAGCTTACCACCATTAACCAGGATGCTCAGAAAATGGGGCAGCTGGCGGCAGAGAAATTAATTGATCTCATAGAACGGCCTAAGACAACCTTAATAGAACACATCAGTGTTTCAGGCGTATTAGAGAGTGGCGCAACCGTAAACAAAATTATATAAATTAATAAAAATCTATAAAAACTGCGATGGTATTTTTATTACCGTAATGGTGATAATAATATAAATGAAACACATTTAAAAAAATGGAGGACTAGCTTATGAAAAAGAAGTTTTTAAGTGTACTGCTTGCAAGTGCTTTAGTAGCAGCTATGTTAACCGGCTGTGGCAGCAAAAAACCTGCTAATGAAGGTAATACTTCAACTGAAACTACCGATACTACGCAGACACAGGGTGAAACAACAACAGAAGAAACCGGGTCAGGAAATGCGGCAACGAAAACCAATGTAGCTCAAACAAAGCTGGAATATAAAGGTGAACTTGAACTCATGCATTTCTCCACTTCAGAGGAATCTGAAGGTAACGGCGGATCTGACGGTTTCCGTACAGTTCTTGCAGATTGGCAGACCGTGCATCCTGATATCAAATTAGTTGAGAATGTATTGGCAAATGATGATTATAAAACACAGATCGCAACCCTTGCAGCAGCCAATGATTTACCGGATGTATTCTTATTACAGGGTATGAATACAAAAGCCTGGGCAGCACAGGGTCTTATACTTGATATGACAGATATCATTGAAAAATCTCCATATGTTTCTCAATATGATAAATCCTTATACTATCCATTTACAGCTGATGGCAAAGTTTATGGACTTCCTGTATTAACAGGCGGTACTTGTGCAGTTGTTATGTATGATTCTGCGAAATGGAAAGAAGCAGGTTTTGATACTTTCCCTGAAACCTGGGCTGATGTTTTAAAGGCAAAAGATTACTTTAAAGATCAGGGTATTGATACCATTGCTTTCGGTAACGGAGGTAAATGGCAGGTTAACTCCACATTCCTTGCAACCATCGGTGACAGATTCACAGGCGGAGACTGGACTCATAACCTGATTGAAAAGAAAGGTGCAGCTTTTACAGATCAGCCATTTGTAGATGCACTTAAGTTTACAAAAGACATTTTTGCTTCCGGAATCTTTAACGCAGACTTCAATGCGATTACCAATGAAGATGCACGGGAATACTATATCTCCGGTGATGCAGCTGCTTATATCGGCGGTAACTGGGATGTTTCCTATATCCAGTCTGCTTTAAAAGATACGGATCTATATGGAACAACTAAATTTGCAGTTCTTCCGCAGCCGGATGGTGCTACTGCTTCCTATAAGACTCATGACTTCGGTCTTGGATATTCCGTAGCCATTAATCCTAAACTTGCAAATGATCCTGCTAAATTAGAAGCAGCTAAAGATCTGGCATATGAAGTTACCGGTCCTGCATTTGCAGAATATGTTGCAACTAACTATGCATTAGGCGGTTTAACGAAAGTTGCAGATGTTGATTTAAGCGGATTTGATCAGTTTACTGTAGATTTCTATAACTACCAGTATGTTGATAACAAAGCCTGCGAAATCTATGACTCCTATATTTCCAGTGCTGTTTGGGATGTAGTAAATACTGACCTTCAGTCCATGTTAAACGGCGAGGTTTCTCCCGAAGATGTTGCAAAGAATGCACAAAAGGCATACGAGGATAATTATTAATTTTATAATGCTTCATTGATAATATTGAATTTTAATATGAAAGCTAATATGTATTAGTATTAATACTTGTATTAATTAATACAATAAGTGTAATCCAATATTTAAGCTGAAAATTATATATATGTAATTCTACTTGAAACAGGCCTTATCTGAGCAGAGTTTTCCAGGTAAGGCCTGACTAAATAAAGACATATTTTTTAAGGAGGCGAAAAATGTTAAGCTCAATTCGACCTAAAAACAGAGTCATATTCGGGTATTTATTGATACCGCTCGCTTTGTATATATTTTCCGTATTTATACCATTAATTACTGCCGGTTTCTACAGCTTTTTTGAGTGGAAGGGCGGACCGAATAAAAGTTTTATTGGAATTGAAAATTATGGGACGCTATCGAAAGATTCTATTTTCTGGAAGTCTTTCAGTCATAACATATATTTAGTAATTGCATGTATTATTGGTCAGATCGGTCTGGCTTTTGTTTTTGTATTAATGATCAACTCACGCCATGTAGTATTAAAAGGGATACACCGTACCTTTGGTTTCTTCCCCAGTACCGTGGCTGCTGTATCCATCGGTTTTATCTGGACTATGGTTTATGACTATAAGCGTGGTATTCTCAACTGGTTTTTAGACCTGATTGGTAAACATGATGCTACCAAGGTTTGGCTTAATGAACCGAAACTGGTTATGTTATTAATTGCAATTCCTTTAATCTGGCAGTTTATCGGATACTATATGGTTATTATTTTATCAGCCATTTCCTCCGTTGATAAGGAAATATTTGAAGTTTCCGAAATTGACGGTGCTAACGGATTCCAGAGAGCGATTTACATCGTACTGCCATTAATTAAAAATACTTTACTGGTTTGCGTTACTCTTTGTGTGGCCGGTAACATGAAAGCATTTGACCATATATTCGTTATGACAGCCGGCGGTCCCGGTAATGCCTCCATGGTTATGGCTCTTTATGGCTATAAGGTGTCATTTGCCCAGCAGAACATGGGATACGGAAGTGCCATATCTATTGGCATATTCTTAGCCAGCTTAGTTGTAATCGGTGCCACACAGCTTTTAGTTAAAGTATTATCCAGGGAAAAAGGAGGAGATAGGTAATGGCTGCTAATAATTCCGGCAGAGATACTGCCTCTGTTATAAAAACAAAAATTTTGTCCATATTTATGAATGCAGTTTTAATCGTGTTCTCCATATCCTGCATATTTCCGCTGGTATGGATGTTCTACTCTTCCTTAAAGGAAAAAAGAGTTTTTAATGCGGATGTTATGGGTCTGCCCAAAAATCCGAATTTTCATAATTATATCAACATTCTTACCAATTCGGATTATCATATTTTTGAATCCGTACTTAACAGTTTAAGAACCACAGTTATTTCCGTATTTTTTATCATCCTCTTTGGATTTATCGTAGGTTATATTCTGGCAAGAATTAAGTTCCCGGGAAACCGGGTGTTATATATTATTTTTTTGATGGGTATGCTGATTCCGATTCATTCCCTCTTAGTGCCGGTTTATGTGGTTTTTACCCGCAGCGGATTAGGTAACCAGTGGTTTACATTAATCATGCCTTATGTTTCCTTTGGTCTTCCTATCGCGATCTTTTTGGTAGAAGGATATGTAAAGAGCATTCCGGTTGCGCTGGAAGAGGCTGCAGCCATTGACGGCAGCAGTTTTTCCAGAACCCTGTTCTCCATCATATTACCGATGTGTAAACCGATACTTACAACCATCGGTATTATTCAGACTTTCAGCTGTTGGAACGAATTTTCCTTCGCCCTGGTTCTTATTAAGGATCCCAGACTCCAGACAGTTCCTCTGGCCATGACACAGTTTACGGGACAGTTCAGTTCCGACTATACAAAAATCATGGCTGCTATGCTTATCACGATGGCTCCTATCGTTGTATTCTACTTCGTATTCAGCAAACAGATCATACAGGGTATGGTTGCCGGTGCGGTAAAAGGTTAATATTTGGTGGGCTGCTGTAGCAAAAAGGTAAACTTTGCAGCCATTTGCGCATACTTTCCACAACATTCCTGAGAAATATAAACCCTTCTAAATAGCATGATAGAATTTTAATTGTACAACAACTTTTTTTATATAGACTCTTTCCTGGAATCTCCGGTGCCGCTTAGTGGTGGACCGGAGATTTTTTTGAATCTGGACATGTTTTGTGGCATATCGTTTAATGATAAGACAACTGAACCAGGAAGTGCAGGCTATGAGCGGAAAAAAAGTGGATAACGAGGAATTGCAGGAGCAGACGGATGAAAATGAACCAACTTTTGAGGTTAGCGGATATGATATCACCAAAACATCAGAGGGAAAAATAATTCTAAAGCGTTTTAATAAACAGTATAATCTGGACATTAATCTGGAATTTGAAACCGTGAGAACCGGGAATACCAAGAAACTGCTAGAATTGCTATCTGACGCATATATGGAAAAATTACAGGATAATATTATTAAAGATGAATTAACTGAGAAGAAAACTTACGACTTGGGTTTAGGTGACCGTGGAGGCAGATAATAACGGATGCTTAACGCAGTAAAATATTATTTTATTAAGAAGTTTATCTGTAGTTATAAAAATGAAAAGGAAAAGCGGTCATAGAAGGAAGGTTATATATGAGTACAAAAAAACGGGTGGTTTGTTTTTACCGAGTCAGCACAAAAAAGCAAATGACAGAAGAAGATATTCCCATGCAGCGGAATGCCTGTTTGAAATTTATAGCTGCTCATAAAGATTGGGAATATGTAAAGGAATATTCAGAAAAAGGGGTTTCCGGATATAAAGTAAAGGCCGAGAAAAGGGAAGTATTAGAACAGCTGCGGACTGATGCGATGAAAAATCAATTTGATGCCGTACTGGTTTTTATGTTTGACCGCCTTGGAAGAATTGAAGAAGAAACACCATATGTCTTAAAGTGGTTTATCGACCACGGTATTGAGATGTGGTCGGTAAAAGAAGGACAGCGGGTGCTGGATAATCATACGGATACACTTATTAATTATATTACATTCTGGCAGGCAGAAGGCGAAAGTAAAAAAATTCAGCAAAGAACATTGGAAGCAAAAAAACAGATGGCGGATGCCGGTAAATACTTAGGAGGGCCACCACCCTACGGATACACCCATATCTCTACCGGTGATCACAATGCAAAGGGAAGAGAGATTAAAAAACTGGTTATTAAAGAAACGGAAGCAGAAATAGTACGAAGAATCTTTGATTTATGTTACCTTAAAGGTTTTGGTTCCAGACGGATCGCACAGGAGCTTAATCTAAAACGAATCGTATCCAAGAAAGGAAAACAGTGGTCGGGCTCTACCATCATGGGAATACTAAAAAATACCATATATAAAGGCTATTTTACCTATGGCCGGAATACAAATACTTTCATGGACAAAAAATATACGAATCAGTCTCAATGCAGGGTGTCACAAGTAAGATATCAGGAGCTGGCTATTATACCGGAGGAACAGTGGGAGGAAGTACAAAGTATTCTAAAAAACAGGGCAGGAACGGCAGCAGGTAATATACCCAGGCAGACGAAAAGCCCGTTGTTATTAACCGGGCTGGCTTATTGCAGGTATTGCGGAGCCAGATTAACGCTTCACTATGCTTATACGAAGGCGGGAAAGAACAGTAAGGTCCGGAAGGCTTATTACATCTGTTACGGACGCAGAAACGGACAGAATGACTGCAGCAGCGGTTATTATCCGGCAGAGCGTATAGAAGAAGCCGTACTAGAGGAAATAAGCAGGCTGCTAGGACGAATGAAGCAGGTGGATTTTAAAGAAGTATTAATTCATAATTTCGAAGCTGAAATAACACAAGTGAATAAGCGTATTAAGGGAAAAGATGAAGTAATCCAGGTAAAAGAAAAAGAGCTGAAACTACTGAAATCGGAGATAATCAATACTTTAAAAGGCAGCGGTAAATTTACAGAGGAGCTGTTATTAGAGCAGATTCAGGAGGTTAGTGATAGGCTGGATAATGAAAAAGCAGAGTTAGGCCGGTTAGAGAACAGGATTTTTGTAATACGGGCAGTAGTTGATAAGGTTCAAAAAGAAAAGAAAATGATTCCTCTTTGGATGGAAGAATTTCAAAGTCTGGAGAATGAGCGGATTAAAATGCTGCTAACAAAAATAATAAATGCTGTCTATGTCGGAAAAGACGATATTACACTGCAGTTTAAACTTACAGCAGAGGAATATATGAAACCATGATGTCTGAGGGTTCCATTATGATTTTGAAGTAATAAATGGATAATTAGTTTAAAAGAAAATGATTAGTTTAGAAGAAAATAATTAGCTTAGTCTTAGGAATGTAAGAAATTGCTTAAGGAAAAAAGATTTGCCATAAGTTAAGCAAGATAGATAATTATAGTTATCGTAAGAAGTATCGTATCGCGAC
>JAEZSL010000087.1 GCA_023443925.1 Bacillota bacterium | reverse complement strand
TGGAAACAGACTCCTATAAGTGCATTATAACGCTATTTAAGTAACTCGTAAACTGGTAAAGCGTGATTTTAGTCTTGCAAAATCAAGTTTTTCAGAAAATCACGAATTTACCTTCTCACTTAACGTTTACTGAATTTTTGCGTAAAATGTGAAGTTAATTCGTGATTCACCTATTTAATTCGTGTTTTTATGATTTTACGGTAAAATCAATGGATTACGTGTACAATAGATTTACCTTTAACGTTATAATTTTTCGGTCAAAGAATGATATAATTTCTAATTTCTCCTGCTGCCAGACTGTTCGGGTAAATAACGGTCATCAACCTATCATCAGCAGGATTAGTAAAAAAACAGGCAGAGCATATCTAATTAATATACTCTGCCCGATTTTCAAATTCTGTTTTTTCGAATCCGCTTCCAAACTTGTTCCGGTTTCTGACCTTTACATTCCGGTCATTAATTTTAAAGTTATATTACTGCAGCGTTTCAGCTCCTCAACATGGGTATATTCCTTACAGGAATGAACTTCATTCATTCCGCAGGCCATAACAATTCCGGTTATGCCATTGCGGACAAAATTGTTGTTGTCACTGCCGCCAAAGGTAGCAATATAATCCGTTTTATAACCCAACTCTCTGCAGGCCAGCTCAAAACGATTAACAACTTCATGCTCCCTGTCCACATCATAAGCAATACAGCCGAAGGAAGTTTCAAAGTCCAGTACAGCTCCTCTTAAGTCCGCCGTTGCTTTAAATACTTCTCTTATCTTTTCAACCTCAGCTAAGGATTTATCATGGCTTAAGCTTCGCACTTCCCCTTTCAGGATACAGTTTTCCGGTACGATGTTTCTGGCAAGGCCCCCTTCTATGGTGCCTACATTTACCGTAGTTTCTTCATCTATTCTTCCCTGGCGGATGGCGGTAATCGCTTCGGCAGCCACGGAAATGGCATGGATACCCTTCTCCGGTGCAAATCCGGCATGGGCCGCTTTACCTGTAAATCTGGCTTCAAAGGAAACCAGGGTTGGTGCCTTTAATGCCGCTGTTCCCACCGGCCCGCTCAAATCCAGTACATAAGCCTCTTTAGCCTGAATCATGCTATAGTCAAATACTTCGCTTCCTCTGATATAAACCTCTTCAGCAATGGTAAATAATACTTCGATACTTCTGTAAGAAAGTCCTTCTTCTTTTATGGTTCTTACCGCTTCTAATATGGCAGCAACTCCGGATAAATCATCCGCCCCCAAAACGGTGGTTCCGTCACTGGTTATAGTTCCATCCTCATGTACAACGGCTTTTTTACCGGAGCCCGGCTCTACCGTATCCATATGGGCGGAGAATAAAATAGGATCTCCTTCTATATCTCCTTTTAAAAAGCCGTATATATTTCCCGCATTTCCATTATAATGCTCATAGGCTTTGTCTTCCGTAACCTCAAATCCCAGTTCCGTGAGATATGCCGTTAATAAATCGGCCATTTCCCTTTCTTTAAAGGATGACGAATCAATGGAAACTAATTTACAAAATTCTTCCGTTAACCGGGTAGTATTAATCATGGTCAGTTCCTCCTCTTTTTGATAATGTATCATTTTTTAATAAGATGTACAACTAAAATCCTAAAATCAACACCCATAATCTTCCTTGCTGCAGATTGTACTCTTACAAAACAGATGTTTTGTAATTATTTTATCCGATCTATTTCATAAAATCCGGTTAATGAATCATAATATAGAGCAGGTAAATACGTTTGTCCGGTTAGTTTTAGAATATCCGCAGGCCGGCAGATAAATAACCGAAATAAAAGAAGGGATATAGTCACATGTCAAAAATCATAATGGGTATTAAATTAAGGGAACGAATGAAGTCCGCAGGCAAATTTCAAGAATTGTTATCCGAATATGGCTGTGAAATCAGCACACGCCTGGGTCTTCATGTTACCTCTGAGGATTCCTGCAGTCCTAACGGTCTGATAATACTGGAATTTATTGATAATGCAGACGAGGCTGCTGCAGAATTTGAGCAGAAAGCGGCGGAAATAGCAGATGTAACGATTCAGAAAATGGTATTTTAGCTGGAAACAGATTACAGATTTCTGTAACTACGCATTATGCTGAATTATCCACCTTACCAGGAAATAGGAGCATAACAAACTTATAACGGATTTACATCTAAGATTCCGTAAGTTATAAAAGTAATTATAGTAGTAAATTAAATAAACTCAATAGCTCTAAGATTAATCTTATTCCTTAATAAGGACGGGTTATGAACTTCCCCCCATATGCCAGACCTAAAATCCAACTTATAAAGATCCGTTCATAACCCGTCCCTTTTTATGATATATCTTTTTATTTGAAGACTTTGCTTAATACCTTTTTCTTCATACTTTTTCTTGATACCTTTTCTTGATAGCTTTTCTCGATACCTTTTCTTGATACCTTTATAATAAAGCTTCTTTTATACCTTTTTACGAACTTAAGAATGATTTAATTTAATCAACGTGCCATAGTAAAAATATTTTTCATATCTTCCATATTAAGTATCTGAAAGCGTCCGATGGTTCTTGTATTCATAAAGCTGCATTTATAAGCAAGCTCATGGATCTGGTCATTAGTTAAATCAATTCCCATTTCGTGTATGGAAGTAGGCATACCGATGCTTTTATAAAACTGCTCCATGGCTATAATACCCTCCAGAGAGGTTTTATCATCCTCCTAAAAATCAGGAACTCCCATTACCTTCACTGCAAACCGGGCAAAACGGCTGGGGGAGGTTTTATATACATACCTGGCCCAACTGCCCCAAACAGCTGCCAGACCGGCACCATGGGTTACATCAAACATTCCCCCAAGTTCATGCTCTAACTGATGTGAAGACCAGTCTCCGCCGGTTGTACCGCATCCGGTGAGTCCGTTGTGGGATAGGCTGCCCGCCCACATAATTTCAGCCCGGGCTTCATAATTTGCCGGTTCCCCCGTTAAAATCAGAGCATTTTTTATTACCGTACGCATCAGGGCTTCACTGATACTGTCTGTCAGTTCCATGGTGTTTTCGCCGGAAAAATAACGCTCCATAGTATGCATTAAGATGTCCGCACAGCCGCTCTGAGTCTGATACTGGGGCAGCGTATAGGTTAATTCCGGATTCATTATGGCAAATCTGCAGCGTCCGTAATCCGTATTACAGGCTCTTTTTAACCAGCCTTCTTCTTTGGTAATAACACAGGAATTGCTCATTTCGCTTCCCGCTGCCGCAATGGTCAGCACAACACCGATGGGAAGACACCCTGCCGGCTCCCTCTTTCCTTCGAACAAATCCCAGACATCCCCTTCATTGGCTGCACCATAACCAATTGCTTTTGCAGAATCTATGGCACTTCCGCCGCCTACCGCCAGGATAAAATCCACTCCTTCTTGCCGGCAGAGTTCAATCCCTTCATAAACTTTGGAAAGTCTTGGATTAGGTACCGCTCCGCCCAAGCTTACATAATCAATTCCTTCTTGTTTCAGGGAATCAAAAATCCGGTCCAAAAGACCTGACTTTTTGGCACTGTTACTGCCGTAATGAACCAGAACCTTTTTGCAGTTCTGTTCTTTTATGAGTTCTCCTGTTTTCTCTTCCGTACCTTTACCAAACAATACTTTTGTCGGAGTAAAATATTGAAAATTTTCCATTACAAAAACACCTCTCTTTCGAATTCATACATCCGGTTTACCTTTCCATTTTAGTACTTAGAGGTAACTATAGGTCAATAAATTTTTGAAATTTCTCCGTAAATTGCGGGTCAAGCTTTAATCCGCCTGCTTCTAACAGTCCGTTAAGCTGTTCTGGTTTCGTAACACTGCCAACCGGTACCACATCAAAGGGCTGGTTGATTAAAAAAGCCAGGGAAAGTGCAATTACAGAGGCACCGGTTTCTTTATGTGTTTCCAGTAATACTTCATACAGGCGAAGATTCCTATCATTCAGATAAATCTTAATCAAATGGTCCGAAAGGCCAAGGTCAGCTACTGGTGTCAGGAGCCTGCCTTCCTCTACCCTGGCACCGGCACGGTATAGTTTTTCAAAAAATCCGTTGGCTGTGGAAGTGTAAGGAATCATAGGCAGTCCGGTTTCTTTGTGCCACTCATATAAAGCCGGACTCATTAATTCCATGGTAGCATCCCGCATGGAATCAAAAACCGGATTAATACTTGCAGCACTCCACATGTTAGATACGGCGCTAAATCCCTGTAAATGATTCTTACTGGCATAGATACGCGCTGCTTCCAAACGCTTTTGACTAAAATTAGAAGCCCCGTAATAGCGGATGCTGCCTTCCCTTACCAATTCCTCCATATAATCCACAATCTCTTCTACCGGTTTATTTGGGACATCCCGGTGCAGCCAGTATAAATCAATCCGGTCAAGTAAAAGAGTCTTCATACTCTCTGTAAGATCCTGCCTGATATCTGCTTTTGTGACTCTTGAAACAAGTGGTGACTGTAAATCATAGTGGCCTCCTTTTGTAGCTATGATTACATTATTCTTTGCACTTCTGGATTCTAACCATTCCCCGATCATTTTTTCACTGGAATTAGCTAAGCCGGGTATCCAGCGGCAGTACACATTTGCCGTGTCAATAAAGTTACCGCCTCCGTCGATGTAGGTATCCAATACCTGAAAGACTGTTTCCCGGTCAAGTTTCTCCCCGAAATTACCTCCTCCCAAACAGATCCTGCTTACCTTTAAATCGGTTCCGTTTAAAACCTTATACTCCATAACCGTACCTCCCTCTTCTACCGGTAGCTGCCTGCAACCCCATACCGGGACAACAAAACAGACAGCCTGTTAATCCTTTTACTACAGCTTACCATATTTCATCCTTTAAATATATGAAATTACCTGCTTTTGGTAATATTTTCTCCTACAATACCTTTAACTTAGTTCATCCTTTGATTGCATTATATGAATTATCTGATAAATTTGATATTTTTCCGATAATATATTAAAATATATCAATAAAACTGATTAAATTTATCACTATTATTTCTATTACTTATATGCTAAAATTATAAAAAATCAAATGCAGGGATAAGGAATAGTAATAGTAACCCGGATATCAGAAAGCTGTTGGGTGATGCGAAACAGTAGAAAGGTTATTATGAACTCGCCTTGGAGCAGCTCGTTGAACAATTAAGTAGATGCAGCCGGAAGCCACCGTTACAGGGCAGAAGCATAAGGAATTCCCGTGCTTCAAAAGTGCATGATTTATCATGAAATAGAGTGGTACCGCGTAAGAATTCATCTTTCGTCTCTATAGTAAATGTTCACATCTATAGGAGCGGAAGTTTTTTGCGTCCGAAACTGTGGACAGAATTAAAGAACCCCGAAGTGAACCTCTTTTCACTTTACATTCTATCGGACAGAAAGGAAGCATTATGAAAAATTATAACAAGTATGAAAAATCCTATTTTATGCCGCCCGTTGTTACTTATGACTGGGTTAAAAAAGACCATATCGATAAGGCACCTTACTGGTGCAGTGTGGATTTACGGGACGGGAACCAGGCCCTGATAGAGCCTATGAGTATGGAGGAAAAGGTAGAATTCTTCCGAATGCTTGTAGAAATCGGCTTTAAGGAAATCGAAGTTGGATTTCCGGCTGCTTCCGATACCGAATATAATTTTCTCCGGAGGATTATCGAAGAGAACATGATCCCGGAGGATGTAACTATCCAGGTTCTGACCCAGGCCAGGGAACATATTATTAAGAGAACCTTTGAGGCATTAAAAGGTGCTCCCCACGCGGTAGTACATTTATACAATTCCACCTCGGTTGCCCAGCGGGAGCAGGTTTTTGGCAAAGATAAAGAGGAAATCAAGAGGATAGCCGTAGACGGAGCCAGGTTATTAAAGGATCTGGCCGATAAAACCACCGGTAATTTCTCCTTTGAATACAGTCCGGAAAGTTTTCCGGGCACAGAAGTAGACTATGCACTGGATATCTGCAATGCCGTTTTGGATATCTGGCAGCCAACCCCTGAAAACAAGGCTATTATCAATCTTCCCACTACGGTGGAAAATGCCATGCCCCATGTATTTGCCTCTCAGGTGGAATACATGAGTAAGAACTTAAAACACAGAGAGCATGTTATCTTATCCATACATCCCCACAATGACAGGGGTTCCGGAATCTCCGATGCAGAACTTGGAGTATTGGCAGGAGCCGACAGGGTGGAAGGAACTTTATTCGGGAACGGGGAGCGGACCGGCAATGTCGATATTATTACCCTTGCTATGAATCTGTATTCTCACGGAGTGAACCCCGGGCTTGATTTTGGCAATATGCCGGAAATCTGCGAAAAGTATGAAAGACTTACCAGAATGCGGGTATATGAACGTTCTCCTTATGCAGGCGAACTGGTTTTCACTGCCTTTTCCGGTTCCCATCAGGATGCTATTGCAAAGGGCATGAAATGGCGGGAAGATAAGGATTGCCGGTTCTGGAATGTACCCTACCTGCCTGTAGATCCCAAAGATATCGGCAGGGAATATGAATCAGATGTAATCCGTATCAACAGCCAGTCCGGCAAAGGCGGTGTAAGCTATATCTTAAAACAGAATTTTGGTTTATCAATACCGGAGAAAATGAAAGAAGAAGTCGGCTATTATATTAAAAGCGTATCGGACCGTGAACATAAAGAACTTTCACCTGCTTTGGTTTATCAGGTTTTTGAAGATAAATACACCAACTACACCCCGGTATTTACCGTAACAGAAACTCATTTTAAGCAGGTGGACGGCATAATGGCCGAATTAACCATTAACCGGAACGGTGAAGCTTTTGTCGTAAATGCTAACGGCAACGGAAGGTTAGATGCAGTCAGCAATGCTTTGAAACAGTATTTTGGTATCAATTACGATTTAATCATATATGAGGAGCATGCTTTATCCAAAGGCACCTCTTCCAAAGCCGTCTCTTATATCGGGATTAATTTTCAGAATAAGATGTACTGGGGCGTGGGTATTGATGAAGATATTATTAAATCCTCCATTGAAGCCCTTGTTTCGGCAGTGAATCAGCTGGCGGAAGTCAAAGGAGTTCCTTTTAGAAAAGATGATCGCATCGTAGAAATTATGAATTACATTCAGAATCATTATAAGACGGTTACATTGGAAGACCTGTCGGTTAAATTTTATTTATCCAAACCTTACTTATCCAAGTATATTAAAGAAAGCACCGGGGACACCTTCGGAGATATTGTGAAAGAAATACGGATTAACAAAGCAAAAGCCCTGTTGAAAAATAAAGGGATGACTGTGGATGCCATAGCGGAAACCGTAGGTTATCAGAATGTGGAGCATTTTAACAGACTTTTTAAAAAGACTTACAGTATGACACCGGTTCAGTACCGGAACCAGAAATAGTTTAAGAAGGTATCCGTAGAAAGCAATGTCTCTGTTGAAGATTCTTTAAAATTAAAAGTAAATCATTTGTAACAGTCTCATTGTAATGCAGGTTAACATGACATATACTTCATTTTCCATCTCTAAAGATAAAAAAATAATCTATATTGAGAATTTGAAATGTAAAGTCCTGGAATAAGATAGTCCCACTAAGATTAAAATTTCCCGTATTTGGATCAAACGTTTCTACAGCCATCTTACTAGCGATTTTGTTAAATTTATAATTTTGAACAATAAAAAGACAGTTAGTAGACTTTTGCATCTATTAGCTGTCTTTTCAATAGGAAATATTGCCCAACTTCTTTATTGTACATGACAATTTAATTTTTTCTGGAGTACCTGGTTTCCATTGAAAATCTGGACGTCTTACGTTTCCCTTTCCCCCTTTAGTATTAGGTTTATATATATTTTTATATTATTTATTGAATACTAAACTCAATCTCTGTCATTTATCAATTACTATCTTGTGGTCATTAAATAACTATTTAATAGCTTGTACTTTTTCCTTCTCTCATTACATATTGTATCAAAACATTTCTTAAATTCCTCTTTCCCGGCCGAATTATAGACTTCCTGACTTTTAATGGAGTTTAAAAAACGTTCCAGATATTCCTTTATACTGATATTAATTACTGAAGGCTGCAGACCCTTTGATACATCCTCCTCCATTAATCTCTTTAATTCTTTCAATTCTATGACTCCCTGGCCATACTCCTCTGTTAAGCATTTATATACAGCCATTATGTAACGATGATCTACCCCGTTACGCGAACGAATGTCATATTCTTCACCAAAAAATATTGGCCGTTCACATTCTAGAACGTTAATAAAATCTGCCAAAGAACCTATTCTATCTTTTTCAGGTAAAATTCCCTCTTTTATTGAGTATATCAACTTTTCAATATTGGGTAGATGTACTTTATTATAATCTTCCCACTGAATCATCTTATTATGTTTTTCCCGCTCGTACAAAGTCGGAAAATATTTACCTTGTAAAAGACTTATCCCCGATGAGCCAGTAATTTCAATTCCAAAGCTCAAAAGATTATCATAAGGAAAAAAAATAGGAATATAAAACGCAAAAGCTTTTACCCTCTCTTTGCCAACATTGAAATTGATAAATTGTAATAATCCATCTAACTCACGGACATACTTATTGGGTGAAAATTTTGTAAAATTATGAGAAAATAATAATGGCTGTATATTTTCATTGATATTATGTTGCATCGCCTTGTTAAAATTATACTCTTCTGCTGTGTAATTAATAATGTTCATATAACCTCCTTCTAAGGTTTTATTTCCATATGAGTAAAAGTATACCCCTTGGTATTACTGCCAGTACCATTTATGTTTATCTGGATATTTCCGTCAAAGGTCTCTCTTCTGCTTGTCCGGTTAAAGGCGTCATACTTGTACTGATTCTTTCCATCCTTTAATAAGTTTCCGGCGCTATCATAGGTGTAGTCTTTTATAATACCATTAACACTATGGCTGTTTAAGCGGTTCCTGCTGTCATACTGGTAAAGTTCCTCACCCTTTGGACTGATTCTTCTGGTACGGTTCCCAGCCTTGTCATAAGATAGTTCCTCCCAGCTTCCAGGACACTGCACCTTGGTTAATCGTTCAGACTGTCATAAGTATAACTAATCCCTCCATGGAGCTGCTGTTTTCCAGTTCGGTTTCCGTTACTGTCGTACCGGTAATATTTATATGCTAGAATTTTCCCTGACAAAGTACTGCGTAACCCCGTCAGATCTTAAATTATCATAGGTATATTCTGTATATAGGTTTTCACCGTTTCGCAGACTCTTTATGGTACCGTCTTCATTATAATTATACTCGACGATAGGCTTATCGTCATCCCATATTTCCTTGATTTCATCATTTAGATTATAATAATATTCTGTCTGTTTTCCGGTTACATCCTTCTGTTTCCGCAGATTTCCGTTCCTATCATATACAAAGGATAGCAAGGTTCTTCCGCTTGCCTTCTTTTCCTCTAATCTGCCCATAATATCATAGGTATAGCTATAGCGCATACCTCCTGCAATGGCAGCCTTTAATAAGCCTTCGGGGGTATATTCATATACTTCGGAAAGTTCCTTTGCCCGTCTGCTTTGCAGATTACCGGGTGGAAGGTACTTAACGGGGAATGTACGGATAATGTAGATATCATAACCCTTGCCATGAATTTATTCTCACGGAGTGAAACTCGGACTTGATTTTGGCAATCCGGAAATCTGTGAAAAGTATGAAAGACTTACCGGAATGCGGGTATATAAACGCTCTCCTTATGCAGGTGAACTGGTTTTTACTGCATTTTCCGGTTCCTATTACACTGGAAGACCTGTCGGCTAAATTTTATTTATCCAAGCCTTACTTATCCAAATATATTAAAGAAAGTACCGGAGACACCTTCGGAGATATTGTGAAAGAAATACGGATCAACAAAGCGAAAGCCTTGTTGAAAAATAAAGGAATGACTGTGGATGCCATCGCAAAAACCGTAGGTTATCAGAATGTGGAACACTTTAACTGACTCTTTAAAAAAACTTACAGTATGACACCGGTTCAGTACCGGAACCAAAAAGGTTAACAAAGCCCCTATTAAAATTCATGTATATAAATCAAAATCACCCTTTTAGCTGCAATTTGAACTTTAAAAGGGTGATTTTCTTTAATATAAATTTAATTGATGAAAATTTATGAATATGTTACATCTTCATGAATACGTTACATCTTCATGAATACGTTACATCTTCATGAGCATATTACCCTTCATGAACATGTTACATGTTTATAATCTTGTTGCTTCAATCGTATTTCATAAACGAGTTGCCAAACTAACTTATTTGCACTCCTCATTTCACTTCCATTCTATCATAACTGAAATCTGGATACATTCATCCTTAGTTCCTGCGCAAGAACCGCTAGCTCCTGGGAGGATTTTGTGATTTCCTCTACGGTGGCCGATTGTTCTTCGGAAGCCGCACTGATCTGCTGACTGGAGGCTGCACTTTCCATTGCAATGGAAGCAATATTTTTAATGGAATCGTTCAATTCCTCACTGCCGCTTTTAATTTCCTGTGTGGCTGCGCCGACCTCATTTATTTTTTCGGTTATGGCCATTATTTCTCCGAATATCTGTTCAAAGGAAATGCCTGCCTTGTCAACTGCCGTAACTCCGTCCGTGACCGCCTGGGTTGAATCATTCATAATAGCTACAACCTTGGCCGTTTCATCTTGTATACTTCCAATCAAATCACCAATCTTAACTACGGAATTAGCAGACTGCTCGGCAAGCTTTCTTATTTCCTCTGCTACTACCGCGAAACCCCGGCCTTGTTCCCCCGCCCTGGCCG
>JAEZSL010000082.1 GCA_023443925.1 Bacillota bacterium | reverse complement strand
CTTTATCTTTTCCATTTTATTTTGTATTGCTGCTGCTTTTACCATTGTAATTACCTCCTTATAAGCATTTGCTGAACCATTCATTTCTCGCCATTTTTGGATAGTTCCCGGGAAATATTTTGCGTTGTCCTTTTAGATACGCGGATAAGGCTGCGGCAAAATAAGCCTTTTTCAGCCTATTCACTACAGCCCGTTCCTATTTAATTTTATAAACGTTTTTATATATGTTAGTAAAACTTACATCATATTCATTCGCAACACAGAATTCACCTTTGACACCGGAATCATTTATTTACTTTATCTAACTCTGCCTGTGCTTTTTGGGCAGCGGCATCCAGTGCTTCTTTTGCCGGAATATTCTCGATTTGAATCTGATCCACCGCATCCGTTAAAGCATTGAAAATAGCTCCGCCGGTAGGATCAATGAATTCAGGAACCGCATATTCATCAATCTGTTTCAGGGCAACATCCGCATCCGGATTGGATTCCAGGTAAGTCTGGTATTCCGGTAAGTCCAATACGGACTTTCTTACGGCAACATAACCGGTTCCCATGGAAAACTTTGCTGTGTTAGAGGTATTGGTAGCAAAAGTTACAAATTCTGCGGCGCCTTTCTTCTGTTCTTCCGAAAGGTTATCCCCCTTTGGAATATAGTACATCAGACTGCTGAAAAACGGTGCCGGAGCGTTATCCTTCCAGCCGGGCTGTACTGCCACCGCAAATTCATTCTTATAACCTTCCTCAACTGCTTTCTTTACTGCTTCCAGTGCGATGGTGTAATCTCCCGGTGAACCGGTATATCCTAAAGACTTACCGTATACCCAGTCATCCATGGTTTTATACCAGTATTCCCAGCCCTGGCCGCCGGAATAGATTTTCATGGATTTATCGTCATGAATCCAGCTCCTGAACTGGTCTAAAACTTCAACCCAGGCTGCTTCGTTAATCAGAACGGTTTTCCCGTCTTCGGATATAAATCTGCCGCCGGCACTGGATACGGCATCCATCATATTACCCGAGCCCCACATAGGTTCCCAGACATATTCAATTTTTCCTTTGTTTGTGTCTATTCCTTTTACTTTATCTTTCATAGCCACTAAAGTCTGCCAGGAGCCAAAAGCTTCTTCTCCATAGCCGGATTCCTTTAAAACCGCCGCATTATAGTAGAGTACCTGTGAAGTTCCGTAAGCAGGCGCAAATACCATTTTGCCATCCCTGTTTGCAGCATCCATGAAACCGCCTACAATATCAGCCTTATCGTAATCTCCGGGCATATAATCTTCAAAGGCTTCAACGAGGCCTTTCTTATAAAAAGTATCATGTGAGCCGCCGGCTACCAGGGCAGGTGTTGATTTTGCCGCAAAGGCTGCCTGGAGTTTTTGGTCAATTTCCGAATAGCTGCCCACCGTAACGGGTTTAATAACATATTTGCTCTGAGAACCGTTATATTCATCAATTATGCTTAGCAGGGTATCTCCCAGGGTACCTCCCAGGGCATGCCAGAATTCTACTTCCACCGGAGCAGCAGTGCTGTCTTCGGCTTTCGTTTCGTTGGCGTCGCTTTTGCCGTCAGCCGAAGATGATGCGTCCGGCTCCGCTTCTGTCTGGGAAGCGGTGTTATTAACGCTGTTTTCAGTTCCCGCGGCAGGCTTAGATCCGCAGCCTGTCAGGGCTGATATAAGCAATATAGCGGCAATTACAATACTAATTCCTCTTCTCTTCATTACATTTCCTCCTTTTAAGTCACTTAAAACTACCTGGAGTTGCTAAAATTTAACTCCGCTGTCCTGTGAAATGGCAGCCATAAGCCATTTCTGGGCTGCAATCAGGATGATGACCACGGGCAGAACCGCAACCGTACTCGCCAGCATAATCTGCGACCAGTTCATCCCATATGCTCCTTCTTGTATGAAAAACTGTCTCAAGCCTTGGGAAATCAAATATTTCTCCTGGCTTTTGAGCATAATGCCGGGCCACATATAACTGTTATACAGCTGAATAAAGGTTAATAAGCCCACTGAGCAAAATGCGGTTTTATTCAAAGGCAATATTACATGGCGTAAAATTGACCGATGATTCGCTCCGTCGATTTTTGCAGCTTCTACAAAATCCATACTGGTTTTCATAAAAGACTGCCTGAAGTAAAATACAGCAAATACATTGGCAAGATAAGAAAATATCAGACCGGATAACTTATCCAGCATATGCAGTTTAGCCAGGATTACATAGGAAGGTACATAGGTCACCGCCGCCGGCAGCATATAGGTAATTAATACAATGACAAAAATCCGGTCCATACTTTTACTGCGCAGAAACACCACGGCATATGCAAACATTCCGCTGACCAAAAGGATTAAAAGGGTCCCGGTTATGCCTACCAGGAAACTGTTTCCCAGGTATCCGTACAGGTTGATTGCCTTTAAGTTATCTGCCAGCTCCGACAGACTGATATGCTCCGGCAGCAGCCGGTACGGTGTCTGCCAGATTTCATTATTGGACTTAAAGGCACCGAAAAGCATCCATAAAAACGGGAATGCAAACAGAAAAGAAATGATGCATAAGAATATGTATTTGAATACCCGTAATAATCTATCTTTCATACTTAGCCCCCATCTGCGTTTTAAGCACGCGTTGCCTGCTCTTTTGCACATAGCTTATTAAAACAAAAGAAGCCTTATTCATAATGCACCCACTTGCTGCTGATTTTGTTGCTGGCAAGGGATAGAACAATAATGATAACGAGAATCACCATGGCTACTGCATTGGCCGGACCCATCTGAAAATTCTCAAAGGATTTCTCATAATACAGATACAATAGGGTGGTGGTACTGCCGCCCGGCCCGCCCTGGGTCATAATCTGGATCTGATCATATACCTGGATCGCCTGGATCAGGTTAACAATAAACAAAAAGAAGGTAGTGGGTGATATAAAGGGCAAGGTGATATGACGTAATTTTTTAAAATATCCTGCACCGTCTATTTCCGCTGCTTCATAAATGCTTTTCGGTACCTGGGACAGTGCACCGATATAAAACAGAAAGGTCCATCCCACGGATTTCCACACGGTAAATATAATAACGGACAACATGGCCGTATCCCGGCTTTGCAGCCATTGAAGGGATTCAAAGCCCAACTGGTTCAGAAAATGATTGGCAAACCCTCTCTCCGGTTCGTAAATCCAGGACCACACCATAGATACGGCTACTGCTGGTGTTATCCATGGACTAAAGAGAATATTGCGGAAAAACTTACTACCAAGAAACTCTTTTTCAAATAAAAGAGCCAGCAAAAATCCTAAACCAATGGTAGGAACAATGGTTCCAAAGGCAAATATAAAGGTATTAACCAGAGCTTTTTTAAAATCCAGGTCAATGATCATACTTTTATAATTTGAAAGCCCGACAAAATTAAGATTTGGTGATATATAGTCCCAATCGGTAAAACTAATTGCAAAAGCGATTAACAGAGGCAGAATCCAGAATAGAAGCAGAGGTATCAAAAACGGCAGGCTGAATCCGATTCTGGCAAAAGTATTTTTTTTCATAATTTACACCCGTTGCATATCCAGGCTTGCCTGGGATATTGCCATAGAAATAAAGAGTGAAAGAATCACATCGTGGCAACCTTTCATTTTTAAATTTTCTTTCACTCCACTGACTCTTTTCATCTGTCTGGAACTATCATAACATATAAAACAAAAAAATAGCATAAAAACTTTGTAAAGAATACGTTAATTCTTCTTTAAAATCGTTTTTATGCTAAATTATTTTGTTTTAATTATAAACAGCCAAATTCTAAACCGTATAATAAGGTATGCGCTTTTGATTCAACAGATTCACCCAATGTTCACCCAGGGGAAGGTTGGTTATCAGACAGTTTACATCCTCCAGCCGGACTGCTTTATAGGTAGCCCCTAAATCAAACTTGCTGTTATCTGCCAGTAAAATTTTATTTCTTGCATTTTTAAATACTGATTTGATGGTGGTATAGGACTGATAATCCACGTTGCTGCCGCCATGTTCCGTATCCAGTGCATCTACTGAAAAAATCAAATGGTCATAGGTGAATTCCGTAACCGCTTGTTCAAAAAAGGTGCCGTAAGTCATTCTGATATTGGCTTCCACTTCTCCGCCAAGAAACAAAAACCGGTGTCCCTGTTCCCGGAACATAGCTTCATAGCCGTCCATAATATAACAGATTAAAAAACCAACGGAATTGGTAACCACCGTAAGCCCCCGCTTCTGATTCAGATAATTCAGAAGATAAATGACGGTGGAGCCGGAGTCAATATAAATGCAGTCACCATCGGATATAAAGTCCATGGCGCGGTAACACAGCTTCTTTTTTTCTTCCATATGAAGGGTCTGCCTTTCATGGAAAAAATAATGTTTATCATATTTTTTATTGTCTTTTTTCGTTAAACCTCCATGGGTCCGGATTAAACCCTGGGAAACGGCAAGAAAATCAAAATCCCCCCGGATTGTTTCCATGGTAACACCAAATAATTGCGCCATGGCGGTTACGGTAACCTCTTCCTCGCTTTGTAAAAGCCTCATGATTTCCAGCCTTCGTTTATCAACTTTTGTACTCATATATATTCCTCATTCTTATTTAGTCAGACGAACAAATGAATCTGTATCTCTTCTCTTACCTTCTCATATGGCCTGCCGTTTGTCAACCTGTAACAGTATTTTTTACATTGCTTTAACTTTTTCATGTAACTGCGTTTAATTTCTTTATAAAGTTCAAGTACAAAAAGACAATTTTGACACTCAAATCTCATAAGATAAGCTTTAGGATACCTTACTTTCTCTTCCGATTTCAGTTTGATTATGTATATTTAAATGTAAGTGCTCCAAGATTTAATTACATTTTTTACTTAATATATATGGGCAATTCATCCCATGGATAAATGAAAAGTCTTCCTTCCAATTCTTTCATAAAATAAGTGACAGATAGAACATACTGTGTTACAGTATCTTTAAATATTTTAAGACATTAACTTACAATTCATACATCAGAAAAGAGGCTGATATGAACCTGAACGGATTAATTATTGGTATTATAACCTTTCTTATTATTGGATGTTTTCATCCTATCGTTATTAAATGTGAATACTACTTTGGGAAAAAAATATGGCCTGTATTTCTGGTGGCCGGAATATTAGGAGTTGTTTTATCTCTAATATTTGATTCCCTGATTTTATCCTGTATCAGCGGAGTTTTTGGTTTTAGTTCTCTCTGGGCCATACATGAAATTATTGAACAGGAGGAGCGGGTTAAAAAAGGCTGGTTTCCGGGGAACCCCAACAAAAAAACAAAATATAAATAATTTTTCAAGAGTGTTTCATTTCGTAATACAAATTGTTTCATTAAACTCCAGAAAAGCCAGATCATCAATTTTAACCGACTTAAGGCTTACGTTCTTAATGTTTCTAGGCTCACCAGGTTCGCTCCATATGGTGGAGAATAAAAAAGACCGTACATTATTAAGCAAACCTCGAAACAGTTCATAATAATTGTGATATTCCTCCCTATTATATTGAAAGGTATCTTTTTCTGCCCGGTCAATCACTTCGTTAATTACCATGGAATCCTTCATATACTCAATTTGAGCCGGTTCATCCGTTTCCTTGCTTATTTCAGGTCCCAGTATGTCAGCCAGGCGGATTTTGTATTCCTGTGCTTTCGTCTTCTCCTCCGCTTCGGCTTTCCTTTCCTCCGTTTCAGTTAAATAGTAAATGACAGATTCGTTCATTACTGTGTTATGTTCCAGATATTCTCTGTATTCTTCACTTTTATCCCGGTACTTTGGCTGCTCCTCCATTGAGGAAAGCAGCTTCCCCACTTCCTCATATAATTCCGTCATCCGGTTACTTAGCTCATCCCCTTCGTATTGCTCATGAATATCGTTGGTCCTTTTTTCCTCATATTCTCCGATGGCGTTAAAAAAAACACTCAATTCTTCTGATATCTTATCCTGTTTTCGGATAAAAGCTTCTTTTTTTTCCTTATAATCAGGCTGATTCATCAAAGCCCTTATCTTATATAACCGATCCAGCTTCTCGTTTTTTCGTTCCGAGATGGCTTCCTCATAATTTCTGCCCTTTTTAGCGATCAGGGAGCCGACAAAGGAACCGCAATTGCAGGAGCCTTTTTCATAGGCCCGATACCCGTTTAAATTATCGTAAATTTTAATATACTCTTGCGATTGTAAGTATTCCTCAGCTTTACTCTCTGCTTTACTCTCTGCTATACTCTCTTCTACCAGAATTAAGTTAAATCTGCACATAAGCACCTCCATATCCCCCCCTATGCTATCTGACCGCCAAGGCTGGTTGGGATTATAGTTTCCATAGTAATTATAACATCTAAACAGGTTGTTCGGAATAGATATTTTTGATGTATATAAAAGTCTTAAATTCCAGCTAATAAAAAGAAGGCACTGCCTTTCATAATTACTTAAATGACAGTACCTTCTTCTTATATTATATCCGTTTATTCCTTCACTCCCCCAATGGTAAGACCTGTTATAAAGTAACGCTGTAAAAAAGGATAAAGAGCCACGATAGGCAGACAGGTCAGAATGGTTGCCGCCGCACGCACGGATTTTGTTGTGACCTGCACACTGGTAACCGAACTGGTCAGACTGGATGTATTGGCATCGCCGCTTAACTGGCTAACAGAAGATAGTAGTTTCATCAGCTCATATTGGAGCGTGGTTAAATTATCTGCCATTCTATTGTAAAGCATTGTATCAAACCAGGAATTCCATTGTCCCACCGCAATAAATAAAGCAATTGTCGCAAATACCGGTTTACACAAAGGTACTATGATTCTTGTAAATATCTTAAAATACCCCGCCCCGTCCATCATGGCCGATTCTTCCAAACTGTCGGGTAGACCATTCATATAGGTTCGAATTACAAGCATGTTAAAAGCACTTACCATACCTGGTATTATATAAACCCAAAAATTATTCATAAATCCCAAATGCCGAAGTAACAAAAAGCTGGGAATCAAGCCTCCGTTTACATACATTGTAAGGACAAACAACATGGATATCTGCTTGGAGAAAATAAAATTCTTCCGGCTTAATACAAATGATATTAATGCCGTAACCGATAATTGTACCACCGTACCAACCACCGTTCTAAGCACCGAAACATACAGTCCGGTAGTAATGCTGTCCTTATGTAATACCGTTCTATAATTGTTAAAAGACCATTTACGCGGCCATATATAAACTCCGCCCCTCATTGCATCTAACGCATCATTAAAAGAAATGGCAAGGGTATTTATAATAGGGTAAATTGTAATTATTACAAATATCGTAAGTATCAAGCCAATTATTCCCGAATATAAAATATTCTTAATACTGATTCTTTTATGTCCCGAATATATTAATTTGTCTTTTCCCATTATCCCGCCCTCCTTAAAAAAGTCTTTCTTCACCGGCAGCTTTGGCCGCTGAATTTGCTATAAAAATCAGGACAATGCTAACAAGACTCCTGAAAATACCGGCAGCCGTACCCAGTGAATAATCGGCTTGGCTTATACCAAATTTCAGTACATAAATGTCTATTGTCTGAGATACACTTTGCACCAGACCATTCGTTAATAAATACTGTATTTCGAAACCTGCATTTAATACATTTCCGATATTAATTAATAACAATATAAAAATTGTCGGCTTAATACCCGGCAGTGTAATATTCCACATTTTACGAAGTCTGCCCGCACCATCAATAGAGGCCGCCTCGTATAAATCCGTATTAATTGCCGTAATAGCAGCCAAGTATATAATACTGTTCCAACCCGTTTCCTTCCACACATTTCCGAATCCCACAATCCACCAGAACAAACTTTTAAAAGTAAAAAAATTTATGGGTTCCTTAAGAATATGCAGCTTAACTAATATTTCATTGACAATGCCCTGATCAATCGATAATGCATCCTGCAGGATACCGCAGACAATAATCCATGATAAAAAGTGAGGCAGATAGGATATGGTCTGAACAAGTTTTTTAGGTGCTTTATGTACTACTTCATTCAAAACTAGTGCAAATCCTATGGCAAATATAAAACTTAATACCAGATTGATGACACCCATTGCAAGAGTGTTTCGGATTACTCTTAAGAAATCCGGGTTATCAATAAATAAAAATTTAAATTTATCCAAACCAACAAATTTGGACCCAAAAAATCCGTCTTTCGGCTTATATTGCTGAAAAGCCATAACCCAGCCAATTAATGGTACATACGAAAATAAAAGGACATATGCTACAAACGGAAATGACAGGATAATCAATTCCCTTTGTTTTACTATTTGTTTCCAGGTTATTTTAACCTTAACCTCACTTACCCTATCTGCTTTAACTCGTTTTACTCCGGCCATTTTATTACCATGCTTTCTTAAATAGTAAAACAGGTGGCTGGGGTAACTTATGCAGCCACCTGCGGTATTTGATTTTCTATTAATAAACCTTTATTTAGCGGGTCTGACATCTTTTCCTTGTACCAGTTCGATTCGGTGGTAAACCGCTTCCTGAACCTCTGCCAGGAAATCTTCCGGTTTGCAGTTGTTGTATGCTTTCATATAATCAGCCCATGCGGCATCAAAATCATCTGAAATAACAACCTGGGGAAGATACTGTTTCTTCGTTTCTTCCATCTTAGTCCAGGCAAGACCGCCGGGAGTCTCCGTCGTCATTTCACCAACGAAAGAATAAATCGGATACCAAGGCTCTTCCATACCGTCGATTTCGTTATAATCTAATAAATCCACATAGGTTTCCGCGTCGTATGCGGCCAGGCATTCCTGAACTTCGGGTTTTAAACCGGCAAAGAACTCAGAGGGCTGGGTATCGGGTGTCATAGCATTCTTTCCGTCCGGATTCATACCCACATAGTTCGGGAAATAGCCGTATCCGCATAAATGGGAGGCTTTGTACTCGGACTTTACGGCATTATCCCGCATCTCCTGAGTTCTGGAGTATAATCCGTCATCCCCAACCTGGTAATCTTCCCCTTCAATCCCCCAGGTACGCAGAGTAATAATTTCAGGATTCAGCAAATCATTTACAAATTGTAAAGCACCTTCCACATCCTTGCAGCTTTTTGTAATGCTTAATCCACCGGATAAAACGGTAGCTTCGTTGGCTGCATAATACATTTCCTTCATGCCGGGTTCAATGGTAATTCCAAGGGGAACATAGGTACACCCCTCTAAATTCTGGGCTTTGATAGAATCCTCAGCTGTTTGGAAGTCCCATTTCTGCTCAACCATACATAGTACCCGCCCGGATGAGATTTTCTCTAAAAACTGGTCATGGTTCATGGTCATGAATTCAGGATCTACAATACCCTTTTTATATTCTTCGTTTAATTTTTTAAAATATCTTTGGGCAGTAGGAGTAACATTGTAGTCAGATACTAAAAATGTTTTAGGATCTACAATACAGCGACCGTTATTCGGCCATCCGTCAAGAAACTGCGGAGGATTTTCAAGACAGAAATAAAACCAGTCATAAGCTAATATTTCAAAAGGAATAACCGGTGTTCCGTCTTCCATGGTGGGATTAGCCGCATAATATTCCTCCAGCAGATTAAATAGCTGGTCTAAGGATTCAATCTTGGGGTAACCCGCCCATTTTAACACTCTGGTTTGAACCCAAAAGGCTTCGCCGCCTTGGGTTGTGTCCATTAATTTTTCATTTATATTACCAAACTGCGGTATCGAGTAAATATGTCCGTCTTCCTGTTTTAATGAATTCCACTGTACATCATTCCAAAAATTCTTAATGTTCGGGTATTTATCCAAATATTCATCAATTGCTACAAGGGCATCCGCATCCTGTAACTGTGGAGTCCAGTTAATAAAATCCGGATACTCATCGCTTGCAATCAGCATACCAACAGCTTCTTCCGCCGTCTGCCCGGTTAACCAGGTCTCCTTGCATTTTGCACCGATTTTATCAGCAATAATTTGTTTAATCTTATTATCCTCATTCAATTCAATGCCCTGCCGGTCAAAAAATGCGGTGAATTCTTTGATTTCCTTTGATTCTGAAATGTCCCCCGAGGTTGTTTCTCCACTTGTTTTTGCTTCGTTTGATACAACCTCATTTGAAGAACCGCTTTTCCCGCAGCCTGTGAACAGGGATGCCGTCATGGCGATGCACATAAGTACTGCAAATACCTTTTTTTTCATTATAATCCTCCCTTAAGTTTTTTCGCTTATATCACCGCAGGCTGTTTCCATCATCCAAAGAGAACAACTTACTTATTTACCGTAACCCCTTTATTAAGTGATTCACAAACCAATTAAGTGATAACTAATTTTAGCACAAATATACAAAATAAAATTCATGCAAATTATATAAAAAACCAATACAAAGTATAGTTGCATAATATTTAATGTCTTTTTTAAATTTTTTTATATATTTTTTAATTACTTCCCATTTAACCGTCATATTCTTTCGTGTTATTGCACAGCGAATTTTAAATTGTATTTATGTATTATTTTAATCAGCAAAAGGTATTTTTACCGTAATACAGGTGCCTGTCCCCAGTTCACTTTCAATCATAATTCTGGTGCGGCTGCCGTTATATTTTTTTAACCGGATACAAGCATTCAGCATTCCCAGGGAAGAAGATTTTTGCAGATCATCTATACTGGCTTCATTTAATGCAGTCTCCAGGCTCATAACCTGCTCCTCCCCCATACCTATACCGGTATCCTCAATCTCAATATATATAAATTCCTCTTCCTTATTAACGGATATAAAAATAGTTCCAGAGTGATCTTCCCTGTTAAGTCCGTGAATACAGGCATTTTCTGCAAAAGTTACTAAAACCAGGCTGGGTATCTTATAGCCTCCGCACTCTTTACCAATCTTTATTTTATAATTAAAATTATCTCCAAAACGGTATTTTTGCAGATTAAGGTAATCCTGCACAAATCCCGCCTCCTGTTCAATGGTAATGAGATCCGATTCCCATTGGGCGCTTTTTCTCATTAAACCGGCAAGACTTTCAATCATCAGGGAGGTTTCCTGTTCACCCTTTATTACGCTCCTCATCCGTATACTTTCCAGTACATTAAACATAAAATGAGGATTTATCTGACTGTATAGCGCCAGAAGTTCGGCCTGCTGCCTGGCCAGGCGAAGTTCCTGCTGTTCCAGCTTGCTTTTAAATTCGTATTCGATGAGGTTTTTCATTCTCACCGCCATCAGATTATAATTCTCTAATAATTCCCTGATCTCATCCTTGCCTTCACACCTTGGAATTAAATCGAATTCTTCCCCTTTTACTTTTTCCATGTACCGGCCAAGTAACAATATTCTTTTCGTAATGGAATCACTGAATAAGGACAGCATAATTGCCGGTATAAAAGCATCCGCCAAAAACAGTACGGCAATCAACCCCAGATTTTCTTTTAACATTGACATGTAATTGGATTTATAATCTTTTAAATAGACATCAAAATCAAATCCATATGCCGCGGAGGACTTATGAAACTGAATCTCCTCCATGGGAATCATCGACACGTCCGGATACTCTTCTTTCATACCTTTGTCGTTCGCATCGTTACTGAATATGACTTTTCCTTTATGGCATACATAAACGGTAGTATTAAATGCAGAGTTTTTTATGGCTTCATCCATTTTGCTGTAGTTCAAATCCAGCTTAACAATTTTTTCGTCTTTACTCATTTCAATATAATTTAATTTTCGGATAACCGTAATCATGCGGTTTTTTTGGTTAATATCAATAGATTCCTTATAATATGGATAAACAAATAAATCCGCCTTTGACTCTATGAAATTCTTATACCATTCTTTCATGCGGATAGCGTCTATACGGTAATACCTTCCTCCGTTCAGCATCGTAGGATTATCTGAATACAAGGTTATATCGCTGATTAAATACTTGGTACTGGCATAAAATACATAATTATCAAAAACTTTATTGTATTCCTGCAGAAATTTACTATTGCTTGTATAACGTGTATCCAGAAATTTATAGATGGAATTGCTGGCATATATGTCTACCGTTAAATATGCCGCATTCTCCAGAAAGGTTGAAATATCATTTGATACGGCATTGGCAATATTTTTTTTATTTTCTGATTCTTCATTATAAGCCGCTTTCATGGCATTACCTATCACAAAAATATTTGTTATAAGTACAGGTACCAAAACGCAGAAAATATATAAAAATATGGTTTTTGCTCTTATATTGCGGTTATTGATTTGAAACAGCAGCCTTTCGTAGAAAGTGTATAAATATTTTTTAAATTGCCTTAAAACATGATATCTTGAATTCTTACAATTCATATTAACTCCCATCTGTGCGCTTAGGCGCACGTATAAATCAGGATGTTGAAAAACTGCTTCTGTTTTTCAACCTAACTCCCATCTGTGCACTTAGGCGCACGTATAAATCAAGATGTTGAAAAACTGTATTTCGTTTTTCAACCTATACTCTCCTCTGACACCCATGCGACATTTTTCTTAGCGCGTCATATACATCCTGTCTGGAAGTTTTTTCATCTTATTAGTAAGTTCGAAGAACTTTCCTACAAATTAAAAATAGCGGTTGTACCTGCGATTAAGGGCTGCTGCAGGTACAACCGCACATCTACAGATATGGGTATGTAATGAGTCTTCTTCTTAATAATTTTAATCCTTAAAATATCCGGTATCTGCCTGCTAACATAAGCAGAGTAAAAAAATACAGGCAATTATCATAATATCTGCGTATTCCTTTGCGGAGAGGGGTATTCCAGAAATCTTTTACCCACTGCAGATGGTATTTCCCATCCGTAGCCAGGGAACCAGCCGCATTAGCAGCTAAAATGGCAAGGGGGTGCAGGGCAGGCTGCTCAAACGCCGTACCGTCAAGAAGATAATTATGATATTCTAATAGCTGTGTATTTTCACTAAAAAAAGTTTGTAAACGGCAGACAACCTCCCCCAAGGCATCATCCTCTCCAAACCAGGCTGATTCCAGCCCGATATTCATAGCCACCCGGTATGCGTCCGAATAGAACTGCCCTTCATGGTGTAATTGCTTTGGCTTGCCGTCATATCCGGCATACTCCGGTGACATTCCGGTTATGGGATGAGCCGATAATTTAATATAAGCACGGCTGGCTTTAGCGGCTTGTTTCCAGAATTCCCGGTCTTCTTCCTCTGCCCTTAATGCGAAAAGCTGATAAAAATGCGGCAGATGATAAGATGGGTCCGAAAAATCCGCATCCGGTACAAATTTTATGTAATAATTATTGGGATTCCACATAGGAGCTCCGTCTTTTACAATTTCATGCTGATGCAGGGCATGTTTTAGTATATCTCTGGCCTGTCTGCCGTAATCAAAGGGTTCGCAACCATCACCCCAGCGTTCACTGGCGAAAAATAAGGCCATTGCATAATATTCTTCCCCATCCGGTGCCGGGCCTTCCGAATTCTTTATCCCCTCCGTCGTGACCGACCAGGCAAAGTACCCCTGAAACTTACCGGTACTTTGGTACATATAAGTTTTGGAAAAGAGCCAGAGGCGGTCAAAGATATCTTTCCTGTCCATTTGAACCGCCATCATCATTCCATAACTCATACCCTCCGTTCTGGCGTCATTGTTGCCGGTATCCAGCATATACCCCATGTTTTCACCTTTTTCAAAGTATATTTTTTCCTCCGGATCAACAAACATGGTTTCAAAAACCTTTTCTATCCTTCTTTCAATTTCTTCTTTTGATATTCCGATTGTTTCAAGCAAATTTGGATATTTGCCTGTGTAAAATGCACCCTTATGCATATTCCTTCTCCTTTCATACCTGTCAGTGCAGCACCTTATCCATTCAGTTTTTTTTTTCGGAATCTGGACGGTGTCATCCCGTAAATATCTTCAAATTTATTAATGAAGTACTCAATATTTTTATAACCCACCTCTTCTGCAATCTCATATATTTTTTTATTGGTTCGAAGCATGGTTTCCGCAGCCTTTCGCATCCTTATCCCATTCAAATAATCTTTAAAGCAGCATCCATAATTCTTTTTAAACAGCTGTCCCAGATAAGCACTGTTGATATAATATTTTTCTCCCAGATATTTCAGACTTATATTTTCAGAATAATGATTTTCGATTTCAGCTTCAATCTGGTTAATGGTTCCTTTCGCAGTATTTTGTCTGAGCTGTGTTAAATATTCCGTATATTCCTCAACAAACTGTAAAAATTTCAGCTCATTTCCCGCTATCTTATCCGAAGAAAAAATACTGTCCTTCATATAATGAATTATTTCATCCTGATTTATATTTGCGTCCAGTGCATATGCCAGTCCCATAAGACGGTATAAAAGGTATTGAATATTCATGCCGATGACTTCGGATTCGATGTGGGGATCAATCATACGGCCGTAAATTATACTAACATTTTTACGAAGCTTTAAAATATCGCCGATCTCTATGGAATGAATTAAATCATCCAGTTCCTTTCGCAGATATTCCTGCTGGACATTTTTTGCATTCATATCTTTTTTGCATAATACAGGAACCGGATTATTCTCATGCTTACCGGTAAAGCGGAAAAAACGTATCATACACGCTTCCCGGTAAGATTCTGAAATAAAGCCGATACTGTCCACTTTTCTGCCAATACAGGCCTCTATGGCATACCCAATTCGTTCCTTTAATTCCATCACCAGCCATTCAATCCATTCATTCTGGGATAGTTCTCTGTCACTGGCAAAGGAATCACTATAAATAATACCCACATCATAACACTCTTCGTTTTTCGTAACGTCAAAAATTATGTGGTTTGCCCGGTCCTTTAATAATAACCCTGCATAATGATATAGTTTTCTCTGCCGTTCCCTTCTTTTATCATCCGTTAAAATCAAAAACGTTTCATCTCTTAGTGAAATTTCTAAATGCAGATAGGATACCTTTTCCGTCAGCTGCAATTTCATTGTGACATAATTTAAGTTGACATTATCATACTTTCCCCAAATCAATGACATCAGGTTACGGTCAAGATATGCTTTCTCATAAACTTTACTGTCCATAGCCCGGCTCGCATCCCTTTGATACGCTTCCATTATTCTGCGAAGGGTGCTCAACAGCTCCTCTTTTTGGATGGGTTTTAATATATAGTCACAGCAGCCATATTGCATACCTGTCTTTGCATATTGAAAATCATAAAAACCACTTAAAAAAACAAATCTGGCACTCCCAAGTTTGTTACGTCTGACGTAGGATATGAATTCAATTCCATCCATTTCCGGCATCTTGATATCGGACAGAATAACATCAAACTCTTTTGCATTTAGCATTTGAATTGCATTCCTGCCATTGGAAGCTTCTCCGGCGATACGGTACCCTTCTGCCTCCCAATCAATTAGTGCGGTAAGTCCTTTTCTGATAAAGGGTTCATCATCTACCAATAAAACATTTAACAACGTATCATCTGCAGCCATATGAAATATATCTCCTTTCTAAAAGCCTTTTAAGGGTTATTTCTGTTTTAATTATTGATGATTCACAGGTACTACTATTCCGTTTTATTCCATTATATAAACTTGAGATATTTCCGGCAATGTCTTATAATTGTAAATAATTGATATATAATTTGACTATATTGGTAAAAGGAGGTCTTTTAATGTATGTTCATTATATCGCCCTTGACAGCGTGCACGATGGCAGTTTTGTCATAGACAGGCCCTGCGGAAGAATCGATTTTTTATTTCTTCATATAAAAACTCCCTGTACACTGGTTATAAATGATTCTATTCACACTATTATCTCTCCTTCAGGCATTTTACTTGACAGCAATACCCCTCACTGTTATTTTCCTACCGGCGGAAGTTATGAAGATGATTACCTGCATTTTGCACCCGAAAACCGGGAAAAATTCCTGAGTGAATTGACCTTTCCTTTGAATACACCACTTCTTATTACGAAGGATAGTTTTATCCCTGAGATATTAAGGCTTATCGGGAAAGAATTTACTCTGGAAAATAAAAACTCCAGTAAAGCTTATATCTTATTAATCAATCTTTTAATGATCAAATTTGGTGACGAATTTAACCTTCATGAGCAGAGGGTGGTCAGTATTCCCCATTATGACGATTTGCTTGCGGTAAGAAACCGGATAATCAGTTCGCCTGGCGGTAACTGGAATATCGAAGAACTGGCACAGCAGGCCCATCTGTCCCACGCATATTTTCAGGTTATGTATAAAAAAGTATTTGGCATAACCTGTATTAACGACGTAATCAACGTTAAAATAGCCCGTGCCAAGATACTGTTAACCACAACTGAACTGACAATAAGGCAAGTTGCCCAGGAACTTGGTTATAACGAGGTCTACCATTTTATCCGGCAGTTTAAAAAAGCTACCGGTACTACACCCGGTGCTTTTCGCAAACTTGCACATACCATAATATAGCGTCGGCCAGAAATATAAACAGCCAATTCAAAGGTATGTATTACCTTCTGAATTGGCTGCTTTTTGGAAACCAGACTAGTTTATTTTAGTTTTACCGCCTGCATCTGTGCTTTAACACATAACTCCGCAGCTTTAAAGGCATGTTCCTGCGACATCGCATGTTCCGTGCGGTAAAGGCAATCTAATATAAGCTGTCCGAAATACGGATATCCGATTTTCCCTTCAATATCATATGTCTTTTCTTCTTTTTGGTTTGCCAAAAATACTCTTCCGCCTTTTGGGGCAACACCGATATTGACATATTTTCTTAATTCAATATATCCCTCTGTGCCTAAAATAAAGGTTCTCCCGTCCCCCCAGCTGGTAAGTCCGTCCGGTGTAAACCAGTCTACCCGGAAATATCCGCTGGCACCATTATCAGCCACTAAAACCGCATCTCCAAAATCATCCAGCTCCGGATACGCAGGATGAGCGTAGTTTGCAATCTGACTCTGTACAACCGCCGCATCCACGGCTCCGGTATAAAAAAGAAACTGTTCAATCTGATGGCTTCCGATATCGCATAATATCCCACCATATTTCTCCTTTTCAAAAAACCAGGCCGGCCTCCCTGATGCACTTAAACGGTGAGGTCCCATGCCAATGGTCTGTATTACCTTTCCAATGGCTCCCTGCTTTATGAGCTGCCCGGCAAATACGGCATCCTCCACGTGGATTCGCTCACTGTAATAAACCGCATACTTTCTGCCGGTTTCTTTTACTTTTTCTTTTGCCCGGTTTAGCTGTTCCAAGGTTGTAAGAGGTGCTTTGTCTGTAAAATAGTCTTTTCCTGCCTCCATAACACGTAATCCCAAAGCGCAGCGTTCTGAGGTCACCGCTGCACCTGCTACCAGACGGACATTGGAGTCATTTAAAACTTCTTCTTCACTTCGGGCACGTCTGGCCTGGGGATACTTTTCACAGTAGACATCCAGCTTTTTGGGGTCCGGATCATAAATCCATTTTAAGGTACCTCCTGCCTCCAAAAGCCCGTTACACATGCCGCCGATATGTCCGTGGTCAAGTCCGATGGCCGCAAATACAAATTCTCCTTCTTTTACCACCGGGTTTGGTTTTCCTTCCGGCATATAATTAAATCCATCTTTATTTTGCATATCTAATTCTCCTTATTGGCATAATTACCTCCAACCGTAATTTTTTCATTGGTAAAATTAGTAACAGAGCCTGTTTTCGTATAAAAATGAATTGCATGCTCTTGAATACCCTTGGCCATATAATAAGGATCCTCCCGCTCTATGGGTAAATCAATGGTTCTATGCTCAAAGCCGGCTTTGTATATTGCAGTAATCAATTCAATGGTCATACGGCCGCTTTCCCCGGTAATAAGGGGCTGCCGTCCTGTTTCAAGGGCGGTTAATACATCATCAATTTCCCCCTCATGTCCGGTATGAGCAAGAGGCGGCAGACTTTCAAAGTCCTGCGTCAGCTCTTTCTCAAGCTCTTCTGCTCTTTCCGGAAAACCGTTGGAGGAGGATACAGAAGCTCTTGTTTTCCAGGGTGCGGATATCCTTGCTTTTTCCCCCTGGAATATAATTTGCTGTTCTTCCCCATGATGGATAACCGAACTGGTAATCTGTGCAACCGCTCCTCTTTCATACTGTAAGGCTGCTATGGAGATATCTTCAACCTCCGCATTATCATGGGCTGCATTACTTAATAATGCCTGTACGCTCGTTGGCATACCAAGCATCCATCCAAGCATATCGATGTGATGGACAGCATGGTTTAAGGTACAGCCGCCCCCTTCCTTCTCCCATAGGCCGCGCCACCACAAGTCATAATAACAGTGCCCCCGCCACCAGTGAGAATCAATTTGAGCGTGTAGTACTCTACCAATTTTGCCGCCATCCAGTATACTCTTTAAATTCCATATAGCATCCTGAAAGCGGTTTTGGGCAATAACCGCCAAAACCTTATTATTTTTATTTCGGGCTTCTATCATTTTGTCACACTCTTCCAGGGAGGCCGCCATGGGTTTTTCTACTATAACATTTTTACCGGCGTTTAAGCAGTCAATTGCTATCTCTGCATGGCAAAAAGGAGGGGTGCAGACGCTAACCAAATCAAAGTCGGCTTTTTCCAGCAATTGCTTATGTGAATCAAAGATTTCCACCTCCAGACCAAATTCGTCTGCTTTTACCTGGCACTTCTCCGGATAGATATCGCAAAAAGCGGTAATTTTACATCTGTCCGGAAATGCCAGATAGGCTCTGATGTGCGATGGCGATATACCGCCGGTTCCGATGATTGCTACTTTAATCATAGTTTCTCCTTACTTATTATAAAACTCCGTACGTTCCTTGATAATATCATCATAACCGACATTTTTTAATTTTTCTTTAAATTCTTCTAAGGTTGCATCGAATTTATCCGGCGGACAGGTAACTAATTTGACAAAATACTCATCTCTGATTACACTGATCTCCGTATTTTTCTCCGTAAAGGTGGGAGCTGTAAAGGTCGGATCAAATCTTACCGTACCAACACTTGCATTTTTATAATTATCCAATACATAATTTTCGTATCCGGGTGCCTCCTTAGAGGTGGCAGCCGCGAATTCATCCTCTGTTTTATAATAGCCCTGGTTACCGATTAAAAACAAATCATGTCTGGTCCAGTCTTTATCTTTTGTATTGTATTCAGCATCTATTACGCTTGGAACACCCTGGTCATCGTATTTAAAGTGTTCTCCTTCCAATCCATGAAATAAGGTGAAACCTCCTTCTTTTGTTCCAAGCCAATCCAGATATGTAATTGCAGCTTCTACATTTTTAGCGGTTTTCGGTACGAAAAGATAAGCACCGTTAATTGGATAGTTCTTATTATAAACAACCCCATCGTTGACATTTTTTAGAGGCGGAATACTAATGACATCTGCTTTTGGATCCGTTGATTGCAAGGCTTTTAACAAACTGCCGCGAAGACTGTCTACGTTATAATTTACATTGGATTCGAAGCAGGCAATTTTACTGTTTACAAAATCTTCTTTTAATGCATTATCGTTTGTTACATTCACATAATATTCCGGGTCCATAAGACCTTCATTATACAGCTTGTTCATCCATTTAAAGTATTCTCCATAACCGGGGTCCGTATAGATTAAATCCGCTGCGGAACCGGCATCAATGGCATAGGACTTCTCATCTGCAATATTCTGTAAAAATGCAAGTGATATTACACCATGGGGATCACTGGATTTTGTATTTGTCGGGAAACCTGATGCAAATATACCTGGATGGTTTTGCTTAAATGCTTTTAACAGCGTATACATTTCATCCACCGTTGTGGGAATTGGTAAACCGGTTTCATCCAGCCAGTCCTTACGTATAAATAAATTACTGGAAGCCGTAGTGGAACGTCTGGCTGCAATTCCCCACAGGGCACCCTCCTGGTTCCGTCCCAGATTCAAACAATCTTCTCCAATGTATTCTTTCAGATTCTTAGCCTGATCCGCACCTTCTATATATGGTGCCAGATCATAAGTACCTCCGTCATTATAGAAACCTTCCACAACAGAAGTCGTATAGCAGATCATGATATCTGCTGCGGTACCGGAGGCCATCATAAGCTGTGTTTTGTTTAATTCTTCTGCTCTTGGAACCGCAACAAATTTAACGGTAATCCCCACTTTATTCATTTCCTCATTAATATACTTCGTCCACTTATTGTCGACAACCGTGCTGCCTTCCGGTGCATTACTCCTGTCAAACACTTCCACCGTAATTGTAACATTATCAAACTGCTTGGAACCGTAAGTTGTTTGGAACTCACTGCTGCTACTATCTCCCGGTGTTTCAGCCGGTGCCTGCGTATCTGCACCCTCTCCTTGCGTAGTGCCACCTGCGTTACTGCTTTGGGAGCCATCCCCTCTTTTACCGCAACCAACCATACTAAGCACTGTTATTAAAACCAATAATAACGCCATTACTTTTCTTGCCTTTTTCATATACCTTCCTCCTAATATAATATTTAGTGTATCGTATTGCAGGTACTGTTAACCTTTTACAGCACCCAGCATAACACCCTTAACGAAATACTTCTGAAGCCATGGATAAACAATGAGAATCGGAATTGTTCCTACTACAATGCATGCCATTTTCAAAGATTCAGCCATAACCTGTGATCCTAATCCCTCACTTCCCGCCGTTCCCAGTTCATCTGCAAATAAAAGACTTCTTAAACGAAGCTGGAGAGTAAACTTTTCAGGGGACTGAATATAAATCAGGGCATTAAAATAATCATTCCAATAAGCGACTGCATAAAAGAGACCAATTGTTGCAATAATTGGCAGGGACAGCGGAAGTACAATCCTCCAGAGAATCTGGACATCGGATGCACCGTCCAGAAAAGCGGCTTCCTCGAGACTATCCGGAAGTTCTCTGAAAAAAGTTCTCATAACAATAAAGTTAAATACACTCACCGCTGTCGGGATATAGAGAGCCGTAAGATGATCAAACATCCCAAGCTCCTTTACAACCAGAAATGTAGGTATTATCCCGCCGCTGAAATACATGGTAAACAGAATCAGTCCGGAAATCCATTTACGCCCCTTAAGCTTATCCTTTGAAAGCGCATAGGCAGCAAAGATAGTTAGTATTAATCCAAGGGCGGTTCCGAGCAAGGTCACCAATATTGTAACCCGCATGGAAACCCATATCTGCCCTCTGTGAATAATATCCTTATAAGCATCTATCTGAAATTCTATTGGCAAAAAAGTCACTTTCCCTGACAATACGGCTCTGTTACTGCTTAAGGAATAGGCTACTACGTTTAAAAAGGGATACAGGCAGATAACAACTATAATCGTTAATACTGCATAATTCAACACCGTACCAAATGAAATGGAATTTATTTTTTTTGCTTTTCTGCTTTGCAATATCATATGATTTAAAACCCCTCCCTAGATAATTCCCTCTTCTCCGATGCTTTTTGCAAACCGGTTCGCAAGGAAAAGAATTATTATGTTGACCACCGACTGGAACAATCCAATTACTGTTGATAAGCTATACTCTGCTTTTACAATACCTAACCGGTAAATATAAGTACTTATTACTTCCGATACATTAATCACTTTTGTATTACCTAACAGCAGGGGAGCATCCAGACCAATACTCATCATCTTACTTATAGAAAGAATCAGCATAACGATAACGACCGATTTAATCATGGGTAACGTGATATAAAAGATACGCTGCAGCTTGGTAGCTCCATCTATATACGCTGCTTCATACAAGGTTTCGTCAATTCCTGTTATGGCTGCCAGATAAATGATGGTTCCCCATCCGATTTCTTTCCAAACATTACTGATTACATATGTAAAAATCCACCATCCATTGTTATTTAAAAAAGGGACGGAACGAAACCCCAGTGCGGTGAGAAAATTATTAATACTGCCGTCGGTCTGCGAAAACAGATTCGTAGCGATACCTGCAACAACTACCCAGGAGATAAAGTGGGGGAGATATAAAAAAGATTGCGATATCTTCTTAAATCTAAGTGAACGGATTTCATTCAGCATTAATGCGACTAAAATGGTAAGAGGAAAATTTACTACTAGAGTCGTAAGATTAAGTACTAAAGTATTTCTGGTAGATAACCAAAACAAATCGGTTGAAAATACCTTTTTAAAATTATCTAAGCCTGCCCATTCGCTCCCGTTTATACCTTTAAAAACATTGTAATCTTTAAAGGCGATGGTTAAACCATACATCGGTACATATTTAAATACGAAGTAGTATACAATGACCGGCACTAACATCAGATAAAGCCATTTATCCCTCCATAAATAGAACCCGATTGGTTTTCTGCCGGTTTTAGCTCTGATTTGGCTCTGACTCATTTTTTTCATTCTCATATTCTATACCAAATACACACCACAGCCACAGCTGCAGTACTGCCACAAAAGGAGTGAAAGAATTGCTGCGTGGCATCCTTTCATGTTCTAAATTTTCTTCCACTCTTTAATTAATACAAAGCTATCACTTCAATTAATTTTTTGGATAAAATCATCCTATTAAACTTACCTGCAAAATACAACAGTACATTTCGATTTATGACCATGAAAAACTATCCTGGACCATCAATATCTATTATTCCAGTGTATGATTATCGCTTAACTTGAAATAAACGCCTTTATTATGATATACTTTTTATAGGATATTGGAAAAAATTCTACAATTTATGGAGTAATGGGGGAAAATTTTTTCATGCTGATAAAACCATACAACGATAAGAAGAGAAAATGGAAAGGCTTTCCGTCTTATTTATACAAAATCGTATTATCCAATATTTTTCTCATATTAATCCCCATCTGCATTCTGGGAATCATCTGGTATACTATGATCTCACACCAGGCTGCCCAAAAATTTCATCAGGAAAAATCCATTACCTTAAATGAGATTGTCTCCGGTATTAATCAAAGAATGAAAACCATAAAACTGGAGGTTGCCACGGAATCCAGAGAACAAAAGTACAGCACCTATACTTATTCCGGCGATTATACCAGCGATTTATCCATGATTATAAAACGCTTGAATTCTATGACTGAAAAATATCATTTAATTTTTTCCGTTTATTTTTATGATAAAATAACGGGCAAAATTTATAATTCAAAATCTGGGAAGTATTCTATCGGCGAATTTTATGATACAACCTGGATGAATGATATTAATGAGGATATCTACAGCATACAGCAGCTTCCACTCCGATACGCTTTTGATAATAAAGAACTGTTAAGTAAATTTGATACCTTATACAGTGAGTTTAATCAATTAGTCTTTACCTATATTATAAAAGCAAGACCGGATTTTTATCTGGCTGCTAATATAAGTATAGACAGGCTTTATAATGAAATTGCAGATTCCTATAATCTCTATAGTAATAAGCAGGAGTTTTTCTTTCTTGATGAAAGCGGTAAATTAATTGAGGGTACCTGCGGCTATACGGCCCCTGAAAGCCTTCTAAAACTAGAGGCTGATACTACGAAAAACGGCGTGGCTTATGTTACGCAGAATAACCGCATTTATTTCATAAAAGCTCTGGATTTCGGAGTTTATTGTGTCACCTCTTACCCTTTTCATGATTCCTACCAGGAATCTCAATATTTAGGGAAATACATTCTTCTTATTTGCATGGGTCTTACCTTATTTTTATTGGTTATATCCATCTATATGGCCAAAAGACTTTATCAGCCCATTAATACGCTTTATACCGAAATTACCGACAATTCGAATAATCTGCACACTGAGAACGTCCATGATGAGATTCATATGTTAAAACAAGTTTTCTTGGAAATGAATAACTTCAATTCCAATGCAAGACTTAATTTAAAGAAATTTGAGGAGATTAGCAAAACCTTCCGTTTTCGTAATTATTTAGAAAATTACCAGTGCAGGAAAGACTTTCTGCAGGATCACCCCTTTTTATTTGATGAGAACGGTATTGGATTTTGTGAAATGTTAATATTTAAACTTGACGTTGCCAATAAAGCAATGTCTGTTGATGAGGAGATGTTATTCCGCCTGAACCTGCAGGAAGTACTGCGGACTTATCTCCAATCCTCCTTAAAAGGTATACTTACCCAAATTGAAGAAGATAACATCGTTCTTCTTTATATAGCAAATGAAAAAGAAAGTGAAGATCAGACCAGAAAAGTAATTACGGATACGGTTATTAAGCTATCCGATCAAAATGCATATTTTGCCGTAAGCTGTCCCATAAAGATGGTAGAAGAAATCATTCCGCAGTATTTCGTCTGCCTTGATTTAATTGTTAATGCTTACTTTTTTAACTGGAAGAATGAAGTTATAACCGAGGAACGGGTGATCAGCTACAAAGACAGTGATGATATTTATAATATGCTGCTGAATATGAATACCGCTTTTATCAGGAATATTGTATCCCAAAATGAATCGGAAGTGGATAACCAATTTGAACAGCTGCAGACAATTTTAAGCTCCATACAAAACGTATCTCTGGTTAAAGAGGTTTGCAGCCGTATTATGGTGGACTTAGATCATGAATTACATTTTAGCAAATTACTGGATATCAATCTGATACAAGCTCTGAATGAAAAGAAAACCTTAACTGAGATGATGCGGTTTATTAAACAGACCTTAAAGCTTACCAGCTGCCAATATAAAAATAGTGACGCCAAGGAAAACAATTATTGTGAACTGGCCAAAAAGTATCTGGAAGAAAATTATATGCGGGATATGAATATTACCGATGCGGCAGATCATTTGGATATCAGCTATTCCTACTTAAGCAAAATCTTCCGTACAAGAACCGGTATTACCTTAACAGATTATCTAAATAGTGTTCGAATCAATAAAAGTAAAGAATATCTGACCAATACCTTTTTAACCTTAGGAGAAATATCGGAAAAAGTTGGCTATAACAATGTTCAAAGTTATCAGCGATTCTTTAAAAAGTATATTAATATTACCCCGGGGGATTATAGAAAGCTTTATATTAAACTATAAAGACCCGGTTCACACAGGGACATTTAAGGAGATAAATAATATTGTCTACGGGTGTAAAAACGTGAATACCCTCTGGTATGTAAAATGCCGCCAGTGCTGGCGGCATTTACTATTATATAAATTAAAACCTCTTAAAACCAAACGTATTCTTTCTTTTAGTCTATTTCAATCTTTAACACAACCGGATTTTTACTTACTATATTGGAGGTTTTTATATGTAACCCTGTATTATCTCTTTCCCAGTCAGGTCTTTCATCAAATCCAAGCACTGAGATGCTTTTAATGATTCCATGAAACAAGGGCTTGCTGAATGCATCATGTTCCCCTAAGGCTTTTATTGTCACCTGGCCATCTTCCGGATATTTTAATACCGATGCATATAAATAGGTTCCTTTTACGGTAAAACGTATATCCTCTTTTGTAAATTCAACGGCTGACTGATCCGTAAACTGGCCCTCTTGTACAATACTTGGCCCCTCACTTGCAATACGCCAATAGTGAGTATCGTATATTGCCTCACCGTTAACCTTAAGCCATTCACCAATTTCTAATAGTATCCTTTTATCGCCTTCCGGGATGGTTCCGTCTGATTTAGGGCCAATGTTTAATAAAAGAGTACCATTTTTACTTACTATATCAACCAGAGAACAGATAATTTCATTGGCGGTTTTATAATCCTGATTCACCGTATAGCACCAGGAATTTCTGGCCACAGCCGTATCCGTCTGCCAGAAAAATGGCTTAATATCGGCAAATTGTCCTCGTTCGATATCAACTACAGCAGTACCAAACATAAATGCATCATGTTTATAGTTTATCACAACTTCTTTGTCCCACTGTTTTGCTCTGTTATAATAGAAAGCAGCAAATTTCTTCAGATAAGGTTTTACGGAGCTGTGATGTATCCACCAGTCGAAATAAACAATACCGGGCTGGTAGCGGTCCACTATTTCGCAGGTTCTTATTAACCAGTCTTCTAAATATTCCTGTGTTGGTTCCGGTGTTGAGAATAAATCCTGATGATGAGGCTCGGGCATTGCAGGCCAATAAAAATCTCCTAATACAAGTGGTTCTTTTATGTCACTATCAAATTCCTTACCGTGTCCCATAAAAAACCAATGCTCAATACGGTGGGAAGATGCCCCCGTTACAAGTCCCCGTTTTTCAAACGCTGCTTCCAACTCCCCAAGAATATCCTTTTGCGGGCCCATTTCATATGCATTATAATTTGAAAAATCACTCCGGTACATCTGAAATCCGTCATGATGTTCCGCCACCGGAACTACATACTTTGCTCCTGCTTGTTTAAATAAATCAGCCCATTCGTCTGCACAGAAGTTTTCCGCTTTAAACATGGGAATAAAATCTTTATAGCCGAACTCTTTATGCTCTCCGAAGGTTTTAATATGATGGTCATACTCACTGCTGCCCTTTATATACATATTCCGTGAATACCACTCATTGTTAAAAGCCGGAACACTATATAATCCCCAATGTATAAAGATCCCGAATTTTAATTTTATATACCACTCAGGTACCTGATAGGCTCCCAGTGAATCCCAGCTGTCCGAATATGGTCCTTCTGTAATTACTTTGTTAATTTCCTCCAAATATTGCTTTCGTTCTCTCATATCTTCCTCTCTCCTTGTTTAGTAAATTCACACCTCACAGTGTAAACTCCTTTCCTTGACGCACCTTATTCTTTTACTGAGCCGACCATAATACCCGTAACAAAATATCGTTGCAGAAACGGATAGACACATATAATTACTTCACAATTACCTTTAAGGTTACATTCTTTAATTCTGTTTTCAAATCCCTTTCCCGTGTCACATCAAACAGCGGAACTCCTGCACGATTAATATGTACTCTGTGCATGGCGGTGCACCTGGTTCCGAATTTGACAATTAGCTCTTCTCCGTGATACAGTATCATAATCGTTCCGTCATAATCCCGAAAAAAGGAATTATGTCCGGGACCGTATACTTCGTCTGTAGAAAGGTATGATAGTACCGGGGTACCTGCCTTCTTCCAGTTTTTAGTATCCAGATAATCACAACCCCGGGGTATACTAAGGAGTCCTAAACTATATGTATATCCGCAGGCTGCCCCGCCGGAATAAGTAATATATACCGTATCTTTTGTGATAAGGGGATAAGGCCCTTCATTATTAATGGTTCCCTGGATATTCTCCCAGCCAAATAAAGGTCTGGTCAGCAGCACCGGTTCACTGGTGAGTACGGTGGGGTCTGCTTCCTCTACCGTGGCAATATAAAGCATGGAACCGGTATCTAGGGGTGTTCCGATTCCTTTGCGGTAAGACCAGACAACACAAGATACACCGTCAGCTCTAAAATAGGTCATATCCAGTGTAATACCTTTTGTGGCGAGAAAAGTTCCGTCTGCTCTTTTTACCCGGACAGGCTCCTTCCAGTCGGCAGCCGTTAAGAGGTTTCCACCTTTCTTTAACTTCATCATATGGCACTGGGGTCCCCATTCGCTGCCGCTGACTGCAAAAAGGAGATATAACTCCTCACCGATCACGTGGAATTCCGGAGCCCAAAAAGTCTGGTTAAAACCTTTCTCTTCATCCAGATCCAAAATAACTGCTTCTGTAAACCCCTGAGCAAACAAGCCGTTTATTGTGTCAGCCTCTCTGACATAGATACCAATGTCATCCTTGTTATCATTGGTAGCGACATAATAATATTTATTGTTCCAGGGCAGAATAACCGGGTCTGCGTATCCCCTTGCCAAAGGAAAGGGGTATACCTCCTGTTTAACTTCCCCCTTTACGGTATACATTCCGGGTATGGAAAAATCAACTTGACTTAAATCCCATTGCACTTTCTTTTCATGAGTTGAGCCATCCGAATAAACTGCGGTTGCTTTCACCTCATTAAGCTGCCCTTTTGATGCCGCCGTCACACTGCTTGGAACAAGGGTTTCCTTGTGATATACCGGTGTCCAGTGGTCTCTGAATTGCTTCCCTGTCTCTTCATCAATGGCTAAAATGTTGCCGGGTACAATGTCTGTCATAGAAACCACCGGAGGTATAAAGCTGTAATTCTTTTCTGATACCGAAAATGTAACGCGCTCTGTTTCTGCCAGGTTTTTAAGACTGTTTACGTAAGCATCACCACCCTCGGACTGCCAGTGTATATCGTACCGGTTTTTATTCTCCTTATACTCACAGACGGCTTCCCTGACATATAACTCCTCATGCAGTTTAATCAGTCCCTGGTATTGAAACGAAATTAAATCCTCTGAGGTCCAAAGCAGGATACACCCTTTACTTTCTTCATCTACTCCGCCCTCTTTAGTTATCCTGACGGCTGTAATACCAAAAGTACCGTCAGAAGTACGGAATAAATAAGGATTTTTAATACCCTTTTCCTGTATTACATTATCTGAATCCACGGTTGCCTGGGCAAATAGGATGCCATAATTGCGGTTTAAAGGTACGAAATCCCCCATTTGGGTGCTATAGGCAAAATGAATGCTGTTACTTAAGGATTCCGTATATTCATTTTTTGGTTTTCTCGTATAGATTAATATTTTACTTTGAATTTCATCCTTGTTCATTGTATTACCTCTCTTAGTTAATCAAATCAGTTTAAGAACAAAAGCTTCTAATAAAAATATAACGAATACCGGGCATAAAATCTTTATATATATTCTCATAAACTAATACTATTTTGACAAAACTGTGTCTGCCTTATTTATCCCAAAAGCAAGGCCTTGGCAGTAAAATCACTATTGATGATCTTAACCTGCGCATCCTAGTAATAAGGGACTTAAGCCTGCTGATCTATTTGTAATCACACAGTTAAGTCCCTTCTTCGTCTTTTACGGACGTACTCTCTTAATTAAATAATTTGATTCGAAAGATAGCAGCAGCTTCTTCCGGAAATAGAACTCTGAAATATCGCAAGGATTTTCCTCCCAGACTGATATCCAAAAACGAATTAACCGCCCTGTCCTTACTAACCGTTATTACTTCGAAGTCTACCCCATTACCGGAAATACTGATTTCATAGGGCTTACTGTTTACCTCTTCAAAAAATAATTCTCCCCGGTTTACCGGTTTGGAGCCCTCAAGATCAACCATAATCCACTCACCAGACTTTTTCTCTCCGGCGCGCCAGGAATTGGTACTGTTTGGGTCCGTAACATTTCTGGCAGCATGACCTGGTTCTTCGCTGCTTGCAAAAACCGGTCGGCTGACACCAATGTTGAAACTTTTATCGCTTTTGGGGAAGCCCATAACCGAGGGCGGCGGCAATAATTCCATTGGCTTTTGATTCTCCCAGTATTCCTCTCCGGTTGCATTGATAATAAGTTCTCCGGTAACCAATCCTTTTGCTTTGGCAGTTATGCGGTTTTCTCCGGCATAATAGGAACGCAGTTCAATTGCACCAAGACCTTCATAAAAATTCTTTTTTTCAGGTGAGAACATAAAACGTTTTCCTGTGGGAAAAACTGCCCCGCCCCTTACGACCTCCAGCTCGACTACCATGGAATTGGCTATCGGATTACCCTCCTGGTCAATTATTTCTACCACAATAAAAGCATCTTCCGTGCCATCCGTTCCCATACAAGCCTGGTCCGACGTAATTCTTACTGCATAAGGAATTCCTTCCTTTACCGGTTCCGGCTGTTTTATCCCTAAAAGGGTCTCCCTGTACCAGTACCAGAGCTTAAGGGGCAGTCTGTAATAATCAATCATTCCCAGGTATCCCATATTCCACAATATGCTGCCATGATGGAAAGCACACCATAGTGCCTTACCGGAGCGCCAGGGGTAATCCATGTCCATATCCCCGGGTACAATGCTACCCGGGCGGTTGCTTTCTTCATAACTGCCATACTCTGAAACGAAATTTGGAAAGCCCGGATCATGAAAAATCTCTGCCCCGTCACCATTGTAACCCGCAATATCCCCCAGGGTATCAAAGCCCCCTCTCTGTGCTCCGCCAACTGCTGCCGGACGGGTTGGGTCTTCTTCATGACTTACCGTTACCAGACGCTTTACAAGATTTTTAGCCTTGTCCATAACCTCCGCGGTAGAAAAAAATGGTTCGTTGCACATACTCCAGACGATAATACTCGGATGATTCCGGTTTGTCCTTATCATCTCTATAAGGGTGCCTATACAACTCTCTTCAAATTCGGATTGATCTTCTTCCTTTACCGGATAACCGCTGCTGGTCCAATATCCCTCTTCCTTTGGTCCTCCGGTTCCCCAAAAACAATTTTCCGCCCAAAATAATATACCTTGTTTATCACATTCCTCAGAAAAAACGGTATGATGGGGATAATGGGAGCCTCTGATAAAATTCATACCACAGTCCTTAACCATTTTAACATCCCTGCGTATTCCGGAATGAGTAACCGCATCGCTCCACCCGGCATGATCCTGATGCACATTTGCTCCATTTATATCGTAGTGTTCTCCATTCAGGAAAAATCCTTGATCTGCGGTAAACGAAAACCAGCGGATTCCAAAATCAGTTTCATAACTGTCATATAAATCCTCTCCGACATATATAAAACTTCTTAAGGTATACAACTGCGGTGTATCCGGATGCCACAAATTAGGCGCTGTGATTTTATCGCTCTGGCCAAATACCATACTGCTCTTTGCCGGCAGCTGCCTTGTATCTGAAATCCTGTTTACCTCTTCTCCTTTAAATTCAATGACTGAAACCAGTCTGCAGGTAACAAAAGCATTTGTTTCATTTTTTACCTCGGTTTTAATATCTATAACCGCTTCCTCTCTGGAAACCAAAGGGGTCGTAACAAAGGTACCATACCAGCTTATATGTACCGGCTCTGTAACCAGAAGGCTTACATCCCGATATATTCCTCCATTAAATACGTGTTCACCGGCCCGTGGCGCAAGTCTTGGATTCCAGTTATTATTCAGCCGTACAAATAATAAGTTCTCCCCTGCAGCGGCAAATGGAGTAATATCAATCTCAAAAGCAGTATACCCGCCTTTGTGTACCCCGGCTAAATGACCGTTTAAAAAAATTTCAGCATCCTGAAATGCTGCCTGGAATTCCAGGGATAATCTCATACCGATCCAGGCCTGGTCCACATAGAGAATTTTCCGGTAACATCCATAACCAACATAAAATTCATTTTCCTGAAAATACGGTATCCCAAAGGAATGGGGTATACCAATATCATACCAGTTACTGTCCTCGTATTGAAAGTCCTTAGCGTCGGGATAATCCCCATGCATAAACTTCCAATTATTGTTTTGCAGCAGTTTAAGCCTGCCAGTTTTGTTTATCATTAGATTTTTCTCCTGTTTGTCCTTTTTCTAATTAACCGGATTTCCTATTAAATAGAGTAATCCATGACAGTTAATTTATTGCATAAGTTGTATCTCGTAAACACCCTCTCCGTAACAGACTACCTTCTGCCCTTCGCAGGCAATGCTTACATTTTGCTGGGAAACAACCCCGGTAATGCCGTCCGGCATTACAAAACAGCACCTTCCGCCTTTTTCCGCAAGAATACTGCCGGAAATAACCTTTCCGTCCTTCCAGTCAAAAGAAACTCTCAGGGCACCTTTGGCCTTTAGCCCGCTTATATGGCCGCAGTCCCAGGCTTTTGGCAACGCCGGAAGAAAGGTAAGTTCACCGTTTATACATTGCAGCAGCATTTCCGCAATTCCGGCCGTTCCTCCGAAATTACCGTCAATCTGGAAGGGAGGATGACAGTCAAAAAGATTGGGGTAGGTGGATTTTGTCAGCAGCTCCTTTATATTCTCTCCGGCTTTTTCACCATCCCTGAGTCTGGCCCACATGGTGATAATCCAGGCTCTTGACCATCCGGTATGACCGCCGCCGTTCTTAAGGCGTCTTTCTAAGGTCACCCTTGCGGCCTCCATTAATTCCGGTGTTTTTTCATAAGTAATCTGTTCCGACGGATACAAAGCATACAGATGGGAGATATGACGGTGTCCCAGTTCCATTTCCTCATAATCCTCTGCCCATTCCATTAACTGTCCGTACTTTCCCACAGAAAGCTCCGGAAGACGAAGTAAAAGAGTTTTTAGCTTCTCCGTCAAAGCATCCTCACAACCGGTGAGCTCTGCCCCCCTGATACAAGCCTGAAACAGGTCTCTGGTAATCTCCGTATCCATAGAAGGTCCGATACAAAGCTGTCCCTCTTGTCCGCTTTGACTGAGATAGGTATTTTCCGGTGATATGGAGGGTCCGGTTACCAGTTCCCCCTGATGGTTTTCAAAGAGATAGTCTGCCATAAAGAGACTGGCTTCCTTGATCAGATCCATATTTTCTTTCAAAAACTCCTGATCCAGAGTGTATTCGTAATGCTTCCAGATATGGGTGCAAAGCCAGGCCGCCCCCATAGGCCAGAGGGTAGAGGGCATATACGTATCCTGCGGCGCGCAATCTCCGAACAGATCCGTATTATGATGGGCAACAAAGCCAGACAGGCCGTACATATCCTTTGCGACCTTCTGACCCTGCGGCAGCATTCTGCGGATTAATTCAAACAGCGGCAGGTGGCATTCGGATAGATTACAGCTTTCAGCCGGCCAGTAGTTCATTTCCGTATTAATATTGATGGTATATTTACTGCCCCAGGCCGGATGCTCATTCCGGTTCCAGATACCCTGCAGATTTGCCGGCTGTGACCCCGGCCGGCTGCTTGAAATCAACAGGTATCTGCCAAACTGAAAATAAGCTGTTATCAGATCAGTATCCTGCCCCCCCTGCTCCATGGCTTTGAGTCTTTCCGGAATCGTCCTTTCATCAGTCTCAGCCTTACCCAGGGAAAACTGAACACGGTCATAATAGCTTTTATACTCCTTTATATGTTCCGACTTTACCTCTTCATAAGATAGTTTAAGTACTGTTTCAAGCTTATCCCTGCACCAGAGAACCGGGTCTTCCCCATAGAAATCACTTCGAATTGATACATAGATAGTAAAGGAATCCGCCTCTTTTACACGGATCTGATCTCTATGGATCTCCACCGTACCGCCTTCCTCCTTAATTGCAGCCATAATACAATAGCGGCAGCCCTCGGCGCCTTCCTTTACGGTCATAGCTATGATATGATCGGATAGTTTCTCTATTTTTTCTACGTTACTGCGGAAAAATGTTAAGGTCAGACAGCCATTTACTTTCTCTCCGCCTTTACTCTCCTGGTGGAGAGAAATTACCTGATGAACGGCACTTGCAAAATATTCTCTTTTGTACTCCCTGGCCCCCATCTCATATTCCAAGGTTACAACGGCCTGATTGAGGTTAAGGCATCTTTTATACTTCTTATATTCCTCTTTCTCCTCATGGAAATCAAAGAAGATTTCACCTGCGGTACTATAATTTCTCTGCTGGTCCGGCATGGGCATCATAGTATCCTCTGCCAGTTCCTGGGCTTCTGAAACCAAGCCTTCCAATAATAAATGCCGAACCTTAAGATAATTGTCTTTTGCTTCCGGGTTCACGCGGTTTCTCCCGCCGTTTCCATACCAGATGGTATCCTCATTCAACTGTAATTTTTCTTTCTGCACACCACCAAAAACCATGGCCCCCAGGTTTCCATTACCGATTGGTGCTGCTTCATTCCAAATTTCCTCACTATCCGGTCTGAAGCTTTGATAAGGAACCGGCCTGTCATAAAGTAAACAATTCTTCTCCATAAGAACCCCTCCAGATTAAATTAGAGTAAACGCTTGTAAGGCTGCACTGCCCTCTCCGCGGTAAGTTATGTAAATTGCCTGAATGCCATCCGGAATCATTATATCCGCTTTATACTCTTTCCATACATTTGAAAATCCCACCGGAATGCTGCCAAGTGCTTTTCCATTCCAGGAGGTTTTTATTTCAAATTCACCTCTGCAGTATCCCCGCACTTTAATTGCAACCTGTTTAACTCCCAGACAGTCAAAATATTTAAACCCGGCTGTTGCAAAATCGCGCATATTCTGAATATAACCTATTTCTTCATCTCCGTCTTTCCCATCCTGTGTTATTTTGGGAAAACGGCTATCCATCCACAAACCTCCAAGAGGCGTGTATATTTCTTCCTCTTTGCAGAAAAGGTTGCAGGCTAAATAGGCCGGATATTCTCCCTTTCCGGTCAATGGTCCTCCGTTTAATCCGCAGGAAGTCATTTCCGGTTGTATGATTGATCCATCTTCCCGGAACTTAATCGGCTCCGCACAGCCCTGTCTGCTGAAATTAGTACCGTCTGTGTGGCGGTGATAAAATATGTACCATTGTCCTTTGATTTCTACAATACTTCCATGGTTATTAGAGCCATAATACATGGGTTTGATAGCCGGCTTATAGGAATGAATATGCATATCACAATTACTGCTTACTACTCCGCCGTAAACGAAATCCTTTGCAGGAGATTTACTGGTGGCGTAGCATAATTCATGCATAACGATGGAGGAGTATATAAAATAATAGGTATCTCCTCTTTTTCTGATAGAAGGTGCTTCAAAAAATTCATGTTCGATAAAGGAGCTTCCTTCACTGTACGGTTCGCTTGGCGCTATAAATACCGGTTCTTCCACGATGGTAAGCATATCCGGCCCAAGAACCGTAGCCATAGGACCGCTTCTGGATCTGTCCCCCACACCGCAGAATCCGGTATACAAATAAGTTCTTTCACCTTCTGTCAGGACACCCGGATCAAACTGAGGCTCGTCACCTTTTCTTTCTCCCAGACGCGTACCATCCGCATAATGTACATATCCGTAAAATTCATATCTTCCCGCCGGTTCGTCACATACTGCCACGGATACGATGTGTACTTTATCCAGGACATAGTATAGATAATAACGTCCATCCGGCCCCTGCGTAACATCCGGAGCATATAAACACATGCGGCCGTCCGGATTCAGCGGATCTGATACCTTCGGATAAATTACCCCTTCATATCTCCAGTCACCCAAATCGTCCACCGGTGCCGACCAGCATACATAATCATTCAGACAATATGCATTGCCCCTGAAACGGTCATGTGACCCATATACATAAAGACGGTCTCCAAATACATAAGGTTCCCCGTCAGGTATATACTCCCAGGACGGAAGATATGGATTAAAGGCCTGTTTTTTCATAAATAATTCCTCCATTTTCTGTATGTTGTTTTCTCTGTATTTTAATGAATGATTTATTATAGAATACCGGATTTAATGATTCAATGATAAATACTAAGGCTTATATGAACTATATTAATGATATAATAAAATGTTTATATAACAGACGCATGTTCTTCTACGATTCAAGTGTGAAAGGTCTAATTCTGCTTTGCATGATTGATATACATATTTCAAAAAATATATGTGTAGAAACCTTTTAACGCTGGAATCCGGTTGCATAAAAAGGGGGCTGCCGCAAAATAAAAAGTAATTCCCCGGGTAAGAATACGGAAGTGATGCAAAATATATCCATACGCTTTGTCTGGGTTTAATAACCTTACATTTGCAACAGCACCCACTCTGAGCAATTCTTAAACTATTTCGTTCTTATTACTTGCCTGCTGCCTTCATATACGCATCATAGCATTTCTGATAGCGCGCAATATAGTCATCTACTCCCATATCCTTTAATTTGCTGATATAATTATCCCATTCTTTGTCAATATCCATATTTCCGGTAATAAACTGAACCGTAGCCTGGTTTACAAAACCGCCGATGGTTAGTGTATATTCAGAGATAGCCTGGCTGTCCTCTCCTTCAAAGGCAAGGTTTGGAATCAGCGAGTTAACATCCGGTGAATATTTCTCATATTTTTCCGCTGCTTTCTGGAATACGTACTCTACATCCACTTCCGGATTTTCAATCTTTAAGGCAGAACGGAAATCTACCGTACTGGATCTGAACATAGCATCGGAAGTATAAGCCTTGTGAGCATAATTTTTGGGAAATCCATTACCAACCCAGTCAAAATCGTCCGGAATTGTATGTGTCTCATATTTCGGAGTACCATCTCCCAGAGAAGTTCCCTCTGTTGCCCAGTCCCAGCCAAAGCCTTCCGGTCCATATGCCTGTACATTGGTAGCTTCTTCTGATGCCAGGAAGTCAAATAATGCTGCTGCTATAACAGGATATTTACAGTTTGCTGATATACTTCCGATAGAAGAACCAAAGTAAGTGGTAATACCTCTGGCTGCCAGTCTTACTCCCTCTGGTCCTGCAACAGGCTCAAGGCATTGCCAGTTCTGCCAGTCACCAGGCTTTTTAGCCCAGAAATTATCTCCGTCTGCAGTAATACCACCATTAGCATATAATCCTACCAGGTGGCCATTATCACTACTTAAAACTGAATTAAACTGGGTATTGTCCTGAGTAAAGGTCTGATTATCCAGTAAACCTTCTTTATAAAGTTTATTCATATATTTTAGTGCTTCTTTATACTGATCTTTCATTACAGAGTACTCAATCTTACCATTATTAACAACCAGTCCGGCTGCTATGGTAGGATTTGTATTGCTTAATGGATTATTACACTGTACAAAGGAATTAATCATCCAAACAGTGGGATCCGTTGCCCAGCCGCCGATAAAACCGGTCATAGGTACTTCATCTGCGATACCATTTCCATTGGGATCCTGTGTTTTCACTTTTTTCATATAATCATATAATTCATCCGTAGTCTGAGGAACTTTTCCGTCGTTGAGCTTTTCTACCCAAGGCATATAGATCCACATTCTGTTCTGGAACATACAATGAAAGCATTCATTCTCATCACCATATGTATAGATATTTCCGTCAGTCATGGTAATATCCGCTTTTCTGGTAGGGCTCTTTTCATTGTTGGCGTTCCAGTTCGGTGCATCTTTCAGATAATCATTCAGAGGGAGAATCAGTCCCTGCTGTCCATAGGACTGTACTTCAGATTTGGTCCAGTTCGTAGCCAGGAAGATATCCGGCAGACTGGCGGCATCTGTCATAACAAGATTTAATTTGGTTTTTGCATCATCACCATCTAAATCATATACATAATTTAAATGGATATTTGTTTTTTCCTCAATCCAGTCAGTTACATAATTATCCTGATAGGTACCGCCGCCTGTAGCAGTGGCATATACAAAAACAGTTAATTCAAGTTTTTCCTTCAGCGGAAAAGTTACATCTTTAACCGATTCGAATTGAAACGGATCTTCAGTAGACGTTGATTTTGAATCCTCTGTTTTGGGATTGGAAGATTTTGTGTCTGATTTACCGCAACCTCCCAATAACGATACTACCATAGCAATTAAAACGAATAGTGATAGCATGCGTTTGTTAGAAAACCTTCTCTTTTTCATAGTATTTCCTCCTATTATTTATATATAAACCTTAAAAGGTTCATACTCAGCCTTTAACAGAACCAATCATAACTCCCTTTACAAAGTATTTTTGTACAAAAGGATACGCAATCATTAAGGGAAGACTGCTGATAATAATTGTTCCATACTTTAGCATTTCACTTAAATACTGGTTCTTTGCCACCATAACCGGATCTACATTAGCGGAAGACAGATCCACCTGGGACATCAGAAGAATTTTTCTGAGTACCAGCTGTAAGGGGTATTTATCTACGGAATTGATGTAAATCATAGGATTAAAATAAGAATTCCATAAGGCTACCGTTACCCAAAGACTAAGCACCGCTATGATGGGTTTAGACAAGGGTATTACTATCATTGAAAAGAACTTAAAATCAGAACAGCCGTCCATCTTTGAGGCTTCCAGTAATTCCTTGGGAATGGTCTGATTAAAAAAGGTTCTTGCAACGATAACATTATAGGCACTGACTGCACCGGGCAGAATAAGAGCCCACATAGTATTTATCATCTTCAGATCCTTAATTAATAAAAAGGTAGGTATTAATCCACCGGAAAACATCATGGTAAACAAAAAAAGTCCTGTAAATATTTTTCTTCCCCGGAAATCATCCCTGGATAAAGGATACGCTGCAAACAGGGTCAGGATTATACTGATTAAAGCTCCGCAGACCGTATAAATAAAGGAATTCCTAAAACCGGTCCAAATTGATTTATATTTAAATACTGTTTCATAGCTGTCCAGGGTAAACCCTACCGGAAAAAGTTTGACCTTTCCGGAAATCAGTGCACTACCGCTGCTGAACGAGCAGCTGATAATATAAATGATAGGATATACCACAACAATTAACAGCAAGGTGAGCAATATATAATTAATAAAATAAACAACCTTATCCTGTGTTATTCTTCTACTCTTCATAATTTTCCCCATTACATACCGTAAGTTTGGCTTACGGTACGCCATATTTGACAGGCCGGATGAAGCCTATTATGGCAACCTTTCTGTGTTTCATATTTTCATATTTTTCTCTCTTTACATAAAACCATTTCCCGATACTTTATTGGCAATTTTATTAGCTGCAAGTATCAGCACCAATCCAACCAGGGATTGGAACAATCCGATTGCGGTAGAATACGGATAATCCGGAAATGTGGAAACCAAGGATACCTTATAAGAATAGGTAGTAATTATCTCAGAAGTAATCAGGTTATTCTGGTTCTGCATGGCAAGCACTTTCTCATATCCCACATTTAAGAGACTTCCCATATTTAAAATCATCATAATAACCACCGTAGGTATAATTGCGGGTATATCCACAAACCGTATTCTCTGTAAGAGAGTAGCCCCGTCGATAATGGCCGCTTCATGCTGCTCCATGTCCACACCGGCCAGGGCAGCAATATAAATAATTGCGCTGAAACCTATCCCCTGCCAGACACCGGACCATACATAAAGAGAAGGAAACAACCCGGCACTGCCCAATATGTTAATATCAAAATTCTTATAAAGAAAACTGCCGATTACGCCGGTTCTGTTGTCCATAATGATATTAATAATTCCGACAAATACGATTGTAGATATAAAATACGGACAATATGTAACCAGCTGGACTACCTTTTTAAATGCAACATTTTTAGCGTAATTCAATGAGATTGCTAAAAATATGGAACAAGGTATGCTCACCACCATGGAATATATGGAAACAACCAGTGTATTGCGGAGACATTCTTTAAAATTATAGTTTTTAAAGAACCTTATAAAATTATTAAAACCATAATTATCAGCCCATGGGCTATCCCATATTCCCAGGCTTATCTTATAATTCTTAAAAGCAAGTATAACGCCGTACATGGGGCCATAAGCAAAAAGCAGTAATACAATTAAAGGCAGTGCTATCATAAAATATAATTGCCAATGGGCAGAGAAATATTTTAGAAAGCTTCCTTTTTTTTGAACTGTTACATTTGCTTTACTAATGTTAAGCAATTCTTTCACCTCTTCCTTTTCTTTTTTTCATCATTGCACAATACCGTTTAAAAATATATATACAATACTTTTTTTCCACTATTCATATTTTAAGAACCCGCTGTTTTCAAGGCTTTCTGGACTTTTACCAAACTTGCGCGGGCGGGTGGATAATGATATAATTACAACATCCGCTCCTGCTGTAAAGGAAAAAAAGAAACAAAAAAATCTGAAATTGTGAAATAAAGGTGATTTTTCATGTTTACATTAAAAAAAGACAAAAAGAAAAAAATACACATTGATATTTTCAACGAAAACCGCGTGATCTATCAGGGGAGATGGGATGATCTTCCTTTATCGGAGAATATTATTATTGAAAAGAGTATTGATTTTTTTAATGATCCGGAACCCTGCTACATCCACAGGGATGCAGTAAGGGTCCGCCTGCTGGCAGAACTGGAAGCCGGTCTCAATTGTAATTTTTTGTCCATTCCGCCGCAGTGGCTGGATAATTTGTCCGTATGGACCGGGCTTTCTCATATCACCCGGGTAGAATTTTCAGAAAAATAATAAAAGTATAAATAACAGCAGGAACAAAAATCCATATATTAATTTTACCGCCGGCATACCCTGTAGGGTAATTCTGGATACCGCCGGCAGATTCCTGCTTTTATTTATGATAAAGATAATAATTCCCTGGGGTATGCACATGGCCAGAACATAGATTAAAAGCATCCAGAATACCATAAAGGTCAGCTCCTGTTTCTCTTTCACCATGTATAAAATAGATGCCGCATAGAGCTGCCCCGTACAAAAGAACTCACCCGCCGAAATAACCACCCCAAGTATAAATAACACCGGCAGTAAGAACGTTCCTGGAATATTTTCAAGTTTTTTGATAATGGAATGATTAAAATGTCTTAGCTTTTTTGGCAGCTGCACCATTATTCTGCCATAATTCTTTTTTCTGGCATTCCAGAAATCAATAAAATTCAAAATACTTAGAACCAGTGCAAGAAAAGCAAAGCATATAGTCAGGATCTGTTCCATGCGGGTAAAATAAGCTTCCTTAATTACAGTAAATACAAAAAAGGCACCCATTCCCATCCCCAGATAAGCAAGTATCTTTCCTGCCATATAACTGAAACTTCCTTTTAAAAAATCCTTGCCGGACATTAATAGCAGGGATAAAACCATGAGCAGCATGGATGCAGAACAGGGGTTTAGGCCATTTAATAATCCTGTAGCCCCAAGCTTTAATAAATCCTTTCCTTCTATCTTATCCCTTACCGGTGAAGTTTCTCCTGCTTTCCACGAAAAGCCCATGGCGCTGCCGTTTTCAATTACCTTCACCAGACCGTTTTTGATGGCTGTTTCTCCCGACAGGAAACCATTTTGGTAGAATATTAGCGGTACCTGCTGTTCATTACCCGGTACAGCATATTGCTTCATAAGTTCATTTAATAATTCCAGATTCCCTGAATTCAATATGTTACACTCAATCAGTTTTACTTTGGATATAACCTTGCCCTGTTCCTTCTTAATTATATATTCATTTTTCAGAGTACTTTGGATGAACTCTTTAACTTGTGCACAGCTGCCACAGGAATATGTAGTAAAGAGCAGAAGGATACTATCGCTGGGAGCTGCATTCAAGATAATACTTCTGGCATCCTTATCTTTACTTGTATCCTCACTTATATCTTCACTTGTATTTTTATTTATATCTTTATTTATATTTTTACTTTTATCTCCACCTATATCTTTATTTAAATCTTTCCCTATGTCTATATTTGAATCTTTCCCTCTATCTTTATTTGAATCTTCCCCTATGCCTTTATTCGAATCTTCCCCTCGATCTTTATTTGAATCTTCCCCTATGCCTTTATTCGAATCTTCCCCTCGATCTTTATTTGAATCTTCTCCTATGTCTTTATTTGTATCTTCCCCTCGATCACTTATATCTTTGCCGATCTGACTGCCGATTTCATCATAACTTCCTTTATAGACTTCACCGTCCATCAAAGCAAAGGGTACCTTGGCATCCGACTCAGCTATCCCCAGGGTTTTGATACGTTTATCCATAAATTCTTTATCTTGTTCTTTGAATACATTGTAAGCAATACAGGTTATTTTAACATCCTGGTTAAACTTTAGGATATTTTCTCTGACGGCTTTATCAAATTTCTCATTTTCCTTACAGGATTCACAGGGTCCGTTATAGAACAGTTCCACTTTGACCGCCTTAGAACCGTTCTTATCTTCCCCATTCTCATTTATTTTTAATAAATTAAACCGAATCAAAATAAAAAAGCTCAAGCAAAATACCGCTGCAATTATTAAGATGCCCCAAACTATTTTCTTGTTTTTAACCATTCATAACCCTCTCATTCCTTATTTTTTTCTGTATTCGGAAGCACTGGTTCCCGTTACCCTTTTAAAAGCCCGGCAGAAAGAATTAACCGATCCATAACCTACATTATTTGAGATTTCTCCGATTGACAAAGTGGTCTTGACCAAAAAATCCTTTGCCTTGTCAATTCTGATTCCTTCCATATAGGTAGAAAAATTAATTCCCAGGGACTGCTTAAATACACTGGATAAATAGGGTTCACTTATTTTAAATATATCTGCTACGCTGGTAAGGGACAGATTTTTGTCACCGTAATTAATGTCAATATAAGAAGCAATGGAAGCGGTTATGGCTGAAGTGTCCTTAAGCTTCTTTTTATCATCGACACCTTTACAAACTGTACGGTAGAGGTTAAGGGTAAGGGTGATCTGGCTTAGCAGGGTTGCATTATTATTTTCTTCCAGTTTACTATAATAAGTACGGTATTCCGATTCGTCCGTCCCAATCCGGCGGATTATACGGAATAATACGGTCTGCAATTCATTCAGAAGCATATGCTGTAGGTACACCGGCAGGTTGTTCTCAATAAAATACTTCCGGACAATGTCTTCCAATGCGTCATGGAGCCCCTCGTTATCTCCTGCCATTACATAATGCATCAGTTTTAAGGAAAAATCCTGAGGCGGATAGGAAGGAATATTTACAAAGTTATTAATATACCAGATGACGGTATTATCAATCTGTCCTTTTTCATTCTGGAACATATACACCGCATTGTTATAGGAGTCCTTAAGTTCTGTGAGGCTCTCCACCTCATTACCGCCATATACAAAAAACTGCTCCGATACATTAGCCGGCATAGCTTCTTTGATTTTCCTGATTTTTAGTTCCGTTTCGTCTTTGAAATACCCGCTGCTCTTCTTATCAATACTCAGCATCAGTACAACCTGATTACCGTCAAGATTCGTATAAAGGCTGTCCGGAAGTATCTCTTTCATTACCTCAATCAGTGAAAGAATACAGGAGTTAATCAGTTTCAGATCATCTTCTACTATTTTATCTATTTCTGTGTTGAAACGGAAAATCAGGATACCAAAGCTTCTGTCTTTGTGGGGCAGTCCAATATTATCAGCAATGACGGACGCCTCTTCCTCCGTGGTGAAATTCCCGTATAATAAACGGTTAAAAAAAGCATTTCTTAAAAAAGGTTTCTGGCTTTCAATGACCCGTACCATATCCGTATTGGTATTTACCAGATGATTAAAAGTCTCCTTTAAACTCAAAAATACTGCCTGATGCCCTTTAAATGGTTCCGTACTTTGAGAAACCTCTTTCATAATATCATTGATAGGGGTTGCACTTTTCTTTGACATATAATAACTTAAAATGATTCCCACCGTAACGGCAGCAAAAATAAAAACAGCCAGCACGAATATACTATACATGCTCCTGCTGTTAACTGCCACCATCGGCTGCAGCATATAATATTCCAGCCCGGATTTGTCTGATACATACCGGATAACCAGATATTTTTCTTTATCAAGTAATACTGTCTGGTTCTCAGGGTTCTTTATTTTAGTAATTACTGCATCCACCGCGCTACTTACATCACCCTCAGTCATTTTTATTGGCTCACCCTGGGCTCTATAATAAAGCAGCCTGCCCTGAAAATCTTTTATATATTGTATACTATTATCCGCACGAGCCGGCATTAAGGTCTCTAACACCGTATCTTTAAACAGGATCTGTATCCTGCTTTTACCATAATAATCTCCATAAATCATTGGTCTGGTATAGGCAATCATATTCAGTGAGGTATCTTTTTTATATTGATAAGTTTCCAAGGGACTTAATCCGTAAACCACTTTATCTTCTTTTATATGCCGGTACCAGTCCTCGTAGCTTTTATACTTTTTCTCATGCAGGTAGAGATTATAGAAATCCTTGTATGTATAGGCAATGCGCCTATTTACAACCGTTTCGCTTTTATCAAAGAAAATATAATAATCGAATATGGACTGATTAATCTGGTATAGATCCGGAAGTTCTTCATGCAATTCATAAATCTTATAGGAATTAGGGCTACCAAAAGCAGTGGTAATCCGCTTAAAGGAATTTACGCTGCTGTTGGAGGCAAGACTGTCTCCCAGATAAGAAAATTCATCCAGCATGGTATCCACTAAAACCGCAGCATGCTTTAGTTCATTTTTCCTCGTCTGTACATCGTCATTGCCGATTACCGAGATCATTCTTATATAATAACCACTGCAAATAAATAAAGGAATAAATAATACAATAAAATACGTCACCATAAATTGATACAAAATGGTATGTGCCTTCGATTTCCTGAATAATTTAAAAGTTCTTATTCCATTTTGCTTCATAACAGGTCTCCTTATGAAAATTAATATTTTATGAATTATGTAAATAGAGATGAAAAAGGGGTGCTGCAAAATAAAGCTAAGGAGGTAGATTCTTATGACTGATCCTAACGCGTTTAATAGTCAGCCACATATCATCTATTCCTGTTAACTATGATGCAACAACCCCTATTTATTGTTTTAAATGAATAGCGTCAAAACTTTTTATCACAGCATCGTTTCTATCCCCCTGCAGAATATCATCCGTTCCTTCACTATTATTACATAAAATCATACAAACATGTATATTCAATACTTATTTTATTATATACAATTCTTAAGAACTTTCAATTATTATATATTTTACCGGCTGGATACTACTTTCACTTCAAATATCCTGTTCTTAACCATACCGGTATAGCTGCCTGACGGTTCACTTATTTTAAGTTTTCTGCTTTCTTCAGACCAGGTCAGCTTCGTTATGGTATATTCACCTTTTTCATAACGGTAGCTGTCGCCTTCATCTTCATAAAGTTCATATTCTGCAGCTCTGCCAGGATAAACATGCACTTCCACCCGGGCCTCAGGTATTTCATCCACATACTGCATAGGATCAGTCATTGGTATAATACTTCCTGCTTTTACATAAACCGGAATGATATCTATCGGTGCGGCAGCAATAATTACCTGACCGCCCTCATAATACTGTTCTGTCCAGAAATCATACCAGCCGGTTCCAGCCGGAAGATAGACCTGTCTTGTTTTATCCATATTATCAACCGGTTTGGAATTCTTATCATAATACATAGGCTGCGTTACGGGACAAATCATCAAACTCTCACCGAATAAGAACTGGTCGTCAATATCATTTACCTTAACATCACGGGGAAAATCAAAGGCAAGAAGACGGAACATGGTATAATCCTCCCTCCAGACCTTTGCGGCAAGGGAATAGATATAGGGCATCAGACGGTATCTTAACTGGTTCATCTTTATGAGGGCATCATAAAACATACTGCCCGGTTCGCCAAAGTTCCAGAGTTCCCTTCTAAAATCCGTACCATGGCTGCGGAACATGGGTAAAAAACAGCCATACTGAAACCATCTGGTAAATAATTCACGGTATCCAAGATCTTCATAGCCCTGTTCATAGCCGCCATCCCAGAACCACTGTACCCCTTTTTTAACAAAAAAAGCACCAATATCCAGAGTCCAGTAAGGAATTCCGCTGGCACAGAAATTTAATCCCGCGGCGATCTGCCGTTTCATAGTGGTCCAGTCTGCAGAGATATCGCCCGACCATAAGACTGCCCCGTATCTCTGCTGTCCCGTATAGCCATTTCTGGTAAGGTTTAAGACCCTTTTTTCTTCTGTTTCACCACGCTGGCCTTCATAGATAGCTCTGGCGTGAAATAAACCATAGGAATTGGTAAGTTCAGCTTTCATATACTGGCTGGCAGTATCATAAAATTCATGGTACATGGTCCCTGGCTCGGGTTTTCCCAGGTGATTCCATTCGGGAGTAAAGGGTTCACTGGAATCGCACCACCAGGCATCAATTCCAAAACGGAATAAGCCTTCCTCAACCTGTTTCCAGTAAAGCTTCCTGCCTTCCTCACGGAAAGGGTCGTAAATACTGCTGGCCGGTAAAAGCAGCTGTTCTTTTTCAAATTCCCTATAATTATCGCAATCCTTGCTCATATTAGGCCAGACAGACAGCATCAGCTTTGCATGATTCTTATGAAGCTGTTCCATCATGGCAGCCGGATCTGCAAATCTTTCCCTGTCAAAGGTCTTTTGCCCCCATAAATCACCTTCCCAGGAACACCAGTCTAGAACAATACCGTCAAGGCCAACTTTTCTGTTTCTGTGTTCCGCCACTATATTGATTAATTCTTCGGCGGTTTCATACCTCTCCTGGGATTGTATAAAACCAAAAGCCCATTTTGGCAGCATAACGGCTTTCCCGCTCAGCTTTCGGTAACCACGTACTACTCCGTCCAGGTTGCTGCCATGGATAAAATAATAGTCCAGCTCCGTATCAGCCTCGGTATAAAGATAGGAACCGGCATTGGTATCATTAAATATCATAGGGCTGTAAGTATCCATTAAAATACCGTAGCCTAAGCTTGAAACCAGTACCGGGATTCCAATTTTTTTATTGGCCTGATGTACATAAACCGTCGTGCCCCGCAGATTCAGATACCCTTCTTCGTGCTGGCCCAAACCATAAAGGGCTTCCCCCTCCTGCCAGGTTAAATACAGCCTGGTTCTGTATAGCTTACGGTCAAATACTTTTGCTGCACCTTTCACAACTTCCTTTATACCATCGGGGGTAACAATACGCTCTACCTTTGTATTTTCATCAATCACCGTTTGAAAAGAATCAAATTCCTCTAAATTCTTACTTTCATAATCCCGTTCACCAAGGAGCAGCTTCCCCTTGTGGTCATAATACTTAAGGGATGCCGTATTTTTATCTATGACGACTGACAAACTGCCGGTATTTAAACTGATTTCAAAATCATTCTCTTTATAATCCCAGTCAGAGAAGGTTTCGTCATATATTACCCCTGGTTTTGCCTGGCTTGAGAAAGTATCTTTCTGTGTATAGACAATGCGGATAATATCCGGTGATTTTGGTTCCAGCTTTGTTAAACCGCCCTCCGAATACAGGATAAGTGAATCCTGTATTCGTTTTATATCTGTAATTTTCCTGTCCGGTCTTTTATTTACTACTAGCATTAATACCTCCTCATTCCTACTGATAGCTTATCCCGTTTCTGAACCCGTATATTTTGCTCTGATGTAATGCAGAAATTAATCAGTAATTACACCTTTTTGCAGCATAATATTGGCATATAGTGCCTTTTCACTGGTGGCAATAATCAGATACGCTTCTCTTGCCTGATCATAAAAGGCAAAGCGCTCGATATTGCCGACCGCCATTTCCCCTCTTTCATCATACTTTGAAACAATGTTCTTATAAGTATCCCATATAGGTGTTTCCACCGGGTCTCCTGGCATTACTTCCATCAGATTCACAGGATGCTTAACATAGGAATCCAGTGGAAATAACTTTAATATTGCCTCCAGGACTTCCGGTACTCCATGACCGTCACAACGGATTACCACCGCGTTTTTTCCCATGGACTCCGCGGGAAAATTACCATCTGCAATAATCAGCTTGTCACTGTGCCCCATTTCACATAATACCTTTAATAATTCCGGTGATAAAATCTGTGGTATTCCTTTTAACATTTTTCCTCCTTCGGATGTATAACAACATCCTGATAATATTTTTTTATTTGTTTCACTTCCAAAATGATTGAACGTTAAGAATCAGGAAATTCAACTTATAATGGAATTATAACAGACCCAGATTATATTACTATAGATTTAATTGACATTCTTAATAGTTTTATGTCGCCTTTTCGCATATTTTTATTGACCCGCCATTCCTTATTTGCTATGCTTAAACCAGAGGTGATATACGATGCTTTCTTATAATGATCTTAATATAAAGTTTACCATGGAACAGGTGGATTTCTATGCGCTCCATATTGCATACGAGAGGTTTTTGCGCTCTATACCGGGACACAGCCACAGTGATAACAGCTATGAAATCCATTATATCCCCTATGGAAGGGGAACGGTTAAAATCAACCAGGTAACCTATCATATCGAACCCAATACCCTGTATATAACGGGTCCTCATGTTATCCATGAGCAGATTCCTGACAGAGAGGACCCCATGACCGAATATTGTATCTATTTAAAGCTTGAAAGAAAAAATCCGCATAAAAGAACATTAAAGCAAGGTTCTTATCTGCAGATTTTTGAAAGTACAAAATTCTGGTTCGGTAAAGACTGCCAGAATATCCATCCCCTGATGCAGCAGATTTTTTCAGAACTTGATAAAAAATCTACCGGCTATATAAAACAGACGGAACTTCTTCTCCAGCAGCTGGTAATTTATCTGGTACGCAATTATGAAAATCAGCACAGCATCCAAAATCAGATTAACCTTCCGGATCTATCCAGCCGCAAATACTTAATAATTGAGGAATATTTCTTATATGAATACAGCAATCTGTCTTTGGAGGACTTATCCTCACGGCTGGGCTTAAGCACGAGACAAACCGAACGTCTTTTAAAACGCCATTACGGCAAAACCTTTTTAAGAAAAAAGACAGAAGCCCGGATGTCCGCCGCCATAATCCTTTTACTGGACCCAGGAAAAAGTATTACAATGGCAGCACAGGACTTAGGCTATTCCTCCGTTGAGCATTTTTCCAATGCTTTTAAAAGATATTACCATCAGTCTCCCAGGGAGTACCGCAGCTTAAATATGAAACCCGTCAGCCCTTAACGGCTCCTGCAGTCATACCGGAAACAATATGTTTCTGGCCTAAGAGGTAAATAATAATAACCGGCAGGCTTGTCATTACAATATCCGCACAGACCAGATTCCAGTCCTTAAAATACATGCCAAAGAAGTTATATACCGACAAGGTCATTGGCCATTTGGTTGAACTGCTTAAGAAATATAAAGGGGATACAAATTCGTTCCAGGTATTTAAAAAGGTAAGGACGAATACCGTGGCAACCGCAGGCTTTAAGAGGGGCAGTATAATAGAAGCAAATAACCTGAGGGGCTTACAGCCGTCTATTATTCCCGCTTCATCCAGTTCCACCGGAATTTTTGCAACAAAGCTATAGATTAAAAATACGGAAAAAGGGAGCTGCATGGCGGTATATAATAGGATAATCCCAAGTCTGGTATTATTTAAATTCAAAAACATCATTACTTTGGTTAATGCAACATAGTTAACCGGCATGGTAATGCCAAGGACAATAAACATATAAATAACCTTCGTAAGCTTCGTCCGGTTCCTGGATAACACATAGGCCGCCAGGGATGAAAGCAGGCAGCATAGTATGACACTTCCAACGGAATAAATGCAGCTGTTTATGAAGGAACCAAATAATTTACCTTTTTCTATGACTACAGAGAAGTTTTCCCACTGTATGGGAAAGCCCGGAAGCTTTAAATTCATATCCGATGCGCTCTGACTGTCTTTTAAGGAATTGAATAAAATCAGGAGCAGCGGTACCATGGATATGACAGATATAATCCAGGCAGTCAGATTACCAACGAGTACTCTCATAAATTTTTGCTTCATTATTCAACCACCTCATTCTTTGTCATTATTTTAATCATAAAGGTTCCGATTATAACCATAAAAACAAACATTACGGAAGAAAGTGCCGTACCGGCCGCATACTGTCCGGTACCAAACCTCTTAAATACCGCGGTGTATAGTACTTCCGTTGTGGTTTTACCCGGTCCCCCGTTGGTCAGTGCATAGATCATATCAAATACCTTAAGCCCGTAAATGATATTCAGCACCGTAGTGGTTGCCAGGGTCGGAAGCAGCAATGGAAAGGTTATAAAACGGAATTTCTGGAGACCGTTTGCACCGTCAATACTGGCGGCTTCGTAATAAGTACCGGAAATTGAGAGGATGCCTGCGATTAAGATTGTCATGATATATCCTGTACCCCTCCAGATATCAACTGCCATAACAGAACCAAAAGCCAGCTCTGAGGTAACCAGCCATTTACCGGCCAGAAAATCCAAACCAACAGATCTTAAAAAAGTATTTAAGAGCCCTCCTGAGGGATCTAATATGGATTTAAATATCATACCAATAATCAAAGTGGATAAAACGGATGGCATGAACATAATGCCTCTATGAAAATTTAAAAACTTAATTGATTTCGTAAGTAATAAAGCTAATATAAGACCTAATAAATTCTTTAAAACCGTTGTAACAAAGGTGAATTTCAGTGTATTGGTTATAATATCCAAGTAATCCTCATCGGATGAGAAAATCATTTTAAAATTATCAAACCCTACAAATTTTAACTTATCTGAATATGCCGACCAGTCTGTAAACGAATATCCAATTCCGATTACACTGGGAATAACAAATAGAGCAATATATAAAGCGAGTGCACCGTACACAAAGTAGATAGGGTATACCTTATTCTTATTCATTGCCGTTTCCTCCTGTCTGATAAATGGGGCTGCTAAAGATAACAGCCCCTTTTTCCCTATATCTATTTTGTCCAAGCCGGGTCTTTTGCTGCAATTGCCTGGTCAGACCTGGTTTTATCGATGAGTTTAAGTACTTCCTCCGGTGTTGCTTCTCCTAAGAGTAAGGCAGAGATGCTGCTGCCGATATCCATCCACTGAGGATTTACATATTTTACAGCAGTCTGGAATACAGTACCCTGAGTCGTGTAAGTGTCATAAAAACTTTTGATGGTATCTGTATATTTTGAAGGTGCATTGCTATAAGGCAGTTTATTGAATTTTGAAACCTGCTCGGTTAAGTATGCAAGACTTTCGTCGGATGCCATATAGTCAAGATACTCTTTGGCAGCTTCCATATTCTTTGAACCGGAATAGATAAATCTGGATGGGCCGGAAGGGTTCACATTCAGAGTCTGGTTATCTGCCAGAGGCATTACAAAGTAACCGATATTATCCGCACTGAAATTTTGATCAATTTTGTTTACTTCCGTACCAAAGCCCTGATTCGCTAATGTCATAACATATTCTCCGGAAGCGATATTCTTAGCGGCATCCGCATAAGTATTTGACATATAGTTATCTCCCCAATACCCTTTATCAACCATATCTTTGATCTGAGTCAGGATTAACTTTAAAGTATCGTTCTGGGCAAATGTAGTTTCGTTCTGGTTTAGTTTATCAACAAGTCCGGGAGCTTTTACTTCTGCCTGGACAGCTGTTTCCGGGAACCATAAAACATGATGCCAGCCATCTGCCACACATTCATAGACCGGTGTTTTTCCTGCCGCTAAAATAGCATCGCAGACCTTGGTAAACTCTTCATAATTTGTTGGTATATTAAGTCCCAGGTCACTAAATATCTGTTTATTGTAAGCTACCGCCCAAACAGAAGAAACATCCTGTATCGGCTGTCCGTACAAAGCATTGTTGACTGTTAATTCCGCAGCGGCCAGGGTATCTACCTTCTCTGTCCAGCTTTCACCACTTAAATCAACTGCATTCTTTTCAACATTATATTGAGTCTGAATATCAAATTTACCGCTCTGTCCTGCAAAAATATCGGTGCATTCCCCGGTATTCAGTTTTGTCATAAGCAAGCTGTTATACTGATCCGACGGAACAATCTGGTAATCAATTTTAATACCGGTCTTCTCAGTAAATTTTTTGCCCAGTTCCAGCTCGGCATCCTGAATCCAATCCTGGCTTGCCATAAAAGAAATCGTTATGTCCTGTTTCTTATCATCTGTTGCTGTCGTTTCCCCCGACGTTCCAGCATTGTTTCCGGTACTTGAATTTCCTTTTTGGTCTACATTACCCTTTGCACTGCAGGCTGCCAATGATAATAACATTGTAGCTGCAAGCCCTAACGCTAATAATTTTTTCCACACTCTCATAAATACCCCTGCCTTTCTTTTTCACAAATAATTTAGCCGGTTGTCAAATAATAAGAAAAACACGGCTTATGTTTAGACATTATTGACAATCAAAAGCTATGACTTTATTATAGATTGTAAACTATGCTATTGGAATGTATATTTCATGTCTCGTATATGTAATAATTTTACCTTGAGTCTCAAATTCTAAACCATACCTGGCAGGGTGCAAAGATCTATTTTGCGTTTGATAGAATACCCGTATATATTTTAATAACTAACCGTTTAAGGGTCCTTTTAATACGAAAGCCATACAAAATGAAAGGTATACAGCCATAATGATAAAAAAGAAAAAAACACGAAGCATACAATCTATTCTTTTTTACACTTACTTTTATTTATTATTTTCAGTTTTAGGCATTTTCATGATTTTTTTCATAACTTCAGAATCAAAAAAGATTAAAGCCAATGCAGAAAAATTGATTTCCCAGAATGTAAATACCATCTCCTCCTTTTTAGACGAAGAGGCCAAAACACTGGATACCGTTGCTCAGAATATTGCCTATTCCAACTTGATAAAAGAGCGTTTTACAAAATATATTAATTCTGTTGAAAATAATAGTACCGGTGACCGGAATACGGATTATAACAGCCTGCAAAATACGAAGATACTCATAGATATGCTGACTGCCATAATCGGTCCAAACCGTCCGGTTGTCCAGATATACCTGTATTCCCTTGATAAAGGTGTTTTTGGAGTTGGGCTTGATACTTCTGCCTCCAATGTTTCGGCAAAAGACTATCCCTGGTATGAAGCTTTTATGTCCTCCGATCACTATAAACTCATGACCAGCGATAAAGATGAAAGGCTGAAAAACTTTTACTCTTACCATAACGGAGCCACTTTTATTTCCTTATATGAAATGTACTATAATGCTTATAATATACCTCAAGGGATTATTGAAGTAAAAAACCCTATATCTTTTTTGACGCAAAAAATAAATAATATTGCTAAACCATACGATGAAACCATCTATATCTATGACCAGACGGGTAAATGCATTTATCCTGATTTCTCAGACAGTTCCTATAAAGAATACTTTTCTGGCTTGGCTGCAGGTAATAACGCAACGGAAACCGCCGATGTGATTACCCACCGCTATAATAAAAACACTTACCTGTTTTATAAAAATACGGAGTATGCCGGTTTCACTGTTGCGATAGCGGTCAGTAACACCAATCTTTTAAAACCGATTTATGAGTATATCAGGGCTAATGTCATGATCCTGATCATTATTTCCTTTGCGATGCTGCTGCTTTCTTATCTATCCGCACATATCATTACCACACCAATCACTAAGATCTACCGTCAGGTTCAATCCTTTAAGCTTGATATGTCAAATACCGGAAAAAATGTTTTTCCTGACATTGATACACACATTATTGAATTTAATACCCTGTATTCTGCATTAATTACCATGCAGAAAAAGGCCCAACAGTCCATGGAACGGGAAATTACCCTGCAGAACCAGGAAATGCAATCCAGAATGCTTGCTCTGCAATCTCAGATGAACCCTCATTTTCTTTATAATTCCCTGGCAACCATACAGTCCATGGCAGATGAGCATATGGACGAGGAGATTCATCTGATGTGCCAGAATATATCCAATATCCTTCGGTATATCTCTTCGGACAAGGAACTTATGGTACCCTTAAGGCTTGAGATCCAAAATACCATTGATTACCTTAGGTGCATGAAAATCCGATATGACAATGATCTTCTTTATGAAATCAACATTCCGGATACAATGCTGGATATACAGCTTCCAAAACTCTGTCTGCAGCTAATTGTTGAAAATTCCATTAAATTTACTACCAAGTCCATAAAACCACCCTGGAAAATCACAATAAACGGTACTTTAACAAATACGTATTGGGAGCTGGCCATTTCTGATAACGGAACCGGGTTCAGCCAGGAGGAAATAGACAGACTGAATGAAAAAATCGAGGAAATTAACAGAACCGGACTATTGCCGAATTTAGAGATCCGCGGAATGGGACTTATGAATATCTATATCCGTTTTAAGTTATTGTATAAGGGCAGCCACATATTCCGGATCAGCAACCTTTTAAAAGGCGGTGCTTTGTTAACAATCGGAGGGAAATATAATGAGTGATAACAAGATTTTTACAGTTGTGGTCGTAGAAGACGAAAAATTATTGGCTAAAAACATTGCCAAGAATATTGAATTAGTAAACCCGAATTTTAAAGTAATCCGGATTGAAACCAATGGAGAAGATGCCTTAAACTTTATAAAAGAACAGACACCCAATGTAATCTTTACGGATATTCAGATGCCGGTTATGGACGGTATCGAATTAGTAAAACATATAGCGCAATACAATAATTATATTAAGTGCGTGATTTTAAGCGGTCATGATGATTTTGCCTATGCGAAATCTGCCATTGATTATGGTGTATTTGCATATCTTTTAAAGCCGGTGAACCTGGAAGAGTTAACTTCTCTGTTAAAAAGACTGGAACAGAACTTTCTTTCAACCCATAAAATGTTTGAGTCAGCGGAAAAGCCTCTGTCCTATAGTTCCGAGGAAATTGCTGCCCTTATAAAAAAATATATTGAACAGAATTATCAAAAACCCATTGATTTGAATCTGATCGCAGACCACTTTTCCTTTTCCCCATCCTATTTAACAAAAATATTTGTAAAATATGTTCATGTCACACCTTCAAAATATATACAAAATTACCGGATTAATACGGCTAAACAGCTTTTAGGGGATTATAGTTTAACTATTAATATGGTTGCGAATCTGGTCGGCTATACCGATCCCTTTCACTTTAGCAAATCTTTTAAGCAGGTGACCGGTGTAAGCCCGGCAAACTTCCGGGATAACCTTGGTAAAAACCGGGGCTCCGCAGATTAATGGCAGGTACCGTATTTTTTTATTATACCTTTAATTATTAAGACTACCCTTTACGGTAAGCAGAAGGTGTAATTCTTATATACCGGATAAATTCCCGGTTATAAAAACTGATACTGTTAAAACCGCATAATGCGGCGATTTCCGTAACCTTTTTGGTTGTACCGGTTAAGTATTTACAGCTTTTAATTATCCGGTACCGGTTCAGATAACTAAAGGGCGTAAATCCGGTTAGTTTCTTAAAGAGACGGCAGAACTGGCCCTCGCTCATATTGGATAATCCGGCAAGTTCACTTAAGGATATTTCTTCCCCATAGGAATCATGTATATATTTTAATGCTTCTCCAAGCTGTTCGGACAGTTTTTTATAATGGCTGTCCGACTCATAGACGGACAGGTAATTATTATACAGCCACTGCCATACCGTAAGGAGCATGCCATACATCTGAAGTTCCCAGTATTCCGGTACCTTGTGGGACTCTTCATACATCTTTTTCAGCATATCCAGAATATCTTTGTGCCAGGATACCTCCGGAACCAGATGGAGGGTACAGCGGGTACCAAAATTGATCACCGGCTGCAGATATCTTGTAAACTGCGGATTCGCACAGGAGTCAAACAAGTAGGACAGTGAAAAAACGATAGCATAAAATTCACAGCCTCCTTCATTTATCCCTTTTGCCGAATGAAGCAGATTTGGCGGTATAAATATGGCCTCTCCGGCATGGAGATGGTATTCCTCTTCTTCGATTATAAAAATCGCCTCTCCTCTTTCAAGAAAAAGGAATTCCGCTTCACTGTGCCAATGCAGATACAAGACCAAGTCCGTTTTCGGATCAGTTACCGTATGATGGAATGATATTGCTCTGAACTGTGTTTTATGTGGAATTCTCTCAAGCAGTAAAGAATTATGTTCCGCTGGCATACTATACCTCCTCGCAGCTGCATACTGAGCTGCATTTCACAAAATTGTTCCCTTGCATGACTTATATTGTATATGAATTATCACATTTTATAATTCGATTTTTAACTACATCCTTATATCGGGTTTAAACCTGGTTCTTCATAATTCATATTTATCCGTTACATCCTTATGTCAGTGTTTAAATATGGTTCTTCTTAATTCAGACATTTCTCCGTACATCCTTATATTAGTGTATAAACTTGGTTCTTCGTAATTCATACTTTTTCCATTACATTCTTATATCAGGATTTAAACATGATTCTTCATATTCAAACTTACTCCGTTACATTCTTATATTAGCGTATAAACATGGTTCTTCATAATTTAAACCCGCTCTATATGTATATCAAAATTGTATCAATACTGCACAAATTAGTTAAAGACAATCTGCCACGGTTTTACTAAAGTATAGTCAGGATCAGGTCCGGGTTAATACAAATAAACCGGCTGATATACACTATGAAATCCATAGAATAAGGAGCAGACCAATGGGTAAACTTACAATTTCCACAGATAAAATAGTATTTAAAAGAAAAGACGAACTTACCGTTATTGAGCCTTACGGCATAAACTGCCTGCGGTACCGTTCCACCAGAAACAGTACGATTTCCAGTGAGAATTGGACTTTACTGCCATCGGTAACAAAAAGTGACTGTCAGATTACAGGTGATGAAAAGCAGGCTGTCATTACAAACGGAAGTATCTCCGCTTCCATAAGTACCGGTGGGGGCTGGGAGCCAAGTGTTATCACTTTTTACCGCAAAGGCATAGAAATACTCTGTTCAAAAGAGGAAGGTGATCCTGTTACACGTTTTACCCATCTAAGCGGAAATAATTATCAGGTTAAGGCTATCTTTAAGAGTAATCCCGGCGAACATTTCTACGGGCTTGGCCAGGAACAGGAAGACCAGCTTGACAGAAAAGGCTGCAGCTGTAATCTTGTCCATTATAACACTAAATCAGCGCTGCCGGTTCTTTATTCTTCACTGGGTTACGGCTTTTTTTGGAATAATCCTTCACCGGGATACTGTGAAACAACCAATAACCATACCCTCTGGTGCTCCGGGAATGCTTATCAAATTGATTATCTTATATATACCGGAGAACGTCCTGCCGATGTTTTAAAAACCTATTGCGACCTAACCGGTTACGCTCCTGCCTTCCCCAGTTGGGCTGCGGGCTTCTGGCAAAGCAAGCTTCGTTATGAAAGCCAGGCTGACCTCCTGGCTGTTGCAAGAGAATATCATAAAAGAGAAATTCCTCTGGCGGCTATTGTGATCGATTATTTCCACTGGACCGAACAGGGTGAATGGAAATTTGATCCCAAATATTGGCCTGACCCAAAAGCCATGTGTGAAGAGCTGAAAGCCTTAGGAATCCGCCCCGTTGTATCTATCTGGCCCACCATTAACCCGGACAGCGAAAACTATTCCACTATGGAAGAGGAAAATATGCTGGTTCGTACCGAAAACGGACAATACGGCATATTCAGCTTCTATGGCCAGCAGACCTTTATCGATCCCACGAATCCGGAAACCGGATCTTATGTTTGGAGTAAAATAAAAGAGAACTATTATAAATACGGTATTAAAAGCTTTTGGCTTGATGAAGCAGAACCTGAGGTTCATCCCCAGCAGTTTAACAACCTTCATTTTTATGCCGGAAACGGCGCACAAACGGCACTTCTTTACCCCTATTATTATTCCAAACTTTTTTATGATGGTCTTAAGTCGGAAGGAGAAGAGGAAATCATATCTCTTACCCGTGCGGCTTATCCCGGCAGCCAGCGCTTTGGAGCCCTTGCCTGGAATGGTGATATCCCGTCAACCTTTACTGCACTCAGACAAAGCGTTACCAGCGGCCTTTCCATGGCAATGTCCGGTATTCCCTGGTGGAACAGCGATATCGGCGGCTTTCATTCCGGTAATATTGAAAGCGAGTATTTCCGTGAACTTATTATCCGCTGGTTTCAATTCGGCTTATTCTGCCCTGTCATGCGCCTTCACGGGGTAAGAAACCGAATGACCGGCCAGGTGGACCACTATCCGGAAGTAAAAGAAAAAAGCGGCGGAGATAATGAAATCTGGAGTTTCGGGGAACGAAATTATCCAATAATTAAAAATTTACTTAAACTAAGAGAAGGGTTAAAACCCTATATCCTAAAGTACATGGATATTGCAGCTGCTACCGGCTCACCTATTATGCGTCCAATGTTTTATGATTTCTATGAGGACGAAACCTGTTATACCCTTGATGACCAGTATATGTTCGGAGAGGACATTCTCTTCGCTCCTATTTTGGAACAGGGCATTACACAGCGTAAAGTATATCTGCCGGAAGGAAACTGGATTAACATCAATGACGGGCAGAATTATGAGGGTAAAAAAACAGTTATGGTAAACGCGGAAATCCATGAATTTATTGCTTTTATCAAAAATGGCAGCGAGGTGCTGCAGGTGTTTGATTCCGTTTTAAAATAGTAAATCCAATTCCACTTTCTTTATAAGGAGCTTAGATATTTTTTTACCAGAAACTGCATTACTTCCCCCGGCCACGCTTTGACAAACTCAGACTTTTCCCCAAAAACCATACCAAAGGGGGCTTCTTTTTTATAAGGTTCCCATAGAGGCATATCTTCTCCGTCCGCATCTTTTCCGTTGGGATCGCCGGAACGAATGAAATTAGCCCAGTAATTGCACATCTGACGTGCAAGATCGTAATGTTTACCCACAAAAGGTCTTATACATTTTGCAAGGGTTTCAAAGAAAAACCACAGGTCCACGGAGTGGAAGGTGCCGGGGTTATCGTAACCAGGAATTTCAGCATCAAAAACATAGTAATACATAGGAACCTTTTTAAGGGAAACCTCATTGGCACCGGCAGCAATCCGGTTTGCGTATTCAACAATTCGTACCGAAGCACGGCTTATCATCTCTTCTACGTTTCCGGAAGACGCATTGCATAATTTCAAAAATTCCTCTGCATCCTCACCGAATAAATCTACGGCCATTTTATGGAATTCCTGGGCGGTACCTGCTTTGGGTTCACAATAAAACTCTGATGAGGTATGTCCGAACATCATCGGAATCTTCATGGCTTTATCCCTGGCGACAAGTTCAAAAGGACTGCCTATGCAAAACTTATTATCCACCACAGTACCCCAGAATCTGTTATATTCCTGGGCTTTCTTATTGATATATTCTGCTTCCAGGGCTCTGGCTTCTTTTAAAGAAGAAACACCAAGAAATTCAAAAAATGTTTTTCCTTCCTGCTCTTCCTCCGCTAAAGCTTTTTTTGCGCCAAATTCAAAATTACCCGGGTAAAGCCCTATTATCATACCACTTTCCACAATTGCCTTTTGAAAAAGCCCCTCATTCTGAGGTGACGTAAGCTGACTCATGACACTGGCTCCGCCGGCGGACTGACCACCGATGGTTATATTATCCGGATCCCCTCCAAAGGAAGCAATATTGCGTTTGACCCACCTGGTTCCTGCCTGCTGGTCCAGATGTCCGAAATTTCCGGGAGCCTCCGGCGATTCTGCGGTTATTTCTGGATGACATAAAAATCCGAATACATTCAACCGGTAATTAACTGTTACTACAACGATACCCCTCCTGGCGATTCTCTCCCCGTCAAACTCCATCTCAGCCGTATTACCTACTTGAAGACCCCCTCCGAAATACCATACATAAACCGGAAGTTTTTCGTCTGTCGTTAAAGCTGGTGTCCATACATTCAGATAAAGGCAATCCTCATCCATGGGAATCTCCGGGTCAACCGCCCACTCCCTGGTATAGATATCCTCTTTATTTAGCCCCGGCGTTGGCTGCAGTGATATCGGTGCGAATTCAAAGGCTTTTCGTACCCCCTCCCAGTTCTTGGCAGGCATTGGAGCCCGAAAGCGGTTCTCTCCAATGGGAGGTGCTGCAAAAGGAATGCCTTTAAAACTTGTAATTCTCGGATCTGCTGCCGGTAACCCCTGTACCACACCGTTTTCTGTTTTTACTATTCGTAACATATATACCTCCTCCATTCTTTAATAAATATTTACCTTTTTAACACATTAGTGCAGTTGTCTGCTCATGGTGTTCTAACAGCTTCCCAAAGGATAGACGGCTAAAATTATAGGCACCGTTGTTCCACACCGAAAAATCATGAACCCCATCCTTTATTATAATCCGGAAAAAATCTCCCAGGTTATCTCCCGCAGCATCCTTAAGCCCCTTTATTGCTGTTAAATAGCCTGCCCCGTATGCTACCTCATCGGCATCACCGCAGGTCATATAGAGTAACTGAAGTTTATGGCCTGCTTTTATACTATGTCCCAGAATTTTACCTTCACTGGAAGTAGGGGCATTGGAAAAGGCACCTGCATAGGAGAACAAATCCAGCATACCCGGGGCTGGTACGGTTGCCGTAAGACCGTTTTCCCACCTGCTTTCTCCTCCAGCAAATACAACAGAATCAAAACGGTAACCGCCTATTCCTAAATTCAGTGTCTGCATCCCACCCATGGACAAACCTCCAATGGCCCTGTGCATACGGTTGTAGTCTATAGCCTCTAAAGACCTATCCATAATTCTGGCATAAGTGTTATAGTTTTCTTCTATGTATGGAATCAAATCATATCTTAATTCATAGTCAAAATAGTAAAAACCCAGCAGATTGGTCCCCTCCGGATTAAAAGAAGTATCCGTCCAGTCACAGGCACTTCTGCCTTCCGGAAAAACAACGATAAGGGGTTTTATTTCTCCATATGCAATCAGGTTATCAAATAGGTTGCATATGGTATAATTCCCATCGGTTTTGCCATTTCCGGATAACCATTCCTCACGGCTTCCGCCTACCCCATGAAGCAGATATAAAACATCGTATTTTACCGCTTTATCCTTCTTATCATAACCGGCTGGCAGATAAACACTGCATTTCTTGGTGATTGGGGCACCGCTTACGGTTTCTCTGCCTGTTTCTTTCTCATTTATCATTTGATTTGTAACGAACTGTCTTGACTGGTTAATATAGTTTCCGACGCTGTATGAAATATCCTCTAGTGTACCCTGCTGTGAATCTTTCGCCGCCCTTTTATATTCCTCAGGTAAAACTTCTGCCTCATAAAAACTCATAACCCTTTCCTCCTGTTAATTAAATTGCTCCCCTTGCATAAATCATCTGTGCACAGATGATTTACTGCCTCATATCAGGGTGTGAATTATGTACTTTATAATTCACACTGCTCCCATTGCATAAATCATCTGTGAGCAGATGATTTACTGCCTCATATCAGGGTGTGAATTATGTACTTTATAATTCACACTGCTCCCCTGATTCGTTCTGGTTTAAAACCTCTGTCGGTTTCCGGAAAAATCCGTTGTATTTCAAAACTGTATAATGCATTGGAGGACAAAGTAACATCCACAACCGCGGCATTATCCGTAACACTTAACCGTTCTGATTTCACCAGTGGTTTCGCACATTCTAATAACAGTTCTTTCTGTTCTTTATTCAAATTAGCCGGTGAACCCATATTAATCCAGGCTCTAAGAGGATTACAGGTATCTTCATCCACCAGTCTTGTAATCATGCTGTATTCCCCATTATCCAGTTCAAGTTTAAGCTGTATGGAAAGTTCCTTATCCGTAAAGCTATCTACCGGATTCCAGGCAACACCATAGATCCCGCCTTTATCGTTTCTGGTAATAACATAATTTTCACTGCGTGTTACCGCCTCGGCACCCAATTTGCGGTAGAACGCAAAGGTCCAGTAGGTAGGTTTTGGAATCATTCCGTTTGTTAACAGCCCAAAACCGCCGGAGAACGGTGTAAAAGAAACGCCTGTCTCTTCGAATACATCTCCAAAGGTCCAATAGGAGTAAGAAGCACATACATCACCCAATACACTTAATAACTGTGCAATGTAAGCAGCGTTGAGGTTTGTGTCATGAATGGGATTAAGGGGAGTGTAGGAGGTATTGAATTCGGTAAGATGCATCTCCATACCCGAATATTCCGGAAAACTGTCTATAATCCGCCTGCTTTCCTTTAACTCCTCTATAAATACTTCCGGTTTTCTAAGATTCTGATAATCATAATGTCCGTCTCGTTCCGGCATGTCGGTTGCATACGCATGTCTGGTCACCAAATCCAGCGGTACTTTATTATTTAAGCAGAATTCCAGAAAGCAACGCAGCCAACGTTCATCATCCACGCCGCATATCGCCGGTCCTCCGACCCGTATGCGAGAATCACAGTCTTTTACTGCTCTAGCCGTCACTTCATAAAGATGAAAATACTCCTCCATATCCGCACCCTTCCAAAAGCCGGGAAGATTTGGTTCATTCCATACCTCAAAAGGCCAGGTTATTACCTCTTCTCTTCCATAACGGTCAATCCAGTGGTTTACCGTAGCTTTTACAAGCTCCGCCCATCTATTATAATCAGCCGGCGGGGTTACATTTCCTTTCCAGTAAAATACCGTCTGCCTTCCGGAGGCCAGTTTCTCCGGCATAAATCCTAATTCCACAAAGGGCTTCAGGCCTAAGGACAGATAATCATCAAAAACCATGTCCACATAGGTAAAATTATATTCTGCCTTTATGGTTCCATCTTCTTCATAGCCTTGATAAATAGCCATATCATCACAGAATAGTCCATGTCCCCGGATATGGGAAAAATGGATCTCCTCCTGGACCTTTTTTAACTGATTGTAATATTCCTTTCGCAGTGCCAAATTCATACGTCCTGTGCCGACGCAGAACAAAGCGTTGTTCTGGAAGTCAATCCTGTCTGACTTCGTAATGCTGCATACTACTTTATTTTCCATGCTTACTCCCATTGCAGCCGCTATAATAATGTGAAAGAATCACCGGCGGCACCTTTCTCTTATATAATTATCAAAAAACATATACCGTTGCGGATACTTTAGCTAAATTCCTGTCTAAATCCTTCTCTTCTGTCAGGTCCAGTACCGGATAACCATCTATATCAAAGTGTACCCGTCTGATACCGGAACTTCTTGGCTCGTCAATTCCAAATCTGGCATGATAAGCATTCCAAACCGTACCGTCTTCATCAATCACATATGAATTATGACCGGGACCATATTCACCAGGTACACATCGGGACGTCAAAATAGGGTGATTTTCCTTGATCCAGCTATCAGGATTTAATAAATCGGCATCCCTTTCAGCGCTTAACAGACCGACGGTATAAGTCTCATCTACAAGCGCGCTTGCAAAGGTAACAAATAACCTGGTATCCGTTATTAAACAAAAGGGTCCTTCATCTACAAAAACATGATTATTCGCCCATCCGTATTCAGGCCTTGATATAAGCACCGGATCTGTAATCAGCTGCCAGGGCTTTTCTGAATCAACCTTGGCAATGTAGAGCCAGGAGCCCTGATCCACCGGCTTAAACTGCCGCTGAGCCCAGATAACATAGACATTCTCTTCATATTCAAAACAGGTCATATCAAGGGTTATTCCAGCTTCATCATATAAATAACTGCCGTCCTTTTTAAGGACTCTTACCGGCATACACCAGTCCTCGGACTTGAGCGGGTTCCCGCCTTTTTTTAGTTTCATGACATGGGATTGCTCTTTATGGAATTCTCCCGGTGTTCCGGCATGGAAGATATAGAGTTGGTCTTTAATAATATGGAATTCCGGTGCCCAGAGTAAATTACCAAGATGTTCGTACATAGTGGTATCCAGTATCTTAGTCTCCCTTGCCTGTACTAAATCAGGAATATTATCCGCTTCCCGTATAGAAAGGGAATGATTATTATCCGCATCATTGGTAGCTATAAAATAATACTTGCCCTGCCACCTTCCGATACAAGGATCCGCACGGTTTATTGCAATGGGATTCTCAAAGTGATCCTGATGAACGTTACCGGTTACTTTATAACTTCCCGGCTTTGCCCAGTCAATTCCTTTGGTATCCCAATCAATCCGTTTGGACGCCGTTGTTCCGTCGCTGTAAATTGCTTTTGCTCTCACTTGTTTTAAATCACTTTCGGAAGCCGCAATAATTTCGTCAGGAACTTTAATTTTAATATTCACCGGAACCGTAAGCTTACAGAGTAACCTGTGGGCAATATCCTTTGATATCATTATTACATTTCTGGGAAGAATACCTTCAATGTCCGCTGTCACAAAATCCAGGGAAAATGCAGCGGTTTGTTCCGGCTCGGATACCTCCGAAAGGTTTGTAAAATCTTTTATGTTGTTCTGATAATAATTACCGGCCGTATCACACCACTTTATTATGTACTTCTTTTGAGTCTGGTCATAAAAACATGCAATATCACTAAGATAAGCATTCCCTTTTAAATCAATTGGCTGAACCTCGGTATAATGTAAAAGATCGGTTGAAGTAAAGAAAAGGGCACACCCTTTACTGGAAATATCCTCAGTACCGTCAGCCTCCGTACGGATGGCAAGCACCCCAAATGTGTTGTCGGTTAATTTAAACAGGAAAGGATTCTTAAGACTTTTCGCATTCAGCGTACCGTCCGGATTTTCCGTCGCCTTTACAAATAAAACGCCGGAATTATGATTTAATTCCTTGTAATTCTTCCCATCCTCACTATATGCAAGATGCATACTGTGAGCAAGTTTTGGAGCATAAATTTTTTCGTCCCCTGGTAATCTGGTATAACAGAGCAAATAATAGGTGTCCTGTTTCATTTCAGTTAGAATCATACAGTCTCCTTCGGTTTTCTTTCGCAGAGCCGTTATATTAATACATTAATTAAATTATAGATTATCAGTATTTGGCATACAATGATATATCCAATCCATTCATTGACATATTCTAATATCCTATTCTGTTCGTATTTTTGCTCTTGCCCAGATATAATAACTTTACTGAAAATATAGATTAATACCCTTGAGGACTGCTTCTTATATCGATATCCCAACTTTTGACTAAGAAACAGTTAAACCTGCAATTTTAGTTAAAGTAAAAAGTTCCATATATGACACTTTCGAATCATATATGGAACTTTTCGCATGTTCATTCATACAAAACTATGAAATAATATAAACTATAAAATCACGATGTTTATTTTGCAGCATTTCTGGCGTCAATCACGTTCTGATATTTTGCTTTATCAAATTCAACTAATTGTGACCAGTCAAGGCCTTGAAGCTGAGTCTTCATATCAGCCCACATGCTCTTGAATTCATCTTCACTGCCTGCAAAAACCATTCTCCAGGAAGTATCACATATTAAAGTTGCACACTGGCTGCGGATTAAAGCCACATCTGTGGTATCACTGGGGAGAATAATATTAACATTTGGTACAGGTTTTAATTGTCCGGTACTTTCCAGATATTTAACCTGGTTTTCACCACCATATTTTTCAGTCCATTCTTTTGTCATCGTAGTCTTGTTGGCTTCCAGATAGGATGCCCAATAGTTTGAATTGTAAGGTTCTTTTGTATTAGGATTGATTGATACAGAATGTAATGGCCATTGATTGATTTTGCTGTTACCATCATCAAATCCGCCGCCGCCCCATTCATCCGGAACGGTACGGTTTTCCATCAGACCATAAAGTCCATTTTCCGTAAGGGTATATTTTCCGTCATCGCCTTTTGTATAACTCCAATCCGGAATACCGTGATGGATATACTGAAGACCTTCGGGACTAATAAGCCAATCTAAGAATTCAATTGCTCTGGCTCTGTCATTGCCTTCCATGTGAGCGCCAAGTGCAAACGCCCTTCCATCACCAAAATAAGAATCAGATGGCTGATAAAAATTCATATCTTCAACCGGTGCATAGATATATGCATTTCTTTCATTGGCACGGTCCGGAGTATTCCAGAAACCTCTCTGCCAGTTATACCAGAACATTAATACCTGTTTATTTTTCATTTTTGTGCAGGCATTATCCCAATTCTGTGAACCTGAGTCAGGATCTACTAAACCTCTCTGGTTAGCTTCATAGAAGAAATGAAGAATTTTATAATATGCTCCGTCATCATCCGTAACTTCTTTCATATCACCGGTGTTACCAAGCATAATAGAACCATTTACTTCATAGCCATAGGTTTTCGTAAGCTGTGTAGCTGTTTCCATGGTAATCTGAGTTCCGCCCTTATCCCAATCCGGCCATAAGGAAATGGCATAGTTCGGATTTCCGGCATCATTGGTTGGATGTGCTTTCTGGATTTTTTCCAGGACATTTAACAAATCATCCAGGTTTTTCATCTCAGGAGCACCTACTTCCGTATAATAATCCCAGGGAAGCATAGGACTGATATATACTGTATCCTCAGAAAAAGATGTCGGTGAGGTATTGGTTATCTGGCAGGGAAGTCCGTAAAGTTTCCCTTCACTATTACCTTCCAGACCTGAGTTAAAGGTTTTATACTGTTCATAATACTGGTTTAAATTCGTGCTGTTTTGTACATCGCTGCTGATATCAGCAATCAGGCCAGCTTTGATACAATCCTGCAGGGGTGAATTATCAAGCAGGATAATATCACCTAACTTTCCAGCGGCTGTACGTGTCTGGTAAAGAGCTTCCCCATCACCGGATGCCTGAGGGGCGATAATATTTAACTCTAAATTAAATTTGTCCTTAACTACTTTTGCAAACCAACCGCTCTGTGTCCCCTGATAGTTTGCTGCAACATCATAGACCTCAAGAGTAAGTGGATTTGTGTGGTCGATTCCAGCTGGTGTACTTTCAGCAGTATCCTTGGTAGCTTCTGCCGTATTCGTACTTGCTGCACCGGAATCTTTGGTGTCCGTCGTGGTAGTATTTGTTTTCTTTGCTCCGGAACATCCGGTCATAATCAAAGAGAGCGTACAAATTACCGCCAGCATCAATGAAACGATTTTCCTCTTCTTCATAAATAAAACCTCCATTCTTAATAATATATAATAAGATGCTTTGCATCGCATCCTCCTATATTTAACCCTTAACTGCTCCAATCATAATACCTTTAACAAAATAGCGCTGGAAAATAGGATATATGAGCAAAATCGGTGCAACTACGATAATCGTTACCGTCATACGTATTGATGTAGCGGTCTGAACAGTTGCTACAGTCTGTGCAACCGCCGAACTGCTCGAAGAATTCACAAGCTGTTTTAATGAACTGGCCTGATTAATATACTGGTATAATATAAACTGTAAGCTATATAGCTTATTGTCCGTCATAAGCAGCAGGGTGTCCTGAAATGCATTCCACTGACTTACTGCGGCGAATATAGCCACGGTTGCCATAATCGGCTTGATTACCGGCATTATTACCTTGTAAAACACTTTCATCGTACCTGCCCCGTCAATTTCAGCCGCCTGTTGTAATTCTTTTGGTATCGATTCCACAAAGGTCTTGGCCAGAATAATATAAAAAGGCGATACAATGACCGGCAGGATATATCCCCAGAAATTATTAGTCAGATGGAGATTCCGCATTGTTAAAAACCAAGGTATGATACCTGCATTGAAATACATGGTAACAATTACAAAACGGTACCAGAATTTCCTGTGCCACATGGTTTCTCTGGTAAACATGTAACCAAGAAAAGCAGTTGAAACAACCGTTAACAGGGTACCAATTAAGGTTCTCCCAACGGATATAATAGCGGCATCCAGCAATCCGGGTATCTTAATTGCTTTGATATAATTCTGAAAATGAACCGCCTTTGGCAGAAAAATAATTAAACCCTTTTGACTCAGTTCATTAGAACTAATCGTATTAATGAATATATAATAAAACGGATATACACAAATAAAGGCAAATGCACCAAAAAACACATATATTATTATACTGATTACGATATCCGCAAAGCTCTGTTTCTGGCGTTTTCTTTTTTTGACCATTCCCATAACGTCTCCTCCCTATTATAAAAAGCTTTCGCCTCTTACCAGCTTTGAAATACCGTTTGCTACCGTGAGAAGCATTAAACTGATCACACTTTTTAAGATACTAAGTGCAGTTGCAACGGAATAACTTCCGCTTCCCATAGCCAGATTAAATACATACAAATCCAGAACCTGAATATGTTCTTTATTAAATGCGTTCTGGAACACATAATACTGTTCCATTCCATTTGAAAGGAAACTAGCGATGGCCAGCATCAATAATACAAAATATGTAGGTAATATACTGGGAATCGTGATAAAACGGATTCTCTGCATCCTGGTTGCACCATCCACCTTAGCTGCCTCAAACATTTCTTCATCAATACCGGTAATCGCTGCTATATACATAATAGCCGCCCACCCTAAATTCTTCCACGTAAGCCACAGCCACTGGGTTAACCAGACATTACTGGAGGCCTGTAAAAACTGAACGGGTTTATCGAGGATACCTACGGATACCAATACCTGGTTTACCACACCTGTATTATTAAATAAGTTAAATGCCACAGAATACACCAGAACCCAGCTGATAAAATTAGGAATGGTGGTTACGGTCTGAACTATTTTTCGAAATGGCATACACTTAATTTCATTCAGAAATACGGCAAAAAGCATTGGGAGCCATGAAGTTCCGACTGTGATCCCGCTCATGACCAGGGTATTGATCAGTACATTAAGTATTTGTTTTGTTTTAACCGGATTGGCAACCATGGATTTAAACCATTTTAAACCCACAAAATTATCCATGGTCATTGGCTGGGGGGGTCTGTAATCAAAGAAAGCATATACCCACCCGTACAGAGGATAATAGGCAAATACTGCTACCAGCACAATAAAAGGAAGAATATAAAGAAATTCCTTGTATGACCTTAATTTCCTTTTGTTTTGAAATAGTTTCATCATGTCTCTCCTTTTTATAGTTTACGTGGATCTATGGATATTACCTGGTTCTCTCCTAATATAGAAAACGGTCCCGGCAACCGCTGCTCTGCTGAGATGGTATTACCATAAAAATCATTTGCAGCGATAGACTTAACGTTTACCTTTCCAATATCTTCCGTATTCCGGATATATCTGTCTTTTTCAGACTTTCCCGGAAAAATCCTGGGTGTTTCATGCTTTTTACTTATTTCCATCGTAAATTTGTCTGTATCGATATTAATTTCAAACCGGCCTTCCTGCCCATTCCTATCAAATCCGTAAAATTCCTGCCACGCCTGCAAATCCAGACATACCGCGGGTGCAGGATAAAGAATTCTTAAGTAACCCCCGGGCATATTAAGGAACAGATTCCCATCCGATTCATTCTGTTCTGTGGGCATTTTAATAGCAGCTTCTTTACAATCGTAAAAAATATTATTCCATATCTTTGTATCCCTTGCAGTTCCGCCTCTTTTATCCCAGGTAATTCGAAAAGCAACCGTTTTCGCATAATAACCTGCGCTTTTGCATCTTCCGATAAAATTATTCACAATATGTATATGGTCCGTGCCTTCCCCATATATCGCATACCCATTGACCGCTCCGGTCTCTTCCATCTTATACCAGCCGGCTGAACCAGGTTCTTTGGGTAGTGCTGCAGGATCAAAGCGTCCTTCCACATTCCAGAAAATATTATTATCAATGAGATTAATATCATCACGGCTGCATTCTATAAATATGGCTTCTCTCTGATTTATTCCATCCAGGAACAGGTTCTGTGTAATACGGTTGTTTTCATTCCCCATATCCATCCAAAGATGATCCGCCCGAATCGTTTTGGTAAATATGTTTCGGCGGATTAAACTGTTGGTACAATCGTGTACTTTGATTCCTCCCGCTTCCCAGGATAACTCCATCTTCTGCCATCCGGTGCCTTGTATCAGGTTATCTTCAATTAATAAATTTTTGGCAAACATACCTGCAATGCCGCAAACTCCTGCATTAATAATCTTGTTGCGTCTGATTACGGCAGAACCTATAATCTGATTCTCTATTAAGGAATGGTGCCAGCATTCATTGCCGATATCAATACCTACCCCGTTAGCCCAGTCTATGGTACAATCTTCTATAATCCAGTGATGCCCCCTGAAACAGGATAAGGAACCTCTTTGCGGTACCGGTGCTCCCGTTGCCGCATGGGCACAGGTTAGACCTTTTACTTTAATATAAGATAAAAATGGAATCTCCGGTGCAAAACACTGTTCTCTGCACGTTAATTCAATCTCATGGTTACTGGGGTCATCCTCTTGTTCCAGACGAAAGTGTACGGTCAAACCATTTGCTTCCACCCAGTAAGAGCCAGGATGATCACTAAGCTGATTGTAGAGTGACACCTGATAAAGTGGTTTCCCGTCACAAAAAACCATGCCCCGGCGGTTTAAATAGGTAGTCATATCTGTTTTGTCATATTCGATAAACAGACGGTCATGCAGAATATTGACTGCACAAAATGGATTATATCCACGGAATTCATCAGGATCTAACTTTACTTCCCATATCCTGCTATTATTTTCTTCTCTTTCTTGATCCGGTGAAAACCGGATTAGATTCCAGCCCTCACTCTTTTTAAATTCCTTAACCGGATAAGAGGCTTTAATGATTACTTCTCCATCACCAAAGGCTTCATAACAAATCATTTTATCAGCTGAACTGCCCCCTCTGACCGGATGTACACATTCTCTGTAAGTCCCCCCATGGATTAATATCCGGGTTCCAGGCATCGCCATGGATGCTGCGGCATTGATTGTTTTTAACGGAGAGCCGGGTGAACCATTATTTTTATCCGATGCGGCCGGGTGATTCCCGTCTACGTGAATTTCTCTGTCATGGTTCTGCGCTTTTTCCCACAGATTAAAATAATTGCCGTCAGGTAAACGTAACGTCATATCTTGATCCATTTTTCCCTCCTTATGCAAGTTAGCGTGCGTGTTTTATGCAACATATATATTTTACTTAACAATATTAAGTTTTTTTAGGTAATTTTTTCATTATCTTTTTAAATTAATTTGTTTTTTCTATTTAATATGTTGAATAAACTAATTATAAATTATTAATTATTATGAAACAATGATATATACTCAGCTTAATTTGAACTATTTACAGGCATAAATGACTTATCTTCAAATAAATATGATGTATTGTCATTATTTATAGTTTGCCTAATAAACAGTTTACTTTTTTGTTTACTTTGTTGAAATATATTACATCACATCTTTTTAGCTTCAGGTATTTTACACAAAAAAAGTGTGAAATCCTTTTGGCTTTCACACTTTAGAGCATTATACTATTTAATTAATTTTCTTTCTCTTCCGGTTTATACAATTGATAAGGGCTTTTCCTGAATTGATTTGGAGTAAATCCGGTAACTTTCTTAAATTGGCGGAAAAAATGTTCCATATTACGGTAACCGCATAACGTTACTATCTCCGAAATGGTATAATGACTATCGTACAGGAGATACTTTTTCGCTAAGTTAATGCGGCTGTTTATGACATCGTCCATACAGGATACACCAAAAGTCCCTTTATAGATATCTTCCAGATAGCCCACACTGATATTAAGTTTTTCGGCCATCTTTGAAACAGTCCATTCTTTATTGGGATTATGGTAGATCTCCAATTTTAATTCATTCAAATTATGAAATAGAGGTGACACTGCTTTATAATTATAAGATTCCAGCAGTTTGTTAAATAAAACCCTTAATAAATTATCAATCGAAATATCTTTAAAATTATTGTTTAAAACATGTTCCGACACAAGCAATTGGTAAAGTTTATGGCAATAGGAAGGATCGTGTATGATAAACGGCACTCCGCTGCGGATCGGCGCGGTAGTAACATACGTTTCATCCGTATAAAAACGAATCCAGTCATTTGCATATCGGTCCGAACAGGCACGGTAATAAATCCTCTGTTTGGGTCTGTATAGTATCGCGCAATTAGAAGGATATTCCCTGTAGACGCCGTCAACTAAAAATATTGCAGGTGTCTGGGTCAGTAACAGCAGCCAGCAGTCATGCCCTTCCGGTATATCAAATACAAAGTCCCCCGTATGGGCCGCATCATATTCCACATAATCTATACGATTCATCATTTTCCTCCGTGTCTTACATTTTTAGGTCAGCAATTATTATGTGTCAATTGCTGTATTAATATCTTAACTTAAAAAGTTTTGCTCCATGAGGTTTTATTTCTGTCTCGATAAAATCCTGTTCTGCTTTTTGGGACTCTCCACTCCACAATTCTTCCCATATGCAGCTGCTAAGTGGTATTATGCTTGTCTCCTCCCCTGCTGCCTTAATTATCCGTACTTCATCACTGAGGTTGAATAGTGCCAGGTAATAAGCTTCCTGGGTTGTATCCATTGAAACCCATACTGCCTGATTCCTATCCCTTATGATCTGTCTAGCTCCTGTCGAACAGTTTAAAAGTCTTAAAACTTTTTTATTGGTCAGTAAACTTAATGTCCAGGAATCCAGCTTGGTCAGCTCGGCACCTAACATAAGCGGCGACCGGAAAATGCACCACAGGGTCATCATGGTAATCTGTTCCTCTTTGGTAAATCTGGTATACCTCTCCTCGCCGAATCCTTTTCCAATGTAACCCAAGGGGAGCATATCACAATCCGGATAGCATCCGGCAGACACATGTCTCTGCCATATCTCACAGCGTTCAAACATATTCAGTAGTAAAGGCCAGCTGTCCCAGAAATCATCGGTAATCCTCCACATATTTGCATATTTTTCATAATGCCAGGCCTTGTTTATTTGTGCCGGTCCCGGTGAAAGACTTAAAACCATAGGCCGGCCGCTCTGCTGTATCGCTTTGTGCAGCATCTTTGTTTCTGCTTCTGCAGATTTCATATCATGCCTGCATATATCGTCACATTTAATAAAATCCACTCCCCAGCCGGCATACAGCTCAAATATGGAATTATAATATTCCTGGGCTCCTTTGGCCATTACATTGACCCCATACATGTCCGGATTCCAAAAACAAATCGAGAAGGGATCGGCTATTTCTGCTGCTGTTACATCTGTATTGTAAAGACCCATATGGTTATGAGCCGCTATTCTTGGGATTCCCCTCATGATATGTATACCAAATTTAAGTCCCAAACCGTGTATATACTCTGCCAGCGGTTTAAAACCCATTCCATTTGCAGAAGACGGAAACCGTTCCTCACAGGGAAGAAGCCTTGCATATTCATCAATGCTCAGCTTGCCAAAAGGCAGATACTGATATTTATCCCTTTGTGTACCTGCGTCACAGGAATACCATTGAATATCGATTACAACATATTCCCAGCCAAATTCCCTAAGATGTCCTGCCATATAATCCGCATTGGCTTTGACCTGTTCCTCATTTACCATAGTATCATAATAATCGTAACTGTTCCACCCCATAGGCGGTACGGGTGAGAATTTATTTTTGTCCATAGGATTACCTCCATAAATTTTTGATCTATTAAGTACATTGTAAGTAAATTTTTGATGATACAGATATATTGGATTTTTAATCCATATGGTATATTATATTAGTATAATCCATAAGCAACAACGGTAATTATTTGATGAAGGGGGTAATTTTTTGATATCGTTTGAATTAGGAAGTTATGGATATTTAAATACCGACAGTATCGCAGAACAAACTTTAAGGGTATATGATCTTGGAACCGAAACCCGCAGAAACGAGACTTATTATTATGAGAATAAGGACAGAGACTATGAGGGGTATCTGTTTCAATATACCTTAGATGGATATGGAATTTATGAAAGAAAAGGAGAACGCTATATATTAACAAAAGGTAAAGCATTTTTTATACATTTTCCGGAGGACAGCTGTTACTACCTGAATTCCTCTGAAGATCCAAACCAGACCTGGACATATTTTTATCTGCATTTTATCGGGCCGGCTGCTGAGCCTTTTTTCAGACGGATACAGGAACTGTCAGGTCCGGTTATAGACCTGGCCCCTGACAGCATGCCCGTTACTCTTTTTTTTGAAATCTATAATACCCTGAAATCCCAAAAACCCACGGAACATTATTATAGCAGTGAATGGTTATACCGGTTTTTGGTTTCCTTACTCTGCCAGGTGGAGTTTCCTAAGACAGGGAATTCCAGCCCTTATGTAACTGCTGCCATGGACTGGATGCGCAAAAATTATGGCAGACAGGCCGTTCTGGCAGAAATGGGCAATGAGATGGGAATTACCTATTCCCATTTGGAAAGATTGTTTCGAAAGGAACAGGGTATCTCACCAATTCGCTATCTGACCCAGCTCCGTCTGGAAGAGAGCATGAAACTTCTGCAGAATACCGACTTTGGACTAGACGAAATAGCGAAAAAATGTGGCTTCTCCTGCGCTAATTATTTTGCTAAGGTATATAAGAAATTACTCCATATCACTCCGGCAGAATTTCGAAGACAGCATAAGCTCGACCCCTTTTGTCCTCTTGGAACTTATATTGAAATTACAGTACAAGAATAAAAAACTCCTGCGATTTATTTAATAACTCTCCTGCGATTTAGATGAGCTTTTCTTTACTGACCCAATTTTAATAGCAGAACTTATTGACTCCCGGAGGATTTTTATCGAATAGACGAACTTTTCCTATACGATAAAAACAGCCCTGCAATCTTTTAATTGCAAGGCATGATTAATAAATTGGTTTTATTTAATTTCAAATGGCATGATCTATTTACAGATCAAAGGGTGGAGCGAACTCTGGTTAATACAAATTTATTTACAACAAAAGATAAAAGCAGCAAAAAATTACATAACCTCGTTATCTCCTCTTTAGTACTTCTGCAATCTCCTGCATCCGTCCCAGCGTATGGGCAAAAAACATCTTGTAACTTTCACACAAACAGTTCTTCATACCATCATTCCCCGGTATTGTCCGATACCGGTAGCATCCGCCCCGGCAAATCGGATAAAACCGGCAGCTCATACATTCACTTGTCTGGTTCCTGGAGTTTAACACAAACTTAAGTTCCAACCTTTTCCGGTCGATTTCTTCGATAGTACATGTGTTTAAATTGCCCAGTTTAAAATTATCCAGCACATAAAAGTCACAAGGGTAAACCTCTCCATCTGCCTCTATCACATATTGAATTCCACAGAAACCATTCTGGTCACAGGCTTCCGGAGGCATTCCCATAAGGATAGAGATATAGTTTTCAAAGGAACGGATATAAGGCTGTCTGCCCTTTTGGAGATCTTCATACCAAAGATCAAACAGCTCCATCAAAAATCTGCCGTAATCCTCTGCCGTTAATGAGAACTCCGGAACGGTTGTTTCTAAACTGCCTTCCTTCCCTTCCGGTTCAAACGGATTCATGCAGGGGATGAATTGCAGGTAGTTTAATTTATACTTATGATAGAACTCATATATTTTCCTGGCTTTCTTTACGGTACGGCCGTTCACTACCGTTAATATATTATATTCCACCCCGTATTGATCAAACAGGCTCTTTGTATCCATGATATTAAAAAATGTATCCTCTCCTGCCGGATTTTTCCGAAAAGCATTATGCGTATCTTTTGTTCCGTCAAGAGATAACCCCACCAGAAAGTGATTTTCAGCAAAAAACTCAGCCCATTCCTTCCCAAGCCGGTAACCATTGGTCTGTATGGCATTATGAATGGGAAGCCCTTTCTTGTTATACTTTTTCTGAAACTCTATGGATCTGCGGTAAAATTCCAGGCCGATTAAGGTAGGCTCTCCCCCCTGATAGGCAATCGTACAGTCATCTGTGGAATATTCCAAAGTCTTTTTTATAACCTGTTCCAGCGTTTCCTCTGTCATAAATCCATAAGAAGCCTGTTTTCTTAATTTCACTTCGTCTTCATAGAAACAATATTCGCACCGCAGGTTGCACATACCGGAAGAAGGTTTTATCAGCAAATTAATCATGGTGTATCTCTCCTAATTTATGTATTACAACTATTATACTAACTTCTTACAGCCATGACAAGCCTGCCCAAGAAAGGACAAAGAGATAAACGGCGGCTTAATCACGCTAAACCTACCCGGATATACTGTTCTTTGGGAGCATTGTATTGTTTTAACCACATATCAGCTGCATCCATGGCATCCAGCACGCTTCCCTACAGCTCATCACACATGGAAAGCAAGGCTGCCTGGGACATGGCTGCCACAAAAAAAGTAAAAGAACAAGTTGTGGCATCCTTTCTTATCTATATTTATTTCAGTTTCCTTGGGAAGAGATGATTCATCACTATTTTATATTAAAAAAAATCATAAGAATTTTACCAGATTGTAAATATTAATCAGAATAATAATAATCATAAGTCCGATAAATAATTTCTCCACATCCGACGATGTAAACTTTTTATTTATTTTACTTCCCAGCATGGCTCCTGTTACACCGCCTAATACCATCAGTATCAAGATACCCAAATCAAAAACCGGTACGTCCTGATGCACTACAGTACTAATTAAGCTTGCAAACTGGGAAAACATAATAATGTATAACGAATTAATAGCAGCCTGTTTCGTATCCATGGTAAAAAAATAAGCCAGCAGAATAATATTAATAGGGCCTCCGCCGATGCCTAAAAAAGCGGATAGTATACCCAGTAACAGACCAATCAGAATACAGGTATAGATATTTTGTAAATTGTGGGTTTTGATTTTTGAAGAATTCAGCGTATAGATTAAAGTTCCGGCGGTTAGAAGAATCAGTACGGCGGCCTGAACGGCTCCTACTTTATTCTCGTCGGGAAATAAAATATATACATATTGAAACAAAGCTTTTCCCAATACTCCGCCAATTGCCGCCCCTAGGGCAAGTGGCGTGGCAATCTTTATATTAACTGAGGTACCGCCTTTTTTCATTGCTGTCAATACGGAAATAACCGACATGGACAAGACCGTACAGCCGGACAAGAAACTGATGGAACTTACCCCCATGATTCCGGTGGCATCCAGCACAGGTTTTATAATTACACCCCCGCCGATACCGCAGATAGCGCCGGCTATAGATGCAAATAAGCTTACGATTAAAAATATAATATACAAGTAACTTCCTCCCTTATGTAGTTTTCCATTGTCCCTTATATTCTAACTGTTTATTCAACATATCTCAACATAAAAATACACCAGCGGGCGTTGCTTCAATTTTAATCTGCATTTCACTAAAATCGAATACCTCCCGCTGGCAAAGAAGTTTAATTTAATTAACCGTGATATACTTCATCTTTCATCATAAGGTGGACAGATGCCTTTTTATAAGTCATGGGCAGAGCCAGTATATTCGGGTTCTGACCTACAAATTTTTTCTTAGCATCTGCTAAGGCTTCTTCAAAAGTTGCCCTGGTCTTTAATCCCATTCCTCTGGCGTATCCGGGCTGTTCTGCTCCCACAAGATAGATTGCGGATGTATTCTGTTCCGCTATGTGGCCGCAGGATATCATGGAGAAACCGTGGAACGGATGGAATGCATTGGTATAACGGTATTTGCGGATATATTCTTCATTGGTTGCAAAATACTCTCCAAGACGGTTCATATCCGGCAGGGTATTCATGCCGTCTTTCTGGAATAAGTCATACATTTCCCTGAGATAAGGCCACAATTCGTCATGGAAATATCCGTTGCAGGTGGAAGCGCAGATAATCACACAGTTCTCACTCATAATTCTCTTAAAACGGATTACCTGGGCTGATAAGGCCTGCATCAGCATGATCGGGTTTGTTCCCATACCATCGCCGTAGTGGAAAAACTGAGGCATACCAAATACTAAAACATCATACTTTTTCTCTGCAAAATGCACATAAGTTCTCTTATCTGCCACTTCCCAGGAAAGAGACTGCATCTCTTTCGCATAACCGCTGAAAATGGCAATCTGTCGGGACTGGGTATCAAGTACCGCATCACAGCAGAAGAATTTCTTGCCCATGCAGTTTTCCATATGCTGTCCGATTTCATCAAATTTAGTTCTCATCATGGAATGACCGCTGACAGGCACGAAATCCTTGCGGTGCATTACTTCCGGTACGTGATGGGAAGCTATGGATCTCCAATGGGTGATGCCGGTGGAGCAATGTTTATAACCGCCGGAATAACCACCGTAGGGGTTACCCTGGGTATGTCCGATGAGGATTGCCACATCACTGTCATAAACATATTTATTCATAATAACCGGATCTCCGCGGTCCGTCATACCTAAATCAACCAGATGATCATAATCTTCACTGTCATGGTTTAAAATCTGATGGGAATACCAAAATTCGTTGAAGAGCTCGTCTCCAAGAACTCCACGTATTTCTTTCTCCGTATTTTTTCTGTGAAGACCATTGGAACAGATCAGCAGAATATCTTTCTTTTCAACACCAACACTATATAACTCTTTTAAAATTAATTTAATAGAAATTTTACGGTGGGCTGTGGGCTGTTCTCCGCCCTTAACACGGTCCGGGAATACAATGGTTACTTTGGACCCTTTTTTGGCAAGCTTGGTAAGAGGTTCCATGCCAATGGGGTTACGTAGGGATTCCAGTGTTTTTTCCTCCAGCTGGTCCATAGGTATATGGGGGGGATCTGCAACAGTTTCTCCTGTTATAAATACATCCGTACTATCCGGTAAGTTTGCTTCCATAGTTCCATGTCCGTATTCAAAAGACAATTTCATATTAATTCCTCTCTTTCTTATTTATATCCAGGTAATTGTGTAATTAATAACGTAATGATATAGTTTTTAGAATATATCTCAATGGTGTTTCTCAATACCGATTCTTATATCTATTATTTACCCAAATAGGTTTTAATTATTTCCAGATATTCTTCCGGATAAAAACCGATTTCACCCTGGAATCTGGTAAGCGCGATCAGACCGCCGTCGATTTCAGGAATGGATGCCAGCATGCCGGCATTATCAGTTTTTAAGCCGCCTCCGTAAACCACGGGACACCCTTTTGCCACATCCTTTATGAATTTCGCTATTTTCTCAATGTATTCTCTGTCCGGCGGTATTTTTCCCGGCCCAATGGCCCAGACCGGTTCATAGGCGATAGATACCTGGCTTAAGTCAACACCTTCTAGTCCGATTTCCAGCTGCTTTTTTAATACTTCCTGCCAGTTTTCCTGTTCATCCGCATTCTCACCGATACAGTATAAAACTTTAAGTCCGGCGGCTGCCGCTGCTTTAACCTCTTTATTTAAAATACGGTTTACCGCTTCGGTATCTGTAACACCTGCTTCGGCCAGTATTCCGGCTTTATCTCTTCTCTCTTCACAATGGCCGATTATTGTACTGGTACAACCGATTGCTTTCATGGAATTGCCCGTTCTCTGGGTGGTAAAAGCACCAAAGTTACCGCCTGCAGCCGTATCCTCCCGGTATACTCCCTGGCTGCCGATTTCAAGAATCCCATCTTTGTTAAGAGCAGATATGGCACCAAATAAATGAGCCTCCGGCAGGAACATAACAAACTCGGTTTCGTTTTTATCATAACTGCTTAACGTTTCCTTCGTATTATCTACTATATATTTTCCCCATGCACCGGGAGCTGCTATGCGGTTAACTCCGCCATATTCTGCCGGGATGTCAAACCTTTTTAAATTTAAGTAAATATGTTTCATGAACTTCATCCTCTCTTGTTGATCTTTGATGCTTTTTGCTTTTTTGCTTTTTGCTTACACCTGGTTACTTTATACCAGGTTGCTTTTGCTTTTTAGTATTCTTACTTGTTGCTTTATATTTTATTGCTTTATGCTTTGTTGCTTTATGCTTTGTTGCTTTATGCTTTATACATTATTGCTTTATACATTATTGCTTGATTACATTATTGCTTGATTACATTATTACTTACTTTATTGCATTCTAACTTTCTTACTTAATCTGCAGTACTGCATTACCTTTATGAACAAATGATATCATATGCAAATTTAAAAACCTAGGAATTTTCGTTAATATTTACCCAAACGTTTGCGTAATATTCCGTCGCAATGTTATAATATAATTTGTATAATACCTATATAAGCTTAACTATAAAACGACTGATATTCC
>JAEZSL010000124.1 GCA_023443925.1 Bacillota bacterium | reverse complement strand
TGCCCTCTTCTTGTAATAGGGCTGGTGGAATAATCAGTAGCCATAAAAAAGGCGCCCAGCATGAGTCCGCCGCCGAAAATGTGCCCGATAAGGAAATTCGGGTCAAAGCCTCTGCCACCGAATAAGATGATAAATACACCAAAAGAAGCGATATATGCTGCCGGGATTCTAAAGCTGATTACCTTCCTGGCTAAAAGGTAGGCCGCGCCGATCAAAATGGCCGCCACGCTGGTTTCACCTATAGTACCCGCAGTTTTTCCGATAAACTTGTTCATAAGGTCAACGGCTTCACCTGCTCTTAAAGAGGCTAATGGTGTTGCTCCAGATACACCGTCAATCGCAATCACACCTTTATTTATGTATTGAAAAAATCCAGGCACAGAATCCGATGTGTTTACTGCATCAACTGTATAATTATTCATACGTCCGGCAAAACTGATTAATAAAAAACATCTTGCCGCCATTGCAGGATTCATAAAATTTTGTCCAATTCCTCCATAAAGCATTTTAACTACAAGGATAGCAAATACACCGCCAATTACCGGTATCCATAAAGGTACCGAAGGAGACAGATTAAGAGCCAGTAACAATCCGGTTACAACCGCACTGAAATCACCGGTTGTCAAAGGCTTTTTCATAGCCTTTTCGTATATATATTCAGTAAGAACACTAGTCGTAATTGACGTTATAATAATTAATAAGGCATAAATCCCAAAATTAAAGATTCCAAAAATACTGGCAGGAATCAGCGCTATGGCAACATCCTGCATGATTGTTGTTGTAGTTGTCCGGCTTCTGGTATGAGGAGAAGCGGAGACATTATACAAATTGCTCAAAGTCGGCACCTCTTTCTATTTTCTTCTGCTATTTAATACGCTTGTTCTCATTTCCTTAAAGGATTGGTTCAAATTCAGCTTGGCTGGACAAACAAAGGTACAGCTGCCACAGTCGCAGCATTCCATACCGTTATATTTTACGAAGTTTTCACTGTCAAACCGTTCAGAATATTCAAAAAGTTTTTGAGGTACAATCCGGCTCGGACAGGCATCAATACACCTTCCGCAGCGAATACAGGCGCTGGCCTTCATTTTGGATGCTCTGTCTTTCGCATACCCCAACAGAGCGGAGGAGGTTTTTGTAACCGGGATCTCCAGGGAAAAAATCGCCTGCCCCATCATAGGACCGCCCGAGATAATTTTTTCAGGGCTTCTGGTAAATCCACCGGCGGCTTCCACCAGTTCGCTGTAACTGGTGCCTGTTTTTACATTAAAATTCCTGGGATCTGCGATAGCATCACCTGTTACCGTAATAATTCTTCTCATCAGCGGAGTCGATTCCGCAACAGCCATATAAATCGAGATTACGGTATCCACATTATTCACAATGCAGCCTGCATGGAGCGGCAGCAGTGAAGAATTGATTTTGCGCCCGGTAGCAGCATAAATAAGAAATCTTTCACCGCCCTGTGGATATTTGGTCTTTAAGGGTTTTACTTCAATTCCCGGTTCATCTTTAATAAGTTCCTGCAATTTCTCAATTGCTTCGGGTTTATTATCCTCAATGGCAATAATTCCCTTCGCATTGGGAAATAGACTAAGTTCAATCTTAAGTCCTCCAACAATTTTCTCCGGTTCTTCCATTAACATCCTGTAATCGGAAGTAAGATAGGGTTCACATTCTGCTGCATTAACAATAACATAATTAATCTTATTATCATCTTTTGGAGTTAATTTAACATGAACAGGAAAAGCTGCGCCTCCGAGTCCAACAAGCCCCGCTTCCTTGATAATGTCTCTTATCTCACCTTTGCCTAGTTTGGTATAGTCTCTCTTGCTGCCTAAACCATCAATCGCCTCATATTTATTATCATTTTCAATAATAACTGATAAGGCCATTGCTCCGGACACTGTCATTCTGGGTTCAATGGCTTTCACCGTCCCTGATATGGAACTGATGATATTCGCCGAAACCGGACCGTCTGCTTCTCCGATTTTTTGTCCCATTAATACATGATCCCCCTTAGTTACAAGCGGCATTGCCGGTTTACCAATATGCTGTGCCATCGGAAATACCATATCACCCTTAGGCATCAGAACGGTTGTTGCTTTGTTTTTTGATAATTCCTTGCCTTCATAGGGATGAATGCCGCCTTTAAATGTCGCTGTTCCCATTATCCTGCTCCTTTTCTAAATTATTTTACTAAAGTCACGTATAATAATAGTAACATAAATCCAATTATTTTTATAGTTTTTTTTATGTTGAATATACTTTTATAAAAAAAAAGCTTGTTAATTAATTATCTAACTAATTTTATGACAAAACATTAACAATTAACAGATATTGTATAGGAACTTCGTACAATTTTCCGACAGAAAAAAAGAAGGAGTCCTGCCAGAAACCAAGCCATTGGCTTGGTTGTTATACGTTTGAGGCTCGTACATAATTTAATATTCGAGGAAAGACATCTAAATTGAATCAATTTGCATTCGAATTCATTCAAAACAGAAAATTGTCTTTTTGACACATGAATACTGTCAATTAAAAAAACCGGTTCTTCACAAAAGATCCGGTTTTCCCCGCTGGATACTGTTTACTTTTTGATATAATCCTCAAAATGGGAGCTGTATTTCATCTCTCCATTCTTAAATACCCATAAAGCTTCGGTATCCGGTATACTTTCAACCAACGCAAGCCCATCTTCATAAGGCATGTTAATAATTTTCGCAAGGACGTCGGCCATCCCGGAATCTTTTGTAACTATTGATATAGATAGATATTCATCCGATGGCATTAAGGTATCCGGGTCTATAATATGATGATATTGTTTACCATCCACCGTATAATATCTTTCATAAACACCGCTTGTAACCAGGGACATATTTTTCAGATTTAATATATATAAATATTTATCTTTACTTTCATGATCAGGATTCTGTATACCAATATTCCAGGCTTCACCGGTATCGGCTTTCGGGCCAAGGGTACGAACATTGCCTCCCACACTTATAGAGCCGCTCTTAAAACCGTTCTCATACACAAGTTCTGCGACTCTTTCTGTGGCATAGCCTTTGGCTACGGCACCCACATCCAGGCTCATTTCCGGATCTTCCAGATATACGGTAGAATCGTTTTCGTTAATAATGACTTTGTTAATATCCGTATGTTCTGCTTTTTCCTTAAGCAGCTCCATAGGCGGCAGCTTGGCATTTTCGGGGTCATCAACACCGTTTGTACGGTAATCATGCCATACTCTTAACACAGCTCCAAAAGCTACATTCATCTGTCCGCTGGTCAGGTCATATGCATCTTTGGCAAATTTAAGCATGTCTATAATTCTTTTATCTACCTTAACCGGTTTAATACCGGCATTGTCATTAATGGTTTTGATATTATTAACTCCGTCGTAATCATTATATATATCATAAAGCTCATGGTATTCCTGCAGATTGTCATGGATCATCTGGGCGTACCCTGTAAATTCTTCCTTATCCTTTGCATAACCCGTTATGGTGGTTACTGTGTCAAAAAGCTCCAGAAAGCTTGCATCAAAACGCTTTAACTTTACATTGCCGCAAGCCGTCAGATTTAAGATAAGAACTATGGATAATAGACACACTATAAATTTCCTGCTCACTCGAATCACCTCTTAATCTGTTTCGCATTTCACCTATGTTAACTTAGAAAATGGGAGGTAGCAGCGCTACCTCCCATTTTCCTGTAATTATTTCTATTTATCAAAAATTAGAAGGGCAATTTCCGATAAATTATATTACTTTGCTGAATTTGCAATCGCTTTATCAATTGATGTTACAAAGCTTGTGATATCAATTGTTACGGAGCTTGTTAAATCTGCAGTTGTAGGGCTTCCTTCTTCGCTAACAGCGATTCCTTTTAATTCATCTACAGTTTTACCAACAGCGTACTGAGCAAATGTAGCAGCTTGTTCATACCATTCTTTTCCAAGGCTGGATGCTTTTTTCATACCATAAGCTTCTTTTAATTCATCTTTTGTCTGAGGAGCTACTGTGATATCATTTGTAATCTGACCTTTTGTATCGAAGTTTACAATACTCTGTCCAGCATCGATTAAGCAGCTTGTAATTTTTGATGCTGCATCGCTGGTTGTAACGATGTAATAGGAGTAAACCTGAGCTACACCATCAGCATCTGCTGCTGCATCTTTTGAGTGTTCCATATTTGTTGTGATTCCAAGACCAAGTTTATCAGCATCTGTAGCACCGATATCCTGTGCGTTAGCAACTGCTTTTTCTACAGCATCAATAAATGTATTGATATGTACAGTTACGGAAGAAGTTAAATCTGCATCTGTTGCTTTGCCTTCTTCGTTAAGTGCAATGCCTTTTACTTCATCAACAGTTTTGCCGATTACATAAGCTGCAAAAGCATCTGCCTGTTCATTCCATTCTTTGCCGATACCGGAAGCTTTTGTCATACCATATTCTGTTCCGAGTTCTTGTTTTGATTTAAATACTGTTTCAGCAGGTGTTGTTAATTTACCTTCTGTTGAGAAAGTGATTTTAGTCTGAGCTACATCAAGTTTACAATCTAAGATTTTTCCGTCCTGGCCTACTAATACTGCCACAACTGTTGAATTTGCCTGGTTTACACCTTCAGCATCTGCAGTTGCAGGTGTAGAAGAGCTGATGTCGTTGATGATTGCAAGACCTGTTTTAGCAGGGTTACCTGTAGCAGCTGCTTCTGTAGGTGCTGCTTCTTCTGTTGCAGCTTCTGTGGGAGCTGCTTCTTCTTTTGTTGCTTCTGTTGTAGGTTCTGCGGTAGGTGTTGTTGCATCTCCGCTGGTTTCGCTTGATTTGCCGCATCCGGTAGCTAATACAACAACCAGGACTAAGCTAAGTAATAAAGCTGATAATTTCTTCATTTTTTATCCTCCTAGATAATTTTTTTATTTCAATCCGGTCTTAGGGGAATCCCAAGCCGGAAGAATAAACTTAATATTTGTGTCAGTGTCTGTCCTATGGAAGAAACACACTGATTAAAATAAGCAGGGTAGTAGTACCCATAATAAGAATAAAATTTTTAATTGCTAACCCAAAGGTAGTGGCTTTTTCCTGTTTTTCATAAAACCTGTTAATATTGTTCTGCACGGGGAAAATAGTAACCAGTGAGAGCAGGCACAATGGCGGCAGGATTTTAAAGATAACCATAAGTACTGTGGCAGCATAGGTCAGGTAATAGGCAACAGCGAATAAACCAAGTGCCTTTCTGCCTATATAGTAAGGAAGTGTAAACCTTTTTACCTGTATATCTTTCTCCAGGTCACAGATATTGTTGGCTAACATTATGTTTGCCGTCACACAAAAAGGAATGACGGAGTAAAGAAGCAGGGTTAAAATTGGTACTACCTGTAAGGTGAAACTAACTGTGTTAAAATTTAGATTAAGTTCTACATAGGTTCCCCTGGGGGAATTTAAGTACAGCAGTATAAATGGTATCAGTATTCCGTAAAATGCTCCCGAGAAAACTTCACCTAAAGGCTGTCTCGAAATCGGCACCGGCCCGTAGGTATACAGGATGCCGCATATAAAACAGATACCGCCGGTGATTAATATCACGATGTCTGAAAGCACTGCCAGTGCCAGACCGGTCAGAATGCTGAGTCCCAATAACAAATATATAAGAACAAGAGCAGTTTTTCGACCAAAGGGTAAGATCTGATCATTACCCTTTGAGTCTATATAATTATTAATTGCTGTTGTTGTTAAATCAAATAAAAACATAGAAACGAAAAACAGGAAGGATAACTTCCAGTCAATTGCCTGCTTTTGGTATAACAACAGGGCAATTGTCATAAAGAAAGTAAATGTGCTGGTGATTTTAGTCCTTAATTCAACATAATTTAAAAACCGGTTTAACATGAAACATCCTCATCCATTCACTTTTGCCTGGTCCTTTGCTCCTTGCCTGCTCTATGCAGCTCGGGATGCTTTCTTTAATAAAGACATAAGCTTTTCTTTTTTATTTTCCGTTACCTCTAATTCCAAAATGATCTTTTCCGCTTTGTTAAAATACTTTTTTACAACCATATGAGTATAGCTTAAGCCGCCGGAAGTATTAACCGCTTCATTGATCTCTGTTCTGGACACTCCTGATTTCCCTGCTTTTTCACGAAAACTGCCGATATTTTTTAATGCATGGATCAAAGGAAGTGTAACTACCCCTTGCTCATAATCCGACTGCACCGGTTTCCTGGCAGCCTCGGTGGTATCTTCAAAATCGATACAGTCATCCGTCAGCTGAAAAATCATTCCGATATAGTAACCTAATTGTTTATATTTTCTGCAATCTTTTTCACTGCATCCGGAGAACACCGCACCGGCATGAAAAGAGGCCTCAAACAGAGCTGCTGTCTTACCGGATATTATTTTTAAATACTGAAAAACCGATAAGTTTAAGTTTGCATTATTCATATGCTGGTTCAATTCGCCCAGGCAAACCTTACCCATGTAATCAGGCATATCCAGTTTCAGATACTCCTCTTTATTACTAATGGAGGAAGCTAAATTCAGTGCCGTACATAACAGATAATCTCCGCATATAACCGCGGTTCTTTTTCCGTATTTCTTCTGAAGAGTAATATCCCCTCGTCTGATATCCGCATTATCAATGACATCATCGTGAACCAGTGTGGCAAGATGCAAAAGCTCTATGGCCGCCCCAATCTTTACAGCATTGGGGTGAATCAAACCTTCCTGGTTTTCAGCGCACATCAGAACGGACATTGCCCGAATATATTTACCATGAGAGGCCATCAGGTGTTTGGTATAACTCCGGATGATGAGCGGTGCTTTAGCCAGGGTGTTATCCGAAAGCTCTCTCAGCTGCTCTGCTGCCTCATCAAATTTAAGCAATTCATTATTGTCTATCACATTAGTTTTATCATTAATCATTATATATATACAACTTTCTAACGAGTGGTATCCTCTTCCATAATTTTTTTAATCCCGGCATTGCGTAGTAGTCAAGACCTAAAGTTCTGCCGCCTCCGATTAATACTGCCACTGCAGCAAATATCATCCAGAAAGTATTTAAATATAATCCAGTTGTCGTTACGAACATAAAGTTCAGTACAAGTGAAAATGCTGCTGCGGGAGCCGTAAATAATCCGCCCATCAGCGCAAGTCCGATTAAGATCTCAGAAATTACGATGAAGATCTGCATTGCGGTCTGAATACCTTCATGAGGCATGATCAGGGTACTGATGAACCAGTTCATAGCAGGTATATCCAGTTTAAAAGCATAATCGCTTATGGTTGAGTGTGTCAAATCTTTTCCGGTTACAAATATAACTTTAAATATTCCTAAGAAATCAATGTTTAATAATACTTTTCCTACTGCCTGTGCTACTGCACCTGCTGCATCGGCTACTGCTCCGGATGCTGCTGTAACAACATCAGCTGCTGCACTTGCCGCATCGGCTGCAACTCCAGAAGCCGCGGTTACTGCGTCAGCTGCAGGGGTAGGTGTTGCTGCTGCGGTAGTAGCTGAAGAAACTGCATCCGTACCGCCTGGAGCTATATTAAGAATACTATTATACCAGGCATTGGCACCACCAAAAAAGCCTTCCAGTTTTGCGCCTTTAAACCAGCCTTCCGCTATCTTCATAACGCCTTCAAATACCCATACGGCACCCAGCCATACTCTTAAAGGAACCAGTAAGAAGCTGGGAGTACGGTTGGAGAAATGTCCACCTACAAAGCTTCTGCAATTTCTTATGGTAAAGAATTCGTGTTTTACGTAACTGAATATTTTATTCCAGCCAAGTACCTGGATAAAATAGATAATATTAATAAAATGTTTTGCAAACATAGCAAAGAAAGAAGGCAGGCTGAACATGTGGTTTGGCATTCCGACATGAGCAACACCGTAACGGCCGCCGATACATACCATTACGCCGTGGAATGACGGCTTGTAAACTTCCATGCTTCCTTGTCCGTTTAAAGCACAGGCAATATTGTGAGCGGCAACATCAGCACACTGTTCACAATTTTCTACCATCTGAGGAACGGGACGTTCTTCTCCTTCCGGGATATAAAACATGTTATCACCGGTAATATATACATTCTCATTCTTAACAGAACGCAGATAGCTGTCTACCTGGATACGTCCGCCGCGGGTAAGTTCAAGAGTTTTGCCTGCATCCTGGGTGATTTCCGCACTTTGGATACCTGCTGCCCAGATTACAGTGCCTGCTGTGTTGTGCTGCACTTTATCGTTTATTTTTAATTCGATGAAATCGCTGCCTACGCTGCTTACGGTAGCGTTCATAATCAGTTTAACGCCCATTTTATCAAGACGCTTTGCAACCTTATCGGATAGTTTTTCCGGAAGGTTAGGTATGGGTCTGCTAAGTCCGTCTACGTTGTACATACTTACATCATGTCTGCTTATATCATATTTTTCACACAGTATCGGAACATATTCCGCTAATTCACCAATCATTTCAACACCGGTAAATCCTGCGCCGACAACATAGAAGGAAAGCAGCTTTCTTCTTTCTTCTGCATTCGGTTCACAGGCGGCCTTGCGGAAAGTATTGTGAATGTGATCTTTTAATATGATAGCATCTTCATAGGACCAGAGTTTAAAGGAAAATTCTTCGGCTCCGGGTACTCCGTAAAACGTAGGTTTAGAACCAGCTGCCATTACCAGCACATCGTATTTGTAGGTTGCATTGGCTCCGACTACATTTTTACCATCAAAATCAATACTTGTTATGGTGTCAAGTTTAACATCAACTTTTCTGCCTGCAAATACTTTCTTCAGATCAATTTTTATACTATCCTCATCTACACGGCTTGCCGCTACTTCATGAAGTTCGGTAAGCATAGTGTGAAATGGGTTTTTATCGATAATGGTAATACTTATATCGTTATTTTTTTTAAACTTTTTTGCTAGTTTCTTAGCAGTCAGTATACCGGAATAACCAGCACCGACTATTACAATCTTTTTCTCCATTTTCTTCTCCTTTGCCAATTTACAGATGCATTTTAACAAATTAGATGGAATTCGTCAATTTGATTTTGTTAAAATTTTAATAATCATTCTCAAAATTCAAATTCGACATAATTCTATCCTGAATTTCAATAATAACATTATATCATAATGCTGTCAATTTTAACACTAAAATTTTTACAAATATTTTTTTTACAATTACGATAGGTTTCCTATGATTCCCACTAATGGAAGACGTTGTGAGGTTTACCGTATGTTTTTACTTTACATTAAGGAACCGGTTACCTCTATTCAGCAACCGGTTCCTTCGTATTATTTTATTCAGTTCGCAGGGCTTTTTGATAGAACCAGACAGCAGAGACAGCAGCATGGGTCCGGTTCTATTTTATGTAACATAATCTTATTGGATTCAGAATACCTGACTGTATTTTGTTTTGTGAAGGTACTTTTCTTTTGTGGCTAAACCTCCTCTTATGTGCCTTTCAGATTTGTTGAGGTCCAATACCACTCTGGCTCTGTTGGCAAGGGATGGATTGATCTGTCCAAGACGTTCCGTAACATCTTTATGTACGGATGGCTTAAAAACGAACGTCAAATTTTTATCAGCTGCCCGATTTTGACCAAATATCAATCCTGGAAGAAGTCCAGTTCCCCGGAGAAATGATTCTCTAACTCCATATTCCAGTTAATTTCCGTACAAACCTGGATACATGCCTCTATAATATCCGGATCATAATAAATACCAGAGTATTTTTTAATTTCCTTCAGTGCATAAGAAATACCAAGGGCCGGTTTATAAGGACGGTGTGCGGTAATTGCTTCCACCACGTCGGCAACTGAAATAATTTTAGCTTCCAGTAATATATCCTTGCCGGTTAATCCGTTGGGATAGCCCGTCCCGTCAATTTTTTCATGATGCTGCAGCACAATATCGGCAACGGGCCAGGGAAAACTGATTTTACTTAAGATGTCATAAGCATTCTGTACATGAGTCTTAATCAGCTCAAATTCCGCCGCGGACAATTTATCCGGTTTTGATAAAATATCGGAAGATATACCAATCTTACCGATATCATGAAGCATAGCCGCGATATACAGCCCTTCAAACCTGTCCTTATCAAGCTTTATCCTGTTCGCAATCCTGCAGGCCAGATACGCTACTCTTTTCTGGTGCCTTGCCGTATAAAGATCCCTTTTCTCCACCAAAAGTCCCAAAGCAGTAACCGTATCCATCAGGTATTTTTTCTCTTTTTCGGAAACCTTCCGGCTCTTATAAACCTCATTCTGGCCAAGTCTTTGCTGCAACTCCCAGATATTAAATTTCAGATCATTGTTAATGGCAATAAGCTGGTCATAGGAAAATTTCATCTCCGCGTAATTATCCAGCAATTTATTTCCATTTTCCCGGTCTTTAAACTGTCTGGAAAGATAATCGCTTAAAAGTACTGCTGTGTTTTCAATAAAATCGGCAACCGATTTTATACATTCAGAGCCAGGTACGCTGTATATGCCATTATATGGTGATTCATCCTTAAATTCACATAAAAAAATATTAGCTATAACCGTATCAATTATGTATACTGGTATCCTATACATTTTAAGACCATAAAGGCAGCTGACTTCTCTCTCACATTGAAGACAGCTCCCATTATTTTTCCAGTACTCCTTCAGACAGACACTATGGATTTCCTCATAGTCGCACTGAATACCGGAGCAGACTTGTTTCCAGCCTGCACATACGATAACTTCCCCGCTGATATCTACTATGGATATCGGCACTTTTGTGATTTTATAAAAATCATGGAGTA
>JAEZSL010000032.1 GCA_023443925.1 Bacillota bacterium | reverse complement strand
GAAAATACTATAAATTCCTCTGCTCATCATCCATAAGCTGTAAAGGAACATAAGCTCCCAGATATCCCATCCATTCATCGAATTGAAATTATAGACCATAATACCGAGCAATGAAATGTTAACGGCATTTAATATCAGGACATTAATAACACCTACAACAAAATCGGCCTTATATTGGAGTTTACTTAATATCGCAGCGTGTAAAAGATGGCGGTAAATTTTTAAGTTCCTTATCATTTAAACTCCCATCTGTGCGCTTAGGCGCACGTATAAATCAAGATGTTGAAAAACTGTTTTTCGTTTTTCAACCTAACTCCCATCTGTGCGCTTAGGCGCACGTATAAATCAAGATGTTGAAAAACTGTTTTTCGTTTTTCAACCTAACTCCCATCTGTGCGCTTAGGCGCACATTCAAATCAGAATGTTGAATAACCACTCTTGTTTTTTCGATCAATCTCCTATTGCATAAATCATCTGCGAGCAGATGATTTATTTCCTCAATTCAGGGCCTGAAATGTCCTTTATTTTGCATTAATCCCTTTGCTCTGCTAATAATAAATAGGTTAAAAAATCATTCAATGGCATTTCTTTTTCATTAGCCTCCCTGAATTAATATCTTCCGAAAGATATCATTCATTAAAAGCCTTGTGCAGATAAATAAAATAAAAACCCATACAAGCTGTAAACTTATTACCCCTAATAAAGAGGCGCCGCTATAGTTACCAATGTAAACCGACATAGGGATTGCATAAATACATCTGAATGGAAGGACATTGCTAAGAATCCCCAAAAATCCCGGGAACAGCCATAAAGGTACCATTTGCCCGGCAAAAAAACGCAGAGTAGCATTATACGCCCAATTGATATTGCGAATATTTATTATTACCATGCTCAACAGTCCCAGAATAAAATTCAAAAGAAAACTCACCAGTATCCCTAAGGTTAAGCTTAGAAGAAATACCAGAAATTGTCCAGGTTCTGGCAAACCAAGCTCAAAGAAAAAATGAGCAGCTACCAGGGAAGGTAAAACAAGAACGAACAACTTTACAATAATCTGTCCCATATTCTTACAGAACATATAAAACTGGAAGTCAACCGGCTTCATAATATCCATTTCAATTGTTCCTCTGCGTACTTGTTCCATTATATAACTTTGAGGGCCATTGTGAGGATGCATAATTGCCTCCAGTGCCACACCCAGCACAGCATATGTAATCGTATCTGACAGACCTACCTTCATTGGAATGGAACTTGATGTATACAAGGCTTTCCAGACATAGCCGACACTGTACATCATTATAAATGTGTAAAGCTGTCTCAGCCAGAAGGATGAACGGTAGATGCTGAAATCATAAAATTCAGTCCGGATAAAAGCTTTACCGGTTCGAAGTAAATTCCATTTATTTTTGCTCATATAATTTTCTCACTATACTTTCCATGTCAGTTTCTATGATCTGCAAATCAACAACCGGATACTTTTGGTCAATATAAGAAATCAGCTCTGAAGGTGAAGTATGATGCCGGTTAAAGGAATAAAGTTTCGTATTCATTTCACTTTTTATAAGTTCAGCGCCAGGTACCGGAAAGTCGTCTACATTAGCAGCAAATTTAACCAATAGGAAACGGGTTGTACCAAATGTCTGCATCATTTCGTCTATCGTTCCATGATACATCAGCTTACCCTCATCTATAATAATTAAATGGGAGCAAAGTTTCTCTATGTCAGCCATATCATGAGTCGTTAGGATGATAGTCGTCTGTTTTTCCTTATTAATCTGTAAGATAAAATCCTGAAGGTATTTTTTTGAGATAATATCCACGCCGATTGTAGGCTCATCCAGAAAAAGGACGGACGGATCATGAAGCAGTGCGGCGGCAATATCCGATTTGACCCGCTGCCCCAAACTCATTTGCCGAACCGGTTTCTCAAGAATATCCTCTAATCCCAGCAGGGTAACATAGGTATCAAGATTCTTTTTGAACTTGTTCTCGTCAATCTGATATATTTCTTTCAGCAGACGATAACTTTCAATCAGAGGAATATCCCACCAGAGTTGTGACTTTTGACCGAATACAACCCCAATTTGTCTTGCATTCTCAACACGGTTCTTCGATGGCTCTATTCCATTCACAATAATCTTTCCGTGGGTAGGCTGTAAAATACCTGACAGCATTTTTATTGTAGTTGATTTGCCGGCACCGTTTTTTCCGATATATCCAACAATATCTCCTTTTTCCATAGTAAAACTGACATCATCCACGGCTCGTTTTACGTTGTATTCACCCGGCAGCAAATTTTTGATTACAGACAAACGCCCTTTTTTTCGTATGGGGATTTTAAATTCTTTTACTAAATGCTCTACAGTAATCAATGTAAACCTTCTTTCAAACCCTGTCTTCACTAATAATTAAAATAACCTTGCAAAACTTCATCTATATGCGCGGTAATTATGCTGAGAAAACAACGCTTCATTTTTCTATTATCATTAATATTAGTTCTAAAACCCTTGCTCAATGTCAAAGATGTACCATCATTATCATGTCTTCCGTCAAAATCCCAAATAATATGTTTGTACATCATATGATCCCCTATATTTTATTGTTGCCCTGTTAATGAACAGATGTCAGGCTATGTGGGTTGGGGGTTGTGTTCTAAGAGCATCAAAATATACCTAAGATAAATAGGCATATGCGAAATATTACAAATGTGACTTCCCATTTTACATACTACAAATTAGTAATTAAAACAGCGTTCGATAAAATTGAATTTATAGATTATATTACGAAAAAAATGAAATTTAATTTTTACAAATTATACATATATTGGTAATGCATATTTAGATATTATAAAACAATTGTATATCATTGTCAATTACACAGTTTAAAAAAGAATTTAGATAGTATTAAGTAGAATTTAGTTAGTAATTATCCAATAAAGCCGAATCAAAACTAATAAATCTTATACGGTTTGCCGCCAGGTAAATCCTTAAACGAATGCCATATTTAAATCTATAAATACCGTCACAAACAAGTAAGATTCTTTCATTTTACTGTAAAGTATAATATAAATACATGAGGAAATACTAGTCCAAAAAGGAGTGTGTAGGTTGAAAAGAAAAGCATTTTTCAACCGGCAAAAAGCACGGAGGGTGCTTTTCGCTTAGTATTTGTATGCCGCTAAAGCGGCAGATGGAGGTTAGGTTGAAAAATAAATTTTTCAACCGCAAGTTTGTGCTTGCGCACAACAAACTTGATATGCACAAAGAGCATGTGCAAGAATAGAGGTTAAAATGAATGGTAATGCAGAACTAGCAAACTTTATCTATCAAAATTCACAAATGGGCGTAGATACCATACATCAGTTGATGGGTATTGTTGAAGACGATAATTTTAAAAGGCATCTGAAGTCTCAGTTTAATGAGTATAAAGAAATCCATGATGCCGCCAGGAAATCGCTGAATGAAAATGGGTACGATGAAAAAGGAATTAGTGCACTGAGTAAGATTAAAACTTATTTAATGATTAACATGCAGACACTTACCGACAAAACGCCCTCACACATCTCTGAAATGCTTATCATTGGAAGCAATATGGGTGTCATTAATGCGGTAAAGAATCTTAAAAATTATAAGGATGCAGAACCTGGTATCATAGCTCTTATGGAACGGCTTCTTAAATTTGAAGAGAATAATATTCAACAGTTAAAAGGGTTTCTATAGACTGATATAGAACATTCCTTGTTAACTAAAACTTGTGAAATTAAGCAGTTTCTTATGGGCAAGGCCATTCTAAAGAGGCACTTGCCCACGTTTTTAAATCTGATTAAGGGGTCGTCAAGAATCCCCCATTTCCCGCATTGGTTTTCTATTATCCAGGCATAACATTGATGCTTTAAAAGAAGAAACAGTTTACTAACATGTAAAAGTAGCTTACCCCATATTACAACTAAGGCTGGATAGTTCTGAGAACACCTCAAAACAGTGCCAGCCTTATTAATTATCATTGGATTTCACAGATCATGCTGGCTGAGCCGCATTAGTAAGGAATTATTTTTATCGTTTTCTGACCTCAATCATTCCCTGGGTTACTATTGTTCCGTCTTTTTTTACCGCCGCTAATTCGATTACCCGATCCTTGATTTTTCTGTAAACCTCCAACTCTTCCTTTTCAAAGCATTGTTTTAAATAATGAATCTCAAAGTCCGTAATCTCATAATTCTCAAAGAATTGGCTGTCAAAAGCATTTAAAAATAGATTAATATACAAAAGATTATTCATATGCATACTTTTGTCCAAATCCGTATAACGGACCATAGCCGTATAACAGCATTCCATATCCTCATAACTTTTAGGCAGTTTAACAAAAGAATTCAGAGGTATTTCTTTTTCAATGGTTTCATCAACGGGATAATCAATTGCATCTATTTTACTTAAGCGTTGTGTCTTCGTATCAAACAAACAGCTCTCCATCCGGCCGTATGCGAATATTTTTTCTTCCCTGGTAATGACAAAATCCTGCCATACACAGAGCATCGGCTTGTCACTTTTTTCAGTCCACATTTCAAATTGCAAAGGAGCTGTAAAATCAGCCTCCGACTCAATATGCAATTTGTATTTTGTATAAATCCAGGCTATTCCATACTCTTCCGGTAATGTATCATTTCCCTTACCTAGATTATGCATATAATAAGTTGCCGTATCCTGAAAATAATTCATGTAACCTCTTAGCCCAACTTTTCCATTGTGGTTGGATTCCCTAAACTGAGGCATGTATTCTGTCTTTAAAATCATTTTAACCTCTATTCTTGCACACGCTCTTTGTGCATATCAAGTTTGTTGTACGCAAGCACAAACTTACACTCTCATCTGTGCGCTTAGGCGCACGTATAAATCAAGATGTTGAAAAACTGTATTTCTTTTTTTCAAACCTATCATCCCTCCGTTAACTATTTAACTATGCTGTGCTTTAATCTCTATTCGTAATTTCTAATTTGCATTATATATTGAGCTGCTGGATTAATCAACCATATTTATTCAGCTTCCAGGTATTGGTTTTACCCTTGTAAATTCTAAAATGAAAGCCTTTATATATCGGAAAACCTTTGATTGGAATTTTTTAACCGGGCCGGTGGAGTTTACTGAGTCATTCGTATGTATCTTCAGATCTATCTTCATAATAATGGAGCGTTGCTCCATAGATGATACTATTTTACAACGCCCCGTTTTATAGTCTAAGTTAATTTTGTACCGGCACTAATAAGTATTTGTGTTACACTCTAACTCCCATCTGTGCGCTTAGGCGCACGTATAAATCAAGATGTTGAAAAACTGTATTTCGTTTTTTCAACCTAATCACCGAATTAAAATTTATTACTCCAGTTTAAGAAAGCATCAACATAGAACTGCAGAAATTTTTTGGTATCTTCATTCGCCAGATTGCCGTTCTCATCTAAGAGAGACATTACATTACCAATATATGCTTCCGGCTGCTGTAACGGATAAACATCGAGGAAAGTTAATACTTGCCTTAGATGATGATTTGCACCGAAACCTGCTATGGCTCCCATTGAAACGCTTACTACTCCTGCGGGTTTGCCGGCCCAAACACTTTGACCGTAAGGTCTTGACGCTACATCCAGAGCGTTCTTTAAAACGGCTGGGACGGAACGGTTATATTCCGGTGTAAAGAACAAGAAACTGTCACTGGCTTTTACATCTTCTCTGAGTCTGGTCCAGGATGCGGGAGGATTACCTTCTAAATCCTCATTAAAGAATTCCACATTACTAATATCTATAAATTTTACGTCATATTCGGATGGTATAATACTTGCTACATAGTTAGCAATAGCCTTATTAAATGAATTCTTCCTTAAACTTCCGACAACAATTCCAATATTTTTTTTACTCATGGTATTACCTCCTAATTATAATTTGATGGTTTATATGTTTATATTGCTTTCTTAAACTAGAGGAAAATCACTCTATTCTTGTTTATCCATACCTAAATCTTTCAAAATATCTATCAGATAAATCGAAGCAAGTTCTTTTTCAAATACCGACTGTACCTGATTGTTTATAAACTCCAAGGTATCTCCGATTCTTGCACCTACCGGACATTTTGTGTTAGTGTCACTATGAATCGCAAAAAGGTGCTGCTCTTTTTCCACTGCTTTAAAAACCTGTAGTAAGGAAATTTCCTCGGGAGATTTAGCGAGCCCTAAAACTCCTAATTTGGTTTGTGCTCTGATTAAACCTGCCTTTTTTAAAGAACTCATCAGCCTTCTGACCAGCGCCGGATTGGTATTAACACTTCCAGCTATATATTCTGATGTAATCGGCTGTTCTTCTTTTAATGCAATGAGGCTTAATATATGGATACTAACTGAATATTTTGTTGAGTACATTTTTGATCACCTCTATTTGTTACTATTATAGTTACTAATAACAGATTTGTCAATATATTTTTATAATTATTTTTATTTTTCTGATATCATTGTCCTTTTCTTATAATTATGCAAAATTATAACAACATACAATCATAAACGCTGAAATTATCTTATAGTTTTATCTATTTAAACATAGTTCTATATCCATGCTCAAGAAAATTAAAAAGAGATAAGCAACCTGCCTGCTTATCTCCCTGTATTTATGCTGTATTTAAACTGTAGTTATACTGAATTTGATTATTAATTATGCAATTATAGAATATTTATATAAGCGAAAGTAAGATGATTTCAAGCCATTCGTAAATTATTAATTGTAATCATCAAGTTTGGTGTTCACTTATTAAGTATATACATTACTTTTATACCTTACTCTTATAACCTTACTTTTTGATAACTGGAATCCATATTTCACTTTTGTAATCAGGTGAACTCATGTCACCGTTTGAGTACCATTCAATTTCTGGCGCCTCCGCATGCTCATAGCCCGAGGTGGGAAACCATTCGGAGAAAATTCGTCCCCATATTTCTGCCATTGCAGTCGGCATAGGGCCGGTTATCTCAAATATCGCCCATGTAAGAGATGGTATTTCAAGTTTGCTTAGATTATTTGGGGTATCTTTTTCAGTTATGGCGGCAATATAATAATCGGTTGTATTATCTTCATACATTCCACTGTATACACCTACTAACCCATTTTCAAGTCCGGCAATTTGCGAAATAGTTTCACGCGGCGTTTCGCTCCACATTTTACCAATATTTTCACCCAAACCATCAACATTTGAAAACCTCTGTTTTACGCCTACTACGGCAAATGAATTTTTTTGCTCAATTCTGTAGTTCATCTCAACCACTCCTTTTATTGATAAGGAGAACGTTACTCGAGGATATGCTTTTAGCGATATGCCTTTTTCTCTTGCTTTTGAAGGTGTAACTTCATGCATTGCCATAAATGCACGAGAAAACGAGTCGGGCGAATTATAACCATACTTCAATGCAAGATCAATAATTTTTATATTGCTATTCTGCAACTCAAAGGCTGCAAGCGTTAACCGGCGGCGGCGTATATACTCGGACAGCGGTATGCCTATAAGAAAAGCAAACATGCGTTGAAAGTGATATTGGGAACATAATGCTATTTGTGCAACCCTTATGTATTCAATTTCAGCCTCAAGATTATCTTCAATATAGTCAATGGCATTTCTCATATTCTCAAGCGTATCCATAAGCCTCTCCTTTCAAGGTAAGTATATTATATTTTTTTTACGATGACCCGATAATATTTGCAAGAATTTGCAGGGTTCACCCTTACTTTTGTCCACATCTATCTTGAAAAACCACTAATTTATAGACGGTTAATATCTGCAGCCAGTAAAGAGAGCGTACTTTCTTTTTCCCGTTTAAACCAATCCGTATCATCATATTGAATTAAGCAAACATATGACGATAAGAAACCGAGTAACAATTTATAGATATACTCTCTTGTTTTATATTCAATTGTTTTTTCCGGGTGGTCCTTATATCCCTTAAGAAAAGCATCGTTAATAATCCACGGCGTACTTAAGTCCCAGTATTTGTCGCCGAATATTGTACGGTCAAGATCAATTACAGCAGCAACCTTATAAGTATCTTTATCCTTTGATAATAAAACATTTCCTTGCCATAAATCAAAATGTACATAATTAGGAACAGTTATCTGATCAAGAACAGTCTTATTTTCTTTGATAATCGAACTGAATTGTTCTATTTCTGCTTTTGAAAATAAGTCATATTCTTCTGCTTTGTCAGCAGATTCCGCTCCAAAAGCACTAATAAAGTCAGACCATTTATCGTATAGCCCCCAATTGTCTTGGCGTAACCAGCCAAATTTATCGCTTTTAATCTGGTGTAAACGATGGGTTATATTTCCAATTTCTTCATACACATAGCTTATATCAACATTATTTAGCAATTCGTGATTCATTGGAATCGTTTGAATGTATTCAATAACAATATAATCCCTGTCAATTACGGTGTTTTCCGAAGAAAACTTTAACACATTTGAAGTTGGAATCCCGTTATCCTGCAGCATCTTATGAAACAATGGTTCAGCAGCCATCATATCTTTTTCAAAATTATAAAGTAAGTGTTTATTTACAGGTCCCACACGCAATACCAGACCTTCCTTATCCTGATCCGTATGCAGAAGGTATGTAGTATTAAATAATCCGCCTTTTAAAATTTCAGATGAAAGGAGTTTGCTGTTGCTGCCATACAAATCTACGACTATCTTTTCAATCTCTTGTTTTGAAATTTCTTTATATATTTTAGATCTTAGCATATATTACCTCGATTTCATTGATTATTCCATTATATACCATAAATCGATATTTTACAAAAGAAAACAAGAAGACTGTCTCAAAATTTTACTTTTGAGACAGCCCCAATTTAATATGATTATTTTGTTTAATTTCCCAACCCATATACTTTCACAGCCTCCAGTGAAGTATCTGTTGCATCGAAAGTTTCCGCCGGAACTATGAGTATTGGGTAATCTTTAGTAAGAACATCCCGATCAATATGAAATTCGCAGTTTTCAATAGAAACTGTATATATCATATCATCTTTTACGTCATCTTCATTTATAACAACTTCCATGGAGTCATCCTCAATACTTACTACCGTTGCATGCAAGATAACTTCCATTTCTGATTCACTTGGAGTATTGCTGGCCGAAGTACTTCGGCACGCGGATAGTAGTACACATGATATGATTAATAACACATCTCTACATTTCACAAAATTAGTCTTACTCATACTGATCCCTCACGCTTTAATAGTCATATTTAGAGGTAAAACGATTTCTGTTAAATACTATCTGAATCCACACCTTAACATTTAAATAGAATTAAGAAGTTCTCCATAACCTTCCTTTTCCAGCTCTTCTTTTGGTATAAATTTTAATGAGGCACTATTGATGCAGTACCTTAAGCCACCCATATCAGCCGGGCCATCCTCAAATACGTGACCCAAATGTGCATCTCCGGTTTTACTCCTTACTTCTATGCGTTTCATGCCATGACTATGATCGGTAATTTCCACAATCGCATTTTTATCAAGGGGTTTAGCAAAACTGGGCCATCCGCAGCCGGATTCAAATTTTTCGCTGGATATAAAAAGCGGTTCTCCGGTGGTGACATCCACATATATCCCTTTTCTGAATTCATTAAAGTATTCATTTTGAAAAGGCCTTTCCGTTGCATTGTTCTGAGTTACTTCATATTGGACTTTGGTTAAGGTTTGTTTTAATTCTTCTTTTGGCTTCTTTGAATATTTTTCACGGTTCATATATAACCACCCTTCTTTCATATACATGAATTAGCCGATAGTCTTATCACATGGTTTTATATCTATAGAATAAATATTCCCCAAATAAAGGTCTTAATGTATTAGTGCCAATAAAATTCCTTCCACTTAAATTTTGCTATATTTTCTTAATAATTAAAGCGTGAAAGCAGGTTACTTTCACGCTTTAATTATAACTTATTCCAATCAATTATGCATTAATAAAATGTTGTTTAACATTAATAACTGAATTTACTTTTTTACATGTGTTGTAACTTCCGTGAAATCAAAAAGCTCTTTTATATGTTCAACTTCATTTTTGTCAATATATCTCCAGGTCAGATTTGGGAAAAGAGGACATTTTCCAAGCTCTTTACCATTGTATTTTAAATCAAGAGTAAGAGGCATTCTCTTTCCTGTTTTATCCATCTGGGTACAATAACCGCATCCGTCACAGATCTTCGTTCTTGAATATGTCAGATCTTGCAGTACATGATTCATTTCCTCAAAGTGGCTTAGTGCTATTCTAAAGTTTGGCACACGGAAGGAGAATGCCATTTGTTCTCTTTTCTTCCAATGAAATGAAAAACCTGCATTTCCCTTCTGCTTGTCCGGATATTCCTTGTCCCAATGGATGCCAAACTCATCAAAAGACTTGTGAAAGCCATTCTCGTCAAAGTATCGTTCCAGTTCCCGAATTAGGTTACTATCGTCAATCAGGTTTCCAAATAGATGCTCTGCATTATACTTTGATACCTCGTACATGCAATACATAAATCTAACAATTTCCCCCTTAGGAGAGCTTTGCTTCCTATCACAAAGAAGCTTCCATGCCGGAAACAGTTCCGGGTACTTACTACAATAAAATATGGTTGATGTATCATTTCTTTCAGAGTATAAGCCGAATTGCTCCAGCTGCTGCAGTCTTTTCTTTACAAACTTCATATTGTTCCTGTTAATATAAAGTTTATGGTCTTTTACCTCCCCGCACTCACCAAGCTTATATAAATATGAATAAAAATCAAATAGAACTTTTTCAGTTTTTCTCATCTTACCATCTAATTCCGGTTTGTTGTTATTTACCATCCAAACTTCGTAAAAATCATCCGGTTCTTCTTGAAGATTTAGTAAGCCTGGATTATTATATATGCGGTTTATAGCATCATGTAAAAATCCATGCATTTGTCTTTGGGAACTTTCACTTACCTTATCGTCCTCAATGGGAATGCATATCGGATAAGTACACTTATAGGTATAAATGATACGTTGTGCAAGGCTGTCAAAATCTTTCCTGACTTTACCCAAATCCACAACAAAATCACCCTCATTCCCATGCATTTTCAGCTCATCATGTTTTATACCTGCATACAAAGCATCTCCTGTTACATCATTCTCTGTCAGAAGTTTCTTGCAGGGACAGCAGTAATCCAGGACAAGAATTTTTTCACCCATATACCGCGGAGCACCAAACCTTAAAAAAGAGTAATACTGCATTTCATACCCTCCGGCCGAAGTGTCATATTCATATCCGTATTCTTTCATAACCTGCATCATATGTTCGTGAGCACCAGCATACAGGTCAGCAGCTTCTTCCCGCCCCTGTATCCACCCAACACCCATCTGACATTCCGGTAAATCTCTGCTTACATATCCGGCCGGAACAGGGGTGCCGGCTTTTGTCAGTACACCTGCGATATATATACAAGTACTGCCGGAGGAATCAAACTCTCCCATCCATCCTATGGTATCCCTTTCTGCTGTAAAACGCTCTGTATTATTTAACAAGAATTCCATGCTGCCGTCCTGCCACATGCTGCTCCAAAGATTATCCGCTGCTTTATTTCCTCCCGGTTCAAAACTCATTTTAACCTGTTTTCCGATTAAGCGTACCGCCGGAACTCTCTTTACCTCAAACTTTATCAGTTTCGACATATTCTCTGCTCCTTTAACTTGATTTTATGACTCTAACACCGTTCCAATGCATTCTGCAGCCTGTTCCTCCAAAGCTTCACATTCTCTTATAATCTTCACGATTTTTAGTCTTGTCTCTTTTTTCTTAAGCTTGTCCACATTTGCTTCGCTGCAAAGTCCGTTAATTTCCCACATCTTATCATGAATAGCCATAAAAGCTGATGCTGCCTGCCCTAACCTTTCACTACCCAGATACTCCTCAGCTTGGCTCATAAAATTCGCCGTCCACGCTCTTCTCTCTGCCAAATCCCATATTTCAGGATCTATATAAAGCCGTTTCGTTACCTCACCATTGAAATTTGCATCGTCCAGTATGTACGAAATCCAATTTTTGTACAATACCTTCCCATATCCATAACCCTTCAGTTTACAATCCATGGTATTCATCATCGCATACCCGCGTTTTAACGCCCTTATGCATATCTCCTTCCTATCCCCTTGTTCCTTCGGTTCGAAGATTAATATCATGGCAAATGCTGTTTTGGTCCAATTATCGATAAACTGGCAATAATCCGGATCAAAGGACTTATTGGTATTATCACCGCCATCCATAAACACCCAGCCCCGGATGGTTTTACCAGAGTTGGTATACCCCGTTGCCAATATCACCATGTTTTCGTTGGTAAGTATGAAAGCAGGAAGGTTATTTTCCAAATGCTTTGTTAAGATATCAATAAAATTCTCCGCTTCGGAGCATTCCGTATCTTTAAACTGCACGGACCCATCGGCAATAAACCGAAAAGGCAGCCCTTCCGCTTCCAGGCAATCCTTTAAGGGTTCACCGCCAAATAGGTTATTTTTAAGTACCTGGTGCGGTAAACTGTAAAGTAATCCAAAACCTTCTGTAGACACTCCCACCTGAAAATAGTAATCCAGATTACCTAACCAAGTCATATTATGTGCATGAATTTCCATGGTTCTCATACCCAAACCCATAAATACCTTAAGTGCACTGACTGCGGATGGAAAGGCCATGTTCTGCGGAGTATACATCTTACCTTCGGAATCAACTTTTCCTCTCATCTCTACAATAAATTGCTCCATATAAATACTCCCTTTCCAATTCTTATCCTGTTTTTCTGCTTGATTTTTCACATAGTATTAAATTATACTTACATTATAATCCAATTATTTTAAAATAGTTAACCATAATTGCGGAGGAGTGATGGAAAATCCAATTGATGCCTTTAAAAAGTTAATCCTGTTTATTGAAGAAAATATTCATGAAGTGATAACACTTGATATGCTGGAAAAGAAAAGCGGCCTCAGCCGTTTTCAGCTGACACGGTTATTTTTAAAGCTTACCGGTTATTCTCCGATTGATTATATTCGAAGAAGGAAATTATCAAAAAGTATACCCGAACTTTATAATAAAAGAAAAATTATAGATATCGCCATGGACTACGGCTTTGAGTATGAGCAATCCTATATCCGGGCTTTTCGGTCTGTGTACAATTTTTCACCTACCCAGCTAAGAAAACAGGAGCAGGAGGTAACTCTTTTTGAAGCTCCCTCACTGAATGATATAAGAATCTATACCGATGGGTTTTTAACGACTCCTCAAGTAAAATACCTTTCCGGTTTAACGTTTTGCGGAGAAGAAAAGTATTATAACTACAAGGATAATGAAGTCAATGGGTTACCCTTACTGGACGGATTAAGCAGCCACACAAAGGGTATCTATACGGGCATATGCATCCCCTGCGGCAGCGGCTCTTTCAGTCACAGGTACATAAGCTGCCAGGATGAGATGGTACAAAATTCTATCGTATACAAGCTGCCCAAAGGCAAATATGCAGTTTTTAATTATATTGGTTTTCATAAATTCGACAATAACTCCGCTCACCGGATAAGGACCTTAATGTATATTGTTATCCGGTCCTGGGCAGGCCGTAATCATTTAGAGTGGCAGGAGAATTTTATCGAGCAGGTCAATCAGGATCTCATGAGTGATCAATATATTGAGATCGATATAATTGTGCCTGCTTTCTAGATTATCAGAAGTTCATTCCTTGGTGCTTAAATGGCCCTCCAATCGCATTACTGATACCGGAAGGCCATTAAAAGCGTATATTTAGTTACTACCGTTACGGTTTTCTTTGACTGTAAGCCTATTAAATCTTAAACATCAGCCGATATAATGAAACACTTATATTAAATATTATGGTACTCTATTCCCACTTAAAACAGCGCAGAGAAACCGTCGTACAGATTACTGCAATTACAACCATCACAACCACCGGAATAAAAACACTTTCTATTGGCAGACCGAGTGATGCAGCTTTGAGAAGTTTTATTCCTTGTGTCAATGGCATTATATCTGCTACTTTTTGCAGTCCAGTGGGCATCACTTCATAAGGCAGCGTTGCGCCTGAAAATATAAGCATTGGAAAATACAGCAGGCTGGCAGCAGCGCTTGCTATTTTAATGTCTGGCGCAATTCCTCCCACCAGCAGCCCAATGCTGAACATTGACAGCATAACCAGTAAGTAAGCTCCTAAGAAATGAAGCCAGGAGCCGTATAACTGATAACCGAAAAAGATAGCCCCTGTAGCATAGACAAGGATCAGTGAAATAATTGAATAAAGTGTGTAAATAACAACCTGTACCGCCAGGATAAGAGCCGGGCTGGTCGGTGTGACTTTGAACCGCTTTAATATTTTTCTGCTTCGATAATCAGATACCACTAAGGGAAGGCCCATCACACCCCCGGCACAAATGGCAATAGTTGATACTGCACCAAAGGATTGTTCCAAAAAGGTATACCTTGCGCCATCGAAAGCAGGTTTATTTCCAAATACCGCGCCTAGGATAATAACGACAACCACCGGCATACAAATAGCAAATATGAACATGTCCATCCCTCGGAGGGATAATCTGATTTCTGTTTTTAGTAAGGTTCTAAATGCTTTCATTTTCTACCTCCTCGTCTGTGTACCAAAGATATACGTCCTCAAATTTATCATAAGGGCTGGCAGCGATTGCTTCTTGTACTGTTCCGTAAAAAACACTTTCTCCCTTTTTCAAAATCATGATTTTGTCACACAAAGCTTCCACCTCGTCCATAAAATGAGAGGTTATTAGAATCGTAATTCCTTTCTCCTTTAATTCGGAAAGACTTTTCCATACATCCCGCCGTGCTTTCGCATCCAGGCCGGTGGTAAGCTCATCTAAGAATATAACCTGTGGATTTGGGATTAGTGCCAGCACGATAAAAAGCCGCTGCTTCTGACCTCCCGATAACTCGCTGACCAGGCTTCTCCGCTTGTCGATAAGTCCAAATTGTTTTAGAAGCTCTCTATAATCCAGAGAAGTTTTGTAAAGGGAAGCTGTGACCTCACAAAGCTCATCCATCCTTATTTTGTCCTGATAGTTCGCTTCCTGAAATTGAACACCGACCTTTTCAAACAATTTTTTCCGCTCTTTTAGCGGATTCATTTCCAGAATAGATATGGTTCCGCCATCCTGTCTTTTTGTTCCTAAAATACATTCAATAGTGGTACTTTTACCTGCACCATTTGCACCCAGCAAGCCAAATACTTCTCCGCGGCATATGGAGATATTGATGTTCTCCACCGCTTTGATGCTGCCGTAGGACTTGCATAAATTTTTTACTTCAATTGTTGTTTCCATGGGGTTACATCCCTCCTTTTCTTTGCATAAAAAAGAATAACACCAGAACAAAGTCTGGTGTTAAAATGTAGGGTTTTTCTGAAATTGTTTTTTCATTTCTTCAAGATGAGCAAGCATAACTTTTGCATTTTGCTCAGCGGAATGCAATGAGGTAAGCAGCTTATCGCATACCGAAATAATTTCATCATTTTGCTTTGGTGTGTCAATAACCTGCCGAATGTCCGCTTCGGGATTTCGGGATAGCGTATTCAGCATACGCAAAATTGCTGAAAGAGAATAATTGGCACAACGCAAGGAACGTATTATTTTCAACCGCTTGATATCTTCGTCACTATAAACGCGATAGCCATTTTGTTTTCGCTTTACCGTAAGTAAGCCGTTCATTTCCCAATTTCTTAAAGCATCTATTGAGATTTGTAAATAATCAGCTGCTTCTTCTCTCCTTAAAAATGTAGTGCCTGTTACCTGACTGGCACCGGATAACAGCTTTTTTGTAACCGATATAGCTTCTTCGGCATTTCTTTGCTCGTTTCTAATCTGTTGGAGATAACCTTCCGTCAAGCAGATTGCCTTACCAAAATCCCCTAGAGCGGAAGTTTTAATAATCGTAATCGCTTGCTTCCTCAGACCATTTTGCAGCACTTCAACCTTTAAAGCAATTCTCGTAAATTTAATCTGTTCAATATGAAGGTCTGTAAAGACTCGATAGCCATTTTCTTTACGCTCCGGTTTGGGAATCAATTCAAGTTCTTCATAAAGCCGCACGGTATTAGGATGGATTCCAATGCGATATGCAATTTCAGATGTCTTGTAGGTATTCATTTTTCACCGCCCTTCTATTGCACTATAATAATACTAAGCAAAAGTCTGGTGTTATAGTGGAGGGTTTTAATTGTAACCTATATCTGTTCCATAATCTCTTCCTGTAGTGTACAGATACAGCCGTTCTGCAATTCTATCATTTTCGTATCCAACTGAGCGACACTTCCTTTTTTCAACAAATCAGCATCCAAATTGATACTTCCCATGTCATTTACAATCAATGCGATTTTTTTACCAGCCTGATTTTTTAAAAGTTCCTTCATAACTGTTGTTTTTCCGGAGCCCAGATATCCGGTTATCATCGTAACCGGCTTTTTAGCTTTTTTTGTGTCACTGACATTACTTTGTCTCCCGATGAAGGGTATACTTTTTTAAACGGGGACAATACTTCATGACTTCCATACGTTCCGGATGTTTCTGCTTATTTTTTGTAACTGTATAATTCCTGTCGTGGCACTCTGTGCATTCTAATACAATTTTAGTTCTCATTATCCGTCTGCCTCCAAATCCTTTTTCTTAATCAATTACTGTCTCTTTGCCTTTTCATCTCTGCAGTTGTTACATATTCCATATAGAATGGATTTCGAACATTGTAATCCGAACTGGTGGTGCGAGGTCAAATGTTTTGCTATCTCATTCATAAAATCACATTCCAGATGCATCACTTTTTTGCATTTCACACATTGCATATGCAAATGTTCCTGACAATTGTCATCCTCACCTACATATTGGTAAACTGCTTTATCTTCCTGGCTATCTTTGTATTTCATTAAAACACCGTCTTCTGTCATCTTATCCAGATTCCGATAAATGGTTGCAAGATTTACCTTATGTTCTTCATTCTCTAAAAAATCATGGATTTCAGCCGCGCTGACTATCTTTTCTTTATGATTTTTAAAAAACATCAAAATTTGATCTCTGCTCTTAGTTCTATAATTCTTCTGCATCTTGCCTCCTGACTATGCCCGGTTTACTAATCCGGATTTCAGTGCAGCAACGGATACCCATACTCTTTTTGGTGTGCCATTTTCAATTACTCTGACACGTTTTAAATTTGCTTTCTGCATACGTTTTGTTTTCCTGTGGGAATGGCTTATATTGTTTCCAAACATCACCGATTTCCCAGTATATTTGCATTTTGCCATAGATTCAATATCTCCTTTGTTTTATAATTTGCGAATCATTATCATTTTAGATTATAATTAATTTTAAGTTTTCTGTCAAGCAATTTGCGAATTATTTGCATATTTATTTTAACCATATAAGTCCCTGTTTCATACCTTAGTAATATTAATCACTATTTACAAACTATACTATACAACATTATCGAACTTATATTAATATCAAATAGAGCAGAGTATAATTAAAGAAATTGCTGCTTATTGGTTACAGTTTAAAAGGAGGCTTTTACTATGCAATGGATTTTACAGGATGTTAATATAGGAACAAATTTACGACGGTTAAGAAAGAATGCAAAACTTACACAGGAGCAAGTTATCGGGAAAGCACAACTCATGGGTAGTTCAATATCACGTACGACATATGCTCAGATTGAATCGGGAGCACGTAATATAAAGGCCAGCGACTTAATTATTTTACGGGCGGTGTTTAATGCAAGTTATGAGGATATCTTGGAGCCAGGGGTTATTCAATAGAAAAATAACCAGCAGACTAGATTGAAACACATCATATCTCTTTATTTGACGTAATAAGCATCCAGATTTAAAATATTAAATCTGGATACCATACTTTACTATATTATCTATTTCTTCTCGCCGCAAATAGCTCTCCCCGCACTTTCCACATAGTTCCATCCTGACTTCTTAAGTGCTGCCAGTGAAAAGAGTTTTCAGTAATATCCGAAAATACCCATTTCATTTTTTGTGTTGTTATTTCGGTTAAAACTATATTCTCACTCTCTTTTCTTGCTTCCAGGCGTGTTGCCTCGCCTGTGCATCCGTAAAAAATATCCCATGCCATAGTCTTAGGGTTATAGATTCTAATCGTTGCACCAAATTCTGCATCTGGCCAATTACTATTTAACCGCTCTTCTCGGGAGGGACAAATAAAAACATCTTGTACCGCCGTTCCGCCTAATACCCATGAAAAGATCCATTCGCCTTTTATATGTCTTTCTTTCTCCGTTCCATGATTGTCTATCCATTCAAAATCCCATTCACCTATCAAAGGTTCAAAGAAATTGCAGGTATCTGGTATGCTATTACTCTTTGATTTAGAAATTAAAGCATCAGTAAATTCTCTCATAATTCGAATCTCCTTTTTTATCTTTAGCATACCATACATTATATGACATCTATATGTCGTAGTTTTATAATAATTTTAGATAATTTCAATTAATTTCTGTCTGTAGTATTCAGGTTCTATAATTTTAACACTATCCACATCGCTATATTGAAATACTTTCCATATCTCTTTGAATAGTTCTATTAATTTTCATATACATTTATCCTTTCAACACCCAGGCAAAAAATCTGTGGTTATAAATTTATTTTTATCTGCTCCAATATCGTATCTGTAAGATTAATTATACTATGACCAGCTTCTGGTAAAATATTGATATTGGCATGTGGAACAAGTTTTTTCATTCGTTGAGCAGTCTCCATTGAATGCAGCATGATATCTTTTGCACCAACAAATATAAATACCGGCATAGTAAGGTGTCTAATCTCATCATCACTAAAAATCGGAATAGGTTCCTTCCTGGTATTAAAATGTTTCCCTATCAATATTTGAAATTTGAACATTATTTCGGGTATTTCAACATTACCGTTAATAATTTTAAACAATCTCCGTATACCCTTTTCACCAAGAAGCATATAGAACAAGGCAGTAAATATAAATTTTTTATTTTGAGTACCAATGCCGGCTGGACATAATAATACCAATTTATCTATCTTTTCCGGGTAACTTATGGCAAATTTGGCTGATAACCAAGCACCTAAAGATGCACCTATCAGAACAGCCTTGTCTATTGACAGTATCTTGAAAACATCATATAGCCAGTCATCCAAATCGGATGTGGTAAAAGGCAGCTGCCTCTCATCGCTTCTCCCTGCCTCACCAGGTATATCAACCGCATATACCCGGTAAGTCTGATGGTACTTTAAAATATCGCTGATCCACATACAGGAATTCATACTACTTCCATGCAGTAAAACCATAGGTGGTGCTGAAAGATCACCGGCAGCTATACAAAAGGTATTACCATGACACGTAGAAATATTTAGTCTCTCGTATGATATTGTAAGTTTTTCTAAAAGCTCATCATAATATTTTAGTACTTCATCCCTGCCATGCTGTGTTTTGAATGCTTTATTGTTTTTCACTTCTTTTCCTCCTCTTCTTTTGCTTAAAAGCCATTCTATTAGTTACCAAGACATATACTTAAAGTTCTGATAATGTGTCATATATGCACATCCTTCCCGCCGACTGAATAAAAGTAGATTCTATCTTTTAAATTATATCCTGATATAAAAATATAACTTGATATCCCTACATTGCATCACTGAAAGACAAGTTGCATTTCCCTTTAAGTATGGTTTACAATTAACATATGTTATTAATAACATATGTTAATTGTATTGTCAATGACTAAATAGAAATTTGATAAAAATAAATATCAAAGAGAGAGTTAAGCAAAATTAAATCCTAAATAAAAAAAGAGAGAAGATAGCTTTTGTTCGCTACCATTCTCCCACTTTCCTTATTCATATTTAATATTTTACGATTCAATGGATTTATAATATTATCCAGTTCTCCCATATTGAAAGTAATCTTATTTTGCGCAGCTTGTTTGCCTTGTTGGTTAGTGATAATATTACCATCTGTATCATATTCCTAGCTGAAATGTGTAGGATTTAAGCTTTTGTAGGATTTAACAGACTGGCAGGAAAATCGACATAAGTTTCAAGGAATAAAAGTTATCGCCATTATTTTATGTTGCTTCCTGCCGGAAGCAATTTATCCTTTATTATAATACATAAGCGTATCAATATGTTTAAAAAAATCATCCGACTTCATTCTAAGCTTATAGTCATAAACGGCATAGCCTATCGCAAAGCTTAGCCTGAAACCTTTTCCAGAATCCTGATTGAATGTATCTACATTACTTTTTAATCTTGCAACAGCAGTTTCAAGAATACTTATATCACTGTTATCCAATATAGCAAAAAATTCATCTCCGCCATACCTTGCTACAAAATCATCTCTTCTTAAAGATTTTTTAATTATTTGTGCGGCAGCTTTTATAGCTTCATCCCCAATATCATGGCCAAATGTATCATTAATCTTTTTAAATCCATTCAGGTCAATTAGCAGTGCTGAGAAAGTTTTATTTTCAGTACAGTTTTTAATGCTTATCTCAAGATACTTATCTAATTGCCTTCTATTATATACTCCTGTTAAATAGTCAGTGTTTAAGCTGGAATCCTGCATATTAAAATATATGATTAAAAGTGATACCATCATACCGGCCCAGGCAAGAGCCCAGCCATAAAATATTATTTGAAGGGTAGCCCCCAGTGCTATTGGTAATATGAATACCAGCATGGAATAATAATATCTTTTTTCTATCATTTTCCGGTGCTTATATACGTAATACATCGAATAGGTTAATAAAATATAGCAGTAAAGAATATGTACCAGGTATAGGTTTCCCCTGGAGTATATATTGCTGCTATCCACATAGAAAAACCAGCCGGTGTGTAAACTTATTATGGACATTAACCCATTCATTATAAGTAATGTGAATAACAAATACTTTAATCTTTTTATCCACTTCTCATTCTGTTTCATCTGATAACATACATACAGAATCCATAGTGTCCCTGTAATCGGTTCAATTACGAAGAGTAATAAATTAAATATTTTATTCAGCAGCAAAAAATGAATACCTGGCAGACCATCAAATACCCATGAACCAATATCACTCAGTATTAACAATATATTTGTCCGCACCAAACCCAGAAATACTCTATGACTTATAAATACCTTCTCTAACCGGTTCCTGGCATTATAATAAATAAATACTAATATTATTAATGCAACTATACTCGAATCTAAGGTTTTAAAATTCTCCATATATTCCACCCTACATAATAATTAATCTGCTTCACTACAATTATAGCATTAAATATAACTTGCTGAAAGTATAAATAATGGTAATCATAATTGTTTTTAGCAAACCGGTTATTCATAAGATATAAATTATAATACTTTTGGGCCTGTTTTTTGCTGTTACTATGTGCACCTGCTTTTTAGCTGGTTTTTATGAATAAGGCTGTATATACAATCCATGTTTGATATATTATTGTGGAATTCCAGGCAGGTGGCAAATAATTCTGATCCGCTTTAGCTATGCTTATCTGCCTGATAACCATTTTGGACTAATTTTCCTAACCAGTACTAGAGATACCCAAAACGCAAACAAACCGGCTAAAGATAAACCCTCTTTAGCCGATTTGCTTATTGTCAGCCTTTCACACTTCCCGTTGTTAATCCTGCCACAAAAAATCTTTGAAAGAATATAAATACCAGCAGGACCGGAATGAGACTAAGGGAGGATAAAGCAAATACATAGCCCCACTGGGTAAACTGGTGCTGACCGAAAAATCCGGAGATGGCTATGGGTAAAGTCCGCATCCTGTCATCATTTATTACAGTATTAGCCCAGGGGAATTCTTCCCAGGCAGTCAGAAAATTAAAAATAGAAACTGATGCGATTCCGGATCTGGCCAATGGTAAAATGACTTTTACAAAAACCGTAATTATACTCCCGCCATCCATGTAAATTGCTTCATCCAATTCTCCCGGTATATTTTCCACAAATCCCTTTATCATAAAGGTAGAATACGGTATTACCCACGCCGTATAAAAAGGTATCAGCCCCAGCAGTTTATTTATGGTATTCATTTTAACAGCCAGTTCATATTGAGGAACAATTAATGTCATTCCTGGTATAATCATTGTCAGCATAATAAAAGCGAACAGAAAGGATTTCCCCGGGAATTCAAATCTTGCAATCACAAACCCCAACGCAGAAGCTATGATTGCAACCAATAAAACTGTTACTGTCGATACTATGGTGCTGTTTAAAAAATTTATATAAAATTTTGATTGTTTTACTATATAATCATAATTCTCAAAGGTTATCTGTTTGAAAGACGGTAAAAATTTCGGAGGGAATTCATACAATGCCCCGTTTGGCTTTAAGGATGTACTAAGCATATAGACCATAGGGAGTACAACTATAAAAATACCTGCAATCAAAAGAAAATATAAAATACCCTGTATAAAAAATCTCTTTTTCATATTCACCGTTCCTTAATTTTTCTCTGTTTTTATTAGACGGAACTGTATTACTGCCAATATTCCCAAGGTTACGGCTATTATAAAGGATAAGGCCGCCGAATAGCCGAATTTTCCGGTACTGAAGGCTTTATAATACATCCAGGTCAAAACGGTGTCCGTCTGATGTCCGGGATCTCCGCCGGTGATCATTTTTATGGAGGTAAAAACATTGAAACCGCCTATGGTAAGCATAACCAGTGCAAATAAAACGGTTCCTTTAATGGAGGGTAACGTAATGCTTATAAATTTCCTAAGTGCGCCTGCCCCGTCCATGGAGGCCGATTCATATAATTCGGCCGGAACAGTTTGCAGTGCTGCCAGAAAGACCACCATGTTCCAGCCGATCCCTTTCCAGGTGCCGAGCAGCATGGCAACCGTAAGACCGCCCCACCGGTTATCCAGCCACCGGATATTCTGGTCCGCCACATGGATAATATGAACCAGAAAATAATTGAGCATTCCTTCCGTATTAAAGATATACTTAAAAACCAGGGAAGCAATAACCCAGGAAGTAATTACCGGCAGGTAATACAACACCCGGAACCCTACCTTAAAATGGCTGATACTGTTAATCAGCATTGCCGCAAATAGTCCGGCGGCCATTTGTGCCGGTACCGTAACAATGGTATAGACAATGGTATTGGTAAAGGCAATCCTGAAATATTCATCCTGCAAAACATTCTTATAATTATTAAGTCCAATAAATTTCTGATTCAAAATCGATCCGAAATCCCATTCAAAAAAACTGTTTATGAATAGTTTGGCAATTGGATAGAGTGTAAATAAAGCAAATATTAGTAACCCTGGAAGGAGCAATACTGCAATTTGTATTTTATGACTGACTGTTTTTTTCTTCATTTCCGCTCCTTTTTAAAATACACTTGGTTGACTTCATAATTGTATCGTTATATAATAGCTGTGTAGTACGACAAGGTTTAACCTCATCGTACTAACCTCATATTATTCCGTTAAAAGACGATCCATTTTTACAGCAAGCTCATCCATTGCTTCCTGTGCTGTTTTTTCACCAAGCATAACGGAAAGCACGGCAATTGAAAGTTCGTTGTCTATTTCGGACCAGCTTGCAACGGTAGGACGGGATTTTGCGTTCTTAATTGCTTCAATAAATGGTGCGAAATCCGAATTTTTTACCGTATCACTTTCCAATGTTGTTTTATTAACGGGTATTTGACCGCATTTTGCCATTTCTTCCTGGGCAAATTCACCGGTCATAAACTTCATAAATTTCCACGCCGCCTCTTTATTAGAAGTATTAAACATAGATATATCTTCACCGCCCAGTACGGAGTGGGAACCGCCTTTACCTGCCGGGATTTCAGCCGTGGCATATTCAAAATCCGGATAAGCTCCGGCCATTTCGGCTATTTTCCAGGGACCTTCCAGTATCATCCCATATCTGCCGGTTCCAAAACCGTCAGTCATGGGAATATCCCCGCTGTTCCATCCGGTAATGGCCTGGCTTTGATACAGATTGGCAAGCATTTCGATTGCCGCAACGGTTTCCGGACTGTTTATATAACCGGTAGCAACAGTCTGCTCTTCATTGGTTAAGGCCCCGCCGAAGCTCCAGATGTAGGGGCATATATTCCAGCCGGACAATGCGGGTTCATTATAACCCCATACCTGCTGGCCGTTACTGTTGGTTCCTGATAGTTTTTTTACGGCTGTCTCAAACTCCTCCATAGTAGCAGGAACAGATATACCGGCTTCTTTCAGGGCTTTGACATTATAAAAAAGTATTTTTGTATTGGTGTTTAACGCCAAACCGTAAGAATGACCGCCTATATTGGCAGTGCTCATAGCACTTTCCAATAGTTTATCCGAAGTTTCCTTATAGTCACTCATTTCCTCGTCAAGAGGAAGCAGTATTCCCATTTTTTGAAATTCCGGAATCCAGGCACTGTCCAGACGTGCAACATCCGGCAGAGTATCTGAGGTTGCGCTGATTAATAATTTTTGATGTAAATCGGCCCATTCGTGGGATACCGCATTTACTTTGACCTCCGGATTTTCCTTTTCGAACTCAGGAATTAAAACCTTCATTAATGTTTCGTTTTCCGCGGACTGGGCACTGTAATGATGCCAGAAATTAATTGTAACTTTTTCGGTTTTACTTTCTGTTTTACTTTCTGTTGTTTCTGTTTTCCTGTCTACCTGACCGGATTCAGATTTTACTGGTGATTTACTACAACCTGTCATAGCCGCCAAGCACATTGCAGTTGTAAGTATAATTGCCAGTATTTTTTTGCTTCCTTTCATTTTAAATACCTCCATTTACTTTTTTTATGACTTTCATGGAATATGTACCGAGATTTAAGTGAAGCTTCCCGCCGTATTCCAATATGTCCCCGTTATAAAAATTTTGTTCGCCCACAATACTTTCTGCGGTGTATTCTTCACCGTCCGTCAAACTGACATACTGTCCCTGTCCTAAAACCGGCAATTTGGCAGTCGTATCATTTTCACCGTTATGGAGTATAACATAGAGCTCCTCTTCTTCTTGAAACCTTACAAACCCGTATAGTTTTCTTTCCTCATCGCATAAAACGGTCCGGTAATCACCAAATGAGATACAGCCGTTTTCTTTCCGGATACGTATCAGCCATTGATACCACTTAAACAGCTCTGTTTTTTGTTCCGCCTTTTCCCATATCATGGCTTTTCTGCAATCCGGGTCATTCCCGCCGGTCATACCGATTTCATCTCCGTAATAAACTGCCGGTGCTCCAGGCATTAAAAACTGAAAAGCTGCGGCTAATTTAAATTTCTCTGAATTTTCACCGCATAAGGTAAAGAAACGGTCTGTGTCATGGCTGTCCAGCAGATTGTACATAGACTGGTTAATCTCCTGGGGATAAGCCGCCAGCATCTGGTTAATCCGGCTGTCAAATTCTTTCGTACCGATTTTTCCAAAAGCAAAATACTCCAACACAGCATCCCGGAAAACATAATTCATTACACTGTCCAGTGCATTTCCCTGCAGCATACTTCTTCCATATCCCCAGGTTTCGCCAAGAAGCAGTTTATCCGGATATTTGGACTTAATCTGCACTCTTGCTGCCTGCCAAACCAGGCTGTCTACTTCATCCGCAACATCCAGGCGCCACCCGTCAATATTAAATTCTTTTATCCAGTAATCCATAACCTCAAGTATAAAATTTCTTACCTCCGGGTTTGAGGTATTCAGTCTCGGCATCCACTTATATGCCCCCACACATTCATAACAATGATGTGAAATACTCACAGGATATTTTGTTACATGGAACCAGTCCTTATAGTTTGACTTTTCCTGCTTCTCCAGTAAATCCCGGAATGGCCCAAATTGCACCCCCGCATGATTAAATACTCCATCCAGAATAACCCGGATCTCATTATTATGACAGGCTGCAACCAGTTCCCGGAATTCTTCCGAAGTACCAAATTCCGGATCGACTTCATAATAATCGGTGGTTGCATATTTGTGGTTAAAATCCGCTTTAAATATGGGGTTCAGATAGATGCACTGGATTCCCAGTTTCTTAAGGTATCCTATTTTATCCGTGATACCTTTCAGATCTCCTCCCATGTAATTCTCCCTGGTCGGTATGCTTCCCCAGGGAACGCAGTCTCTTCTGTCATTTTCTTTCTTTCCGTTATAAAATCTCTCCGGAAAGATCTGATAATAGACAATACCTTTCGACCAATCCGGTATCTCAAATATATCATTCTGATTGGCATACAGAAATTCGAAATACCCTTCCTCCGGCTCTCTATCATAAATTCCATAAGCATTGACAAAGACAGTCTCATTTTTATGGCCTTCCAGCTTAAAATAATACTTCTGGTATCTTGCGACTCTGGAAAATAACACTTCTGCTTCATAATAATCAAACAGGGCATCCCTTTGTTTGCATACAAGCTTTACTTCTTTCTTCTCTGTCGGATTGGTCCTGGCCCAGTAAACCAGGATGCAGTTTTTTATATCTTCCCTGGCCGTCCTTATTCGAAAAACCAGACGGTTTCGGTTACGCAAGTAAACATAACTTTTTGTATTTATATGTCTTATAGCCTCTTTTATCATGTCTCACCTTCTCTGGGAGGATTGACGCAGTATCAGCCTGGTGGAAATGACCGTCTGCCGGTTTCCGCTGTCTGTCCTCTTTATTTTGTTTAATAAATTTGATGCCGCCTGTTCTCCCAGTGTATAGGTATCCACATCCACTGCGGTTAACGGAGGATCCATATACTCCGCAAAAGGGTAGTTATCAAAAGTGACTACACCGATTTCCTCCGGCACCCGAATCTTCCTGCCTTTTAAGAATTTCAGAACCTGGAACGCAATAACATTATTCGAGCATATAAATGCATCCGGTTTAATTTCTCCGGATATCATCTTATCCAGCTCTGCCTCCAAGTCACCGATATCTTCATTACAGGTTCTGATGAATTCTTCCATACAGGGAAGTGATTCTTTTTTTAAGCCTTCAAGGAATCCGGCCAATCTGTTTTTTGCAAAAACCGTATTCGGGTTTTCAAATAAAAAAGCAATTTTTTCAAATCCCATATCCGCCAAGTGCTTCACAGCCAGTTCACTGCCGGCCGTATTGTTGATATCGACCCAGCTTATCCGGTCTTTTTCAATCTCCGGTTCTCCCAACACCAGAAACGGAAAATCTTCCTCTATTAACAGATTTATTAATTTAGAAGTAACACTGGAGGACGGTAAAATAATACCGTCTACCTTATTCTCCAGAATAAGGCTGTTTACGGCGGTCCGGTTCTTATTTTCCCGGTTATTTGTAATCAAAAGATTGTATCCGTTGGCTTGGACAACTGCTTCGATTGCAAATACGCTTCTGTTAAAAAAAGCATTTGAAAAAGTGCTTTCTTCTTCCGCATCAATAACCAGGCCAATGGTATTGGTACTCCCGTTGGCAAAATTTCTGGCCAGGCTGTTGGGATGGTATTGCATTTCTTCCATGGCATCCAGTATTCTTTGCCTTGTCTCTTCCGAAATAGCCCGGCTGCCGTTTGCAACTCTGGAAACAGTAGAAGGGGATACTCCTACTTTTTTAGCTATATCTTTTATGGTAACTGTCAAATTCGCTCCTCCTTTCTATGCAACCGTTTGCATTACAACTTAAAAAAAATAAAGATTGATACTCAGATATGTTGTGCAACCGTTTGCATAATATAATAATATTATATTATCTTCTGATTGTCAATATCATTTCACCTTGTTATTTCATGATTTTATTTTGTTATTTCATCATTTCCTGTATAGGATAAGGTAGTCTGGATTTTTTTACTTAAGGCAGTCTGAGATTCTAAGGAGCTTGTATTATTGGCAGACCTGGACCAGGAATGCATCCTAAAATAACTTGTTAGTTATTTCGGGATGCTCTTTCGTCATGTACTTTCTTTCAACTTAAAATTACTGATGCAATAAAGTCCTTCAGCATTTCACCCATATACATTAAGATTTCCTGAAGATAGACGTTACCATAGGAAATCAACCTGCATCCACATCGCGTTTTTTTAACCAGACAGCCGCAAAAATGGCACAGACCGCCAAATAGAAAAAACTGATTATAACAAACTGCTCTATACTACACTGCATAGAACCTTCGGGTTGATTCGCACGCATACCAATTCCCTGTAAAGAATATGGAAACCACCCTCCATATCCTCTTGCAATTGCCGCCATTCCTGCAATTCCTCCGATTAGCGCGATTCCCACCGGTACGGCAAAGCTTCGGATCATAAGTGAGACACAAAGCTGGACGGCGCAGATTACAATTCCGCCGACCACTCCGTAGAAGAGCCATTCCGTAAGTTCGTGCGGAACAGGGGAAATTAACCCGCATAGCTTCCCTGATATTACAAACAGAATGCCAATCCAAATCTGCGTCAGAAATACCATCACGGATGCAATCACAAGTTTTGAAAAATAAATATACGGGATAGGTACGGGTGATGACATAACCATATTCCAGTTATGGTTCATATGCTCCAGGCGGCATAGATAAGAGCAATAAACGCCAATTATAGCCGGCAGGAAAAAATAACAGGTAAAAAGAGTATGCTGCGTCCACAAGCTATACCACTGGTTCTGCAGTATACCGATATTCTGAACATAATTAAAGGTTCCCATAAAAGCCGGCAAAAGGGGAAGAATAAAAAACGCGAGCCAGACCGGGCTGTGGTGAAGCTTCATTCTTTCGGCTCTAAGTACATTAATAAACATTGCTCACATCTCCTTTCGGGCGAAAAGCGAACGCCCAATTATATAAATTACGCTGAATATGATAATCAAACTGATAACCCCTGCCCAATCAACACGAACATAGTAATAATTGGCTTTACGGGTTGTACTGTCCCAGTCCATGCCTGCTAACATCAATACGCCGTAATACCCCCAAAGTAGAAACCGCCCCAGGTCCTGCGGGAAAAACAAAACAAATAGACCGGCAAAGCTTCCGATGATACCCACGGTGAGAGGAAGCAGCTGGTTCCGAAATAAAAGTGACAAAACCTGCTGCAGTAATAGGATCGTCAGATTGACAGCCGTTGTAAAGAGCAGGTAAAAGAATAGCTTTTCAACCGGAAGGGTACCTGTAAACCTTGCTGTTTTCCCGACAATAACAAGGATAATAATCTGTAAAAGCACCGCAGCGGTCATGTGCAGAGATCCGCATAAAAATTTAGCGTTAAACAAATATCTTGTGGGTGTTAAGGTATTAAGGAGCTTAAATGTCTGCCCCTTATGTTCAATATCGCAGAACCGCGATGCCACCACCGCTGCGATTATGGGCATCATAATTGAGTTAAGAAGCGGCAGCTGATAAAGGAAACGCATCCAGCCCAGGGATAGAGCTTGGGCGTCCATTCTCTGAATTCCCCATAAGGACCACAATATCTGAACAAAAAGCATAACGGCAACGATGGCCCATACTCTTCTGCCTCGGATTTTCCGAAATTCTACGGTAAGTGCCTTTATCATAAGCTCACCGCCGTTCCGGTCAGTTCAAGGAAAATATCCTCAAGGCTTTTGCGCCGTTCCTCTATACGCACCACACCAATCTTCTTATCAAAAAACCGGTACATGTGCCCGGCTAATTCATTATCGGAAAGCCTTGGCAGCAGGATGAAATCCTCTTTTATCTGACAGGTAATGCCCTGCTCACCCAATATTTTTACTGCCGCCTCATTATTTAGTGTCCGAATAGCAATATTGTGGCGGTTTCTTTCATGAAGCGAGTACATACTATCCTGAAAGATCAGCTCGCCGCTGCTGATGATACCGACATGATTGGCTATCTGGTCAATTTCGCTTAACAGATGGCTTGATACCATTACTGTCATACCATATTCTTTCGGAAGTGAGCAAATCAGTTCCCGCATTTCTTGAATACCCGCCGGATCAAGACCGTTGGTCGGTTCGTCGAGAATTAA
>JAEZSL010000325.1 GCA_023443925.1 Bacillota bacterium | reverse complement strand
ATCAAATACCGTTCTTTTTGATGACTTCCTATATAATAAGAAGAAATCAATGAAAATTTTATTAGAATTTTCAGGGTTGTTTCACTGTTCAGTTATCAAGGTTCTTACACTCTCCAGAAGCTTTTAGCGAAGGATGAATTTTTCAATTCCTTTTCGTTTGTTTCTTCTGTTTCTCAAGTGCTTATTTACTATAACATATTCAGAATTGTTTGTCAACTACTTTTTTTCTTTTTTGTTTTCTGAATATCTTTGTTGTTTTTTTAAGAACAAAATGAATACTAACATGTTTTTGTAATTTTGTCAACAACTTTTATTATTTTTTAAATTTTCAATCTTTTTTATTAAAATCAGATTTATTTTATACTAAATAATACTAATTGTTTGTAAATCATATACATTTTCATTTGTTCTTTGAACATTTCGCCGCCGTTAATCAGCGACGGACTCATAGAATACCATTTAAAAACAGAAATGTCAACAACTTTTATAACATTTATAATAATAAATCTAAATAATTAAGATAATCCATACATTACGTAGGTTTAGTTGGCTATTTACATTATTAACACGTAATCTAATCCTAAAACTTTCTGCATCATCATACATTAAAGCGCAAACAAGAAGCAGGAATTGGAAGAAGGAATGGAAGCACGACGAGAAGCAGTTATGCTTTTGTACCGTAATAAGTTAAATGGCCGTTTCTCCCAGAATATCCTCTATTAGATGAGGATTAAATTCATTTTTCTTAAACATATCTATCTCATATTTATAGGGAGAAAGAGATTTCTTGCTGTTGCCGGGTATCGACACATAAGGTGTTTCCAATATCTTAGACACCTTCTCAAAATCCTTATGATGCACGATATAATTTAAGGCATCAAATCCGATCTGCCCGAATCCGATATTTTCATGCCGGTCTTTTTTTGCGCCAAGCGCATTTTTGCTGTCATTAATATGGAATACCGCAATCTGATCTTTTCCGATCATCTTATCAAAATCCTGTATGACGCCGTCAAAATCATTAATTATATCATAACCCGAATCAAAGGTATGGCAGGTATCAAAGCACACCCTTAGTTTATCATTATAAACTACCCCCTCATAGATGCGGGCAAGTTCCTCAAAATTTTTACCAAGTTCGCTTCCTTTTCCAGCCATGGTTTCCAGGGCAATACAGGCCTTGGTGTCCCTGGTCAGGACTTCATTAATTCCTTTAATAATCTGCGCGGTTCCAGTGTCTTCGCCGGCTCCAACATGAGCACCCGGGTGCAGTACCAGGTAACTGCTGTGAAGCGCTTCCGTCCTTTGCAGCTCCAAGGCCAGAAAATCAGTTGCAAAGGTATCTTCCTTTGTTGAATTTCCTAAATTAACAATGTAAGGCGCATGTACAATAATATCGCTTATATCATGCTCTTTCATATATGCAAGACCCGCTTCTATATTTAAATCCTCGATTTTCTTACGTCTGGTATTCTGGGGAGCTCCGGTATATATCATAAAAGTATTTGCACCATATCCCACGGCTTCCCTGGCTGAACCTAACAGCATGTCCTTACCGCTCATCCCCACATGGGAACCTAATTTTAACATTCTATAATTCCTGCCTTTTTTATATTTTAATTCCCTTAATAATAAGTCTTCCTGATTAATCTCATGGTATACTTCCTGGATTTAATTATTATAACCTAAAACTAGCCTTGTTTCAAATATTAGAATTATGGAGGAAAATATTGTGTTACGATTAAAAAGATTTTTAACGTAAAACTGTATATTGAGAGAGACAAAAAATAACCACAGATAAAACTCCTTCCTGCAGATATCCGGTTTCCCAGTCACTGCAAAGAAGGAGAATTTCATTTTAGCTCTTTTTTGATTTTTAATTTTTATATTATTGCGGATTTCCTTTTCTCTCACTTAATATTCCGTATTTATTAATAATCTTTTTAACCAATACCATATACCATACTTTTAGGTTTTCTATTTTTCTCCGATTTACATTAATCAATTAAACTGTAACTGTTGGGCAGCCTTCTGTTTTTGCTTATCAATAATGTTAAATAATGAATTACCAATAATAAAACCAAATAAAAAATAAGTGCATAACGGATGTCTTTATAATGAAATGAAGCTCCCTTAAAGCCAAATATAAATACGTTACTCATCAGCAGGTAAAACAAAGAATTCGATCCGGTTTGCTTTAAATACTTTTTCACTCCCAGCAGAATTCTATTTTTACAGGTGTTCTTAGAAAGCATAGAAAACAGCAGATAATAGGTATATAGGAAGAATGCACCTCCTGTAATGTAGAGCAGAGAAGGAGGGAAACGTTCCGGCATTTTGCTCATGTGAAGTATATAAATTATGGTGGGAAGGCTGAAAACAAGGCTTCCTGACAGCAGATATCTATGATATTTCCATCCATATTTACCTACAATTACCCCAGCTGCAAAATAAACCGAGTACTGAATTACCGGAAAAGTAACATAATGGCGGGACCCCAGGAATAAAGCCAGCCAAGGAACGGTTATCTTCTCATATGGAACAAAACAGGTCATCAGACAAACTGCCGCGATTACGGCTAATCCAATGCTATTCAGCTTTTTATATAGAGGAAACAGAAGCATTGCCATTAACATAACACCAGTAAAAGAAACGAGAAATTCAGACCAGCCTCCAAACAGGCGGATGGTTATAACATCCCGCAATATGTCAGTCTTAAACACCTTAT
>JAEZSL010000319.1 GCA_023443925.1 Bacillota bacterium | reverse complement strand
AGACCCCTTGAAGACGACAAGGTGGATAGGTTAGAGGTGGAAGTGCAGTAATGCATGCAGCTGACTAATACTAATAGGTCGAGGGCTTGACCAAAGAAGGAAACTTCCTGAAGGATTCGAAAGGATCATCAGTCAGGTTGAATGGATTAAAAATAGATGGAACTCATGTGTGGTTTTGAAGATATAATAAGAAAGTTACCGTTAACGGTAACTTTTTTTCTTTATAAAAATATATATTTTTAGAGATAAATAACGGTAATTTTTTTCTTTATAGAAAATATATATTTTTAGTGATAAATAAAGGTAACCTTTTTCTTTATAAAATATATTTTAGTGATAAAAGTCAGATGTTGGATTTAAATAAGGCTTTTGAGCTTAATTTCGAGCCTGGTATAGCTTTTAGAATAATTTAATTTGGCTTTTAATCAGAATGTGATATAATAGATAAGATAGTTCTGATTTGAATATGGAAATGAGCAGGAATAGGAAAGGATGATTATAGAATGGTTTGTAAAGCCTGTGGAAGAAATTCAGCCAGTGAAAATGCTAATTACTGTGAATACTGCGGTACTTCCTTCCGTGAAAATATACCTTTTAAGCAGGAGGAACACCAGCCGGTGAATATGCAGCCAATAGCTGAAACGAGTAATGAGGGGAGTGAAAAACCAATTACATTCGGTAATTGGATAGGAACCATGTTATTACCCTTCATACCAATTGTAGGAATCTTTATCTATATTGTTATGATGTTTGTCTGGGCTTTTGGAAGTGATACTCCTCAAAGTAAAAAGAACTGGGCGAGAGCTTCACTTATAGTATCCGCCATAGCTATTGTATTATTTGTTTTTATGTTTACCTCCGCAATGATGGAATTTATTAACAGCGGTATGGATATTAACCAGTACATGAGTGAGTTTTATTAAATCATATTTTATATAATATGAAGCTTCATACTAATTTTAATAGGCAGAAAAATACAAGGCAGCCCCGGGATGCCAGTCAAGATGACTGATTCCGGGGCTGCCTGTTTATGCATTTAAGTAGATTATACTATTGGTTATATCATGTCGCGTAGAATAAGGATAAGTTTATAGTAATATTTCGTCAATTATCCTTAATTCTTCTTCTGTAAAGGTGAGATTTTTTAAGGTTTCAGTATTTTCAATAATCTGGGAAGACTTACTGGCACCAATTAACGCTGTGGTAATATGTCCGCCTCTTAATACCCAGGCAAGAGCCAGCTGAGCCATACTCTGGCCTCTTTCTTTTGCAAGGGCATCCAATTTTCTAACCTTTTCAACTTTTTCTTCCGTTACGGAATCGGTGCTTAAAAACCGGCTGTTAGTATCCGCAGCTCTTGAATCTGCTGGAATACCCTTTAAATACTTACCGGTCAGTAATCCTTGTGCCAGAGGGCAGAAGGCAATACTGCCCACACCGTTATTCTCAAGAACATTAATTAAATCCTTTTCTACCCAGCGGTTAAACATGCTGTAATTTGGCTGGTGAATTAACAGTGGTGTACCCATCTCCTTTAATAGCTTGGCAGCTTTTTCTGTTTCCTCCGCACTATAGTTGGAAATTCCCGCATACAAAGCCTTACCGGAACGTACAATATGATCCAGGGCACCCATAGTTTCTTCCAGCGGAGTTTCCGGATCCGGTCTGTGATGATAAAAAATATCCACATACTCAAGACCAAGTCTTTTTAGACTCTGATCCAGACTGGAGACTAAGTATTTTCTGCTGCCCCAGTTTCCATAGGGTCCCGGCCACATGTCATAGCCGGCTTTTGTTGAGATAATCAGTTCATCCCGGTAAGGCTTCATTTCATTCTTAAGCATACGGCCGAAATTCTCTTCGGCAGAACCGGGTCTCGGGCCGTAATTATTTGCGATATCAAAATGGGTTATTCCGCTGTCAAATGCAGTAGTTACCAGATCTAACATATTATCGTAATTATTAACGGAACCGAAATTATGCCATAAACCTAAGGAAAAAGCAGAAAGCTTAAGGCCGCTTTTCCCACAGCGGTTATAAATCATAGTATCGTAACGTTTTTCATTTGCCTGATACATTTAATTGCACCTCTTTCTTTTTAGTACCTTATAATATTAACCTCATTTGTCTGAAATAAGATTTATCCATCCACAAACTTTTAGCTGTTATTACAGCAGGTTAATTTATACAAGTATTATCATATAATCCCGCTCAAAAGAAAGCAAGGGGTAAAGAAGTAATGTTTTATGTAGTATCTTATATGATTTCTATTTTGCTAAACTATTTATAATTAACATGATAAAGCTAACATGATAAAGCTAACATGATATAAGATAGCTTGATATAAGTGTCATGTCATAAGTTATTACAGGAAAGATAATCATTTTATGACTTGAATAAGGCTTTGCGTGTAATGGCTTTTACTTGACAGAACCTGGTACATAGATTATATTATAACCTATAAATACATGAGACTGCTGTACCAGGAGCTAAAGTTCAGCAGCATTTCACAGACTGAAAAATTGTAGATAGGAACAGGAGCAAACGTTAATATGAGCAAAGTAAGAACCAGATATGCACCAAGCCCCACGGGAAGAATGCACGTAGGCAATTTAAGAACCGCATTATATGAATACCTGATTGCAAAGCATGAAGGAGGTGATTTTCTGCTTCGTATTGAAGATACCGATCAGGAAAGACTTGTGGAAGGTGCAGTTGATATTATATATAATACTTTAAAGATAACCGGTCTGACCCATGATGAAGGTCCGGATAAAGACGGCGGCTGCGGGCCTTATGTCCAGAGTGAGCGCCAAGCCTCCGGAATTTACCTGGAGTATGCAAAGCAGTTAGTTGAAAAAGGTGAAGCCTATTATTGTTTCTGTACAAAAGAAAGATTAAGCACCTTGAAAAGTGTTGTGTCCGAAGAAGAGGATAAGGAAATCATCAAATATGATAAGCACTGCCTTTACTTATCCAAAGAAGAAACAGATGCAAACCTGGCTGCAGGGTTACCTTATGTTATCCGCCAGAATATACCGGTTGAAGGCAGCACAACTTTTCATGATGCAATTTATGGGGATATAACCGTTGATAATGCAGAGCTGGATGATATGATCTTAATCAAATCAGATGGTTTCCCGACTTATAATTTCGCCAACGTAGTAGATGATCATTTAATGAGGATTACACACGTAGTCAGAGGCAACGAGTATCTGTCTTCCTCCCCGAAATATGCAAGGCTTTACCATGCTTTTGGATGGGAAGAACCTATCTATGTGCACTGTCCGTTAATCACGAACGAGGAGCATAAAAAACTCTCTAAGCGCAGCGGACACTCTTCCTTTGAAGATTTACTGGAGCAGGGCTTTGTAACGGAAGCCATCGTGAATTTTATTGCTTTACTAGGCTGGAGTTCCGGTACCAATGAGGAGATCTTCTCTCTTGAGGAACTGGTTAAGGAATTCGATTATCATCACATCAATAAGTCACCCGCCGTATTTGACATGGCAAAGCTCCGCTGGATGAACAGCGAATACATCAAAAAGATGGACAATGAGCGTTATTATGAGCTTGCATTACCTTATATACGGGAAGTAATTAAAAAAGATCTGGATTTAACAAAGATTGCCGATTTGGTTAAGAGCAGAATCGAAACCTTTTTAGATATAAAAGACATGATCGATTTCTTTGAGGAGATACCGGAGTATGATACTGCCATGTATACCCATAAGAAAATGAAGACCGACGAAGAGATCTCTTTAAGCATTTTAAAGGAACAGCTGCCTTTGCTGGAAGCACTTGAGAATTATTCCATTACCGCTATTGAAGAAGTTATTATGGGATACATTAAAGAAAAAGGTATTAAAAATGGAACCGGCTTGTGGCCGATCCGCACAGCAGTATCCGGAAAACAGTCCACCCCGGGCGGAGCATATGAAATTATGAATATCATCGGCAGAGAAGAAAGCCTTCGCCGCCTTCGTCTTGCCATTGATAAATTAAGCAGGTAGTCTGCTTATGGAAGTAAATCAATCACAATTAAATGCAATTAACCATGATAAAGGGCCCATGCTTGTTTTAGCTGGGCCCGGTTCCGGTAAAACCCTTGTTATAACCAGGAGGACGGAACAGTTGATAAACCGGTACGGCATCAATCCCCAGAATATTCTGGTAATAACCTTTACCCGAGCTGCCGCAGAAGAAATGAAGGAACGTTTTCTAAGGCTTACAGGGGATAAGGGACAGGGGGTCAATTTCGGAACTTTCCATGCCGTATTTTTTACCATATTAAAATATGCCTATCACTATAGTGCCGCCAACATTATCAAAGAGGAACAGAAGAATCGGATATTCCGGGAAATAATTGAGCATCTGGATTATGAGATTGAAGACGAAAAGGAATTTATATCCGGTATAACCTCTGAAATCAGCCTTGTTAAAGGTGAGAGGATGGATTTAGAGCACTACTATTCCATAAATTGTTCTGAAGAAATATTCAAGAAAATCTACCTGGACTACGAAAACAGACTCCGTAAAGAAAATTTAATTGATTTTGACGATATGCTGGTATTATGTTATGAACTTCTAAAAGAACGGGCTGACATACTTTCATTGTGGCAGAATAAATTCAAATACATCTTAATTGACGAATTCCAAGACATAAATAAAGTACAATACGATATTATAAAACTTCTGGCTTTACCGGAAAATAACCTGTTTATAGTAGGGGATGACGACCAGTCTATCTACCGCTTCCGTGGGGCAAAACCGGAAATCATGCTGAACTTTGAAAAAGATTATCCCCAGGGAAAGCGGGTGCTTTTGGACATAAATTATCGTTCTACGGAAAAAATTGTGGCCTGCAGCGCCAGTCTGGTTAAAAACAATACAAAACGCTTCCCCAAAAACATCCACGCCAGAAATCAGGGAGGACAGGATGTTATCATTAAATCCTTTAAAGAATTAAAAGAGCAGAACAGTATGGTGGTTGCAGGCATATTGCAGTATTATAAAGCGGGTATCCCCTTTTCCGACATGGCCATTTTATTCCGCACCAATACCCAACCCAGGGCTTTAATTGATAAACTTATGGAATATAACGTACCCTTTCAGATGAAGGATATGATACCAAATCTTTATGATCACTGGATTGCAGTTAATATTATTACATATATAAAATTAGCTGCAGGAAACCGGGACAGGGCATTATTCTTACAAATCGCCAACCGCCCCAAGCGTTATTTAAGCCGCGAATGTTTTGGGGAACCCCAGGTAGATTTTGTTAGACTGAGGGAATTCTATAAAGATAAGGATTGGATGGCTGAAAGGGTTAACAGACTGGAATATGACCTGGCACTTATGAAAAACATGAGCCCTTATGCTGCCATTAACTATATCCGCAAAGGTATCGGTTATGAAGATTATCTGACCGAATACGCAGCATTTCGCAGAATAAAGGCAGAAGAGCTATTTGATACTTTAAACGAACTTCAGGATTCGGCCAGGGAATATAGTACTTTTGAAGATTGGTTCCGTCATATTAGTGAATACCAGGAGGAACTAAAGAAACAAGCCCAGAACCAGAAACAGGACCGGAATAGTGTGGCTCTGGTAACCATGCACAGTTCCAAAGGTCTGGAATATAAGGCAGTGTTTATCGTAGATGCCAATGAAGGTATAACGCCTCACCGGAAAGCCATGCTGGAAGCTGATCTGGAGGAGGAAAGGAGATTATTTTATGTTGCTGTTACAAGAGCGAAAGAATATCTTCATATCTATTCCGTAAAAGAAAGATATAACAAAGAATTGGCATGTTCCAGATTTGTGGGGGAGTTGCTGCTAGACCGGGATAGTTTAAAAACCGGAACCAGGATCTGGCACAAAACTTTTGGAGCAGGTATCATTAAGTCCATTGATAAGGGCAAACTGGTTATCTATTTTGATGAGTTAAAAAGAGAAAGAATACTGGATTTGGAATATTGTATACAAAATATGCTTCTGACTTTAAATGAATAAATTTTAAATATCAGTAAATATCAGTGAATATAAGGTTTCTTTCTAATGTTACAATTGTAAAAGGCCCAGACTATGTAAACTTCACTTCCACTTAATGTAAAAAAAGAACATACGTGCTATATAAAGGTTGTAATTATAGAACATACGTGCTATAATCGGTGTAAGGAGTATATGTAATTCGCTGTGCAAGCCACGGTGGTAATCCGTTGTGATAATCGGTGTGGTAATCTCCTGCGGCAGTCCGCTGCACAGCGCTTCTAGCTTTACACCTGTTACCAGGCATTTCAGCCGGCACCCACTTTCCGGTTGTATTAATAAGTCCCGATCCCGCCGCTTATGTTAATTAAGCAGGGAGGGACTTGCCTGATAGATTGTATTTACAGTGCACTGCAATATTATCTATAATCGGATAAGGGAGAAACTTATTATGGACTTTTATGAAGCCGTAGGTAAAAGAAAAACGGTCAGAGATTTTAAAGATACACCAGTGGATATGGGAGTAATAAAAAGAATTTTATCTTCAGGGCTTAAGGCTCCAACCAATGATCATATGCGGAACTGGGAGTTTGTAGTTATTAATGACAAAAGTCAGATGGAGAAGGCACTAAAGAAGATACCCAAAAAGATATCACCGAAGCGATTGGAATTTATTATGAACTCCATGAGGCTGAAGGATGAATGCCAGCATATTATGTATTATGATGCGATACCAAAACAATATACCATGCTAACTGGAGGCGCATGCCTTATACTGCCATTCTTTAAGCAGAAATCTCCTCTGTTAGCACCGAAAACCTTAAGTTCACTCAATGGATTTGCTTCCATATGGTGCTGCATCGAAAATATTTTTTTAGCTGCCACTGCAGAAGGGCTGGCTTGTTCCATGCGAATCCCTATGGCTGCGGAAAACGAGTATTTAACTGATATAATTGGCAGTCCGGGAGATTATTTTATGCCCTGTTTTATTTCGGTCGGATATCCCGCAGATGAAGCAGCTGTCATCGAACAGAAAGCTGTTTGTATTGAAGAAAAGATACATATGAACCGGTGGTAATTCGATAATGAAGATACAAAAATCAAAGTTTAATCGAAACGAGGGTAATCTATAAAACAGATGGTGTCGGTCCGGCATTTTATGCTTCGGATGATGCAACCTCCAAAATATAAAAAACCACCAGCTTTGCTGGTGGTTCTGATTCAATATATTCAGTTTTAGAAAACGAAAATTATTTTTCTTCGTCTTCTTCCTCGTCCTCATCTTCATCATCAAACATATCATCAAATTCTTCGCTGTCCATTAATTCGTCGAAAGCATCGGATACCGCTTCGAATTCATCATCATCTTCAATGTTGAGCAATTCGATTTCATCATTTTCGTGTTCGATGAACTGATATAAGAAGATCTCACCATCCTCTTCTTCATCTCTTTCTGCAGGAATCAGTGCGATATAATCTTTCTCACCAACCGGGAATATGCATAATACTTCGCATTCTAAATCAGTACCGTCATCCAGTGTTAGTGTTACATTCATATGATCATGATCATGTTCGTGGTCATGTCCGCAACCGCAACCACAGTCGTGTTCGTGTTCGCTCATTGTAATATACCTCTCTTTCAGTAAGCCTGTGAATAGGAATTTCATACAGGCAGATAATATTATGGCAATAAAACGCATCAACCTTTTACTGCTGCATACAATTTGACTTTAACAGATTAACAGTGAAATTGCAAGGTAATTCTAGCCATAAAAATAAATTTATTTTTATAAAAAATATATTGACTTTATATAAAAATAGAATAGAATATACAATAGATTTGACAAGAAAATTAGGTAGCAAGGGCTATTCATATTGTATTTGACTTGGGAAAGAGAGGAGAACATTTAAGTGGCTACAACCAATGCTAATGATAGCAGACCAAGAGATAATCGTGGCAATGCCAGATCAAACGAGAACCACAGGCCAGGAACTAGTCGTGAAACCGGATATAATGGAATGTCCGGACAAGGAAACAAAGACAGCAAACCTTTTAATCGAGAGAATAAACCCTATAACAAAGAAAACAGACCTTATAACAAGGAAAACAGACCTTATAATTCTTTTAACAGGGAGAATAAACCTTATAATAAAGATTCCAAACCGTATGCCGGTAAAGACAACAAAGACAGCAGGACACCAGGAGGTTTTAACCGGAGCAGGGATCAAAGAGGTGGCGGCGGTTATAATAAGGATAAGGATGATGACAGCGACAAAAAGTATGGCAAGGGCTATAGCAGCGGAAAAGACCAACGAATGGGTGACGCCAGGGCAAAGACCTCCCAAGGTAAAGAAAAAGAACAGCAGCCGGACAAATTAGAAACCATTAAGCGTCTGGAACGGGAAAAGAAAGCAGTATTAAAGAAAAGCCTTGAAGTTAATAAAAAATTGGAAAAACCTAATAAAACACAGGTAAAGCATAGAAGAACCAATAATATAGACTGGACAAAAGGCTATGCAAATGGCCGGTACGGAGACGATGACGAGGATTATACCGAATTTATATAGGTAAAATCGCAGTCTGCTGATTAAACATAAATGGAAGGCATCTGAACGGAATTAATCCTTAGGATGCCTTTTTCAACTTGAGCGGCAGTTTTTTTCATGGCAGTAAAATAGATGGCGGATAAAATAAGAGATAGAGGGAAGAGGGAAAATACATGGAAAAAGATGCGGACAACCTGATCAAGATATCGGTAAGGAATCTGGTGGAATTTATATTGCGCTCGGGAGATCTGGATAACCGCAGTGGGGGGAGACGGGAAACAGATGCCATGCAGGAGGGAAGCAGAATTCACAGAAAGATTCAAAAGCAGATGGGTTCCAATTACAGCGCGGAATTTCCGTTAAGTATAACGAGAACTATTACTGGCAGTGATATCACCTTTGATCTTCTGGTAGAGGGAAGGGCTGACGGCATTATCAGCCAACCCGAAGAGAAGCCCTCCATTATTATAGATGAAATCAAGGGCGTGTATATGGAATTAAGCCATTTGGAGAACCCGGTGCCGGTTCATAGGGCTCAGGCCATGTGCTATGCTTATATATACAGTAAGCTGTACAGCCATGAAGAAATCGGTATACGATTAACTTATTGTAATCTGGAGACAGAGAATCTGAAATATTTCGACGAAAATTTTACTTTTCAGGAACTGGAAAGCTGGTTTTTAAACTTAACCCAGGAATACGGCAAGTGGGCCGCCTGGCAGCTACGCTGGAACAGCTGCCGGAACGAGAGTATTAAAACACTGGATTTTCCGTTTGCCTACCGGCCGGGACAAAAAGATCTGGTTACCGATGTCTATAAAACCATTATACGGGATAAGCGGCTATTTATTGAAGCACCTACCGGAGTAGGTAAAACCATATCCACGATCTTTCCTGCTGTTAAAGCAATGGGAGAAGGAGAGGCCGGCAAGATCTTTTATCTGACAGCCAAGACAATTACACGAACCGTAGCGGAAGAAACTTTTCAGAAGCTGTCAATAAAAGGACTTCACCTGAAGTCTGTAACCATAACCGCCAAGGAAAAAATCTGTTTACTGGATAAACCTGACTGTAATCCGGCTGCCTGTCCCCGCGCCAAAGGTCATTATAACCGGGTGAATGATGCTGTTTTTGATCTGCTGAACAGTGAGAATGATATCTCCAGAGATCTGATTCTCACTTATGCGGAAAAGTTTTCGGTTTGTCCTTTTGAGATGTGTCTGGATGTTACTACCTGGGCGGATACGGTGATATGTGATTATAATTATGCTTTTGATCCCAACGTATACCTGCGCCGTTTTTTTCTGGGTGAGAAAAAGAATGATTATGTTTTTTTAATCGATGAAGCCCATAATCTGGTGGACCGCGCCAGAGAAATGTACAGCGCTGTTTTATACAAAGAGCAGTTTTTAAGTGTGAAGAGAATTTTAAAAAGCCAAAGCGGCGGTGCTTTTGTACCATATAATACACCGAAACTGGAAAAACGGCTGGAAGCCTGTAACAGCGATATGCTGAAATTAAAAAGAGAATGTGATAATTGCAAGGTAATTGACAATATAACAGATTTTGTCCTGCATTTGATGCGGCTGATGACGGAATACGAAGAATACCTGACAGAATATACGGGAACAGAAGGCAAGGAAGAGATTCTGAGCCTTTATATGGATATCCGGCATTTTCTTAATATTTATGAGATATACAGCGATAAATATATTACTTACACGGATTATAATGATCAGGGAGATTTCCGTCTTAAATTAC
>JAEZSL010000041.1 GCA_023443925.1 Bacillota bacterium | reverse complement strand
ATTTAAAAAAGCATTTAGATAAGAAAAAGAAGTCTTGTAGAAGGCTTATTTGTCGATAAAAAAATATATCAAAAATCATTATAGAAAAACAGTTGGAAAGTTGCCAACGAGTACTTGACACAAACGGTTTAGTCCTTTTTATTGATTAATGTTAAAATACATGATATAATAAATAAATAAACCTATTTATTTAATTGGAGGTGATAATTTGGTTTTTGGAGAATACTTCCACAGTTTACGGACTGCTAAAGGAAAAACACAGAAGCAAATTGCTGAAGCAATCGACAAAACAGCTATGTATATAAGTGGTGTGGAATCTGGAAAAAATGGATCATTTCAAGAGATTGATTTGGAAAAAATTGTATATTTTCTTGAATTAACAGATCAAGAAAGATTAGAGATATATAGGAATGCAGCATTGTCGCGTAATAAACTTTCAAAAGAAATTGCAGACTACATATTAACTAGAAATAGGGCATATACAATTCTTCAGATGATGCAGAGGAGAAATTTAAGCGATGAAGAATTAGAATGCATTGAAAAATATATTTTAAAGATAGGAGAGATATAATGTTAAAAACCATAGATTTATTTGCAGGGGCAGGAGGGTTAAGCTATGGCTTCGAGATGACTGGTAAATTTGAGGTTGTTGTAGCTGCAGAACTAAATCCGCACGCAAGAAAAACATATATAGAAAATCATTATGGTCAAGAGAATATTAAAATGGTCGAAGATGTTTGTACTTGTGATTTCAAGTCTTTATCTGAAGAGCTGGGAGGCGTTGACGTGGTTATAGGAGGTCCTCCTTGCCAGGGGTTTTCAAATGCAAATAGACAAAAGAATCATATTATTAGTATGAATAATTCATTGGTGAAAGAATACTTTAGAGCCATAGAAGAGATACGACCAAAAGCATTTGTTATGGAAAATGTTAGCATGTTATCATCAGATACGCATAGATTTTATGATTCATATATTGATCATGAACGAGTAGCTAATATGGGTTTGGAAATGAGAACTGACGAGTTGGTTCTCGCGACAGAAAACTATTATGACTATAATGCTTTTGAATTGTTATCTATGAAAGAAAATGAGGAGTATAGGATATCTAGTGAATTATTTAAGTTGTTAAATGTATTATATAAAAATCGTAATAATGAGACTAGAAAAAACAACTATAATGCAAAATATGCGTCCAAGATCATGAGTGATATTCAAGAATACTTTAAAAATGGAAGAATAGCATATGATATCTTACAAGAAATATACCGAGACATTGAAAGCGGTGTATCAATAAATTATGACGAGTTGGGGAAGTTCTTAAAATATCAAAAAGCATTTAAACTTAAGCAAGAGCTTGATAAAAATCAGATAATATATGAACTTGATAAAAATCCAATTACTGGTTCTGTAAACGCTAGGGTTAGTTCGTATGTTGTTATAGATTATGTAAAAAACATACTTGGAACGGATTACATCCAGAATAGTAGCACTATTAATTCACTATGGTTTGGGGTTCCTCAAGAAAGAAGAAGATATATTGTTATTGGCATTCGATCAGATATTGCAAAGAGTAAATGCATAAAAATGCCAGAAGGTGATGCAGTCAGAAATGTTACTGTAGGTGAGGCTATACTCGACCTAATGAACTATGAAGTATCTGTTGAAACTGAAAAGGATGAGGGTATTGACTACATGAATAATTCTGAGGAACTTTCAGATTATGCAAAAATAATGAGAGCAGGATCAAAAAAAGTTTATAACCATATCGGACCTAAAACAAAGGAAACAGCATTATCGAGATTTGCTTCATTAAAAGAAGGTGAAAATTATCATAAATTGGATGATGCATTGAAGTCTAATTATGCAGATCCGGGTAGAACACAGAATAGTATATATTTAAGACTTGATTCATCAAGGTCTAGCGGGACGGTGGTTAATGTAAGAAAGTCTATGTGGATCCATCCAAGTATTAATAGAGCAATATCTATTAGGGAAGCAGCAAGATTGCAATCATTTCCAGATCGTTTTAGATTTATTGGACCAAAGGACTCACAATATCAACAAGTCGGTAATGCAGTTCCACCATTAATGGCTAAAGCAATTGCTGAGTGTTTACTTACACAGATTTAAACTATTTATAAATTATATAATAAATAATATAAATTGATTTAGTTCGTTAAGGACAATAGAAGTGAGATTTTCTATTGTTCTTTTTGTTATATATGGAATAAAAAATTGAAAATAATAATATTATATTGAAAATACAAATTATATTTGACAAATATTATATAAGATGATACGATTTATATGAAAAATAAACCACATATTTCTAGATGGGAGGAAAAATAAATGGCAAATAGTGAGACAAAGAGAGATAAATTCGTAAGAATAGTTCAAGCAAGAACAAATAAGATAATAAATATGGTGCAACTGTTAGGTAATTGTTCAAATCAGAGCCAGTATGAATATACTCAGAAGGATGTAGACAAGATCTTTAAAGCAATTCAAACTGAACTTGATGAGGCAAAGAAAAGATTTAGTAAGCAAGATAGCGAGAAAGGAAGTAAGTTTACTTTAGACTAATAAATTAGGAGGATAGAAGATGAATTGGACATTTCCAATCAACAATGGTGGACAATTTCACGGTATAGGCGATTCTGGTATCGATCTTTTTAAAGGGGATCCTGTAAAAGGATTAACACGTGAGATTTGTCAGAATTCTATTGATGCAAGAACAGATGAATTAAAAGCAGTTCGTATTGAATTTAAGTCGTTTGAAATTGATACTGAAAAGCTTCCACAAATAGATCATTTGCTTGAGTACTATAAAAAAGCATATAAGTTCTGTACTAATCAGGAATTCGCAAAAGCAACGCAGTATTTTGAGAGAGCGATACCTATATTAGAAGCTCCTAAAATTCAAATGCTAAGAATATGTGATTTCAATACATCGGGTTTGGTTGGTGCAGATGTAGCAGCCACGAAATTTACTACTCCTTGGTTCAGATTAGTTCGATCAGTTGGTTCTTCCGATAAAGAAGAAGGATCAATCGGCGCTTTTGGTAGTGGTAAACAAGCATGTTTCAGTTGCTCAAATATACAAACTGTATTTTATAGTACATATGACAAGAATAAAATAGAAGCTTACCAGGGAGTATCGAAATTAATATGCTTTATGGATGAAGATGGTGACCTTCACTCTGACGTGGGGTATTTTAGCGAGGAGAATTCCATACCCATATATAAACAACTTCAAATTGATGAAGACTTTTGCCGAGAAGAACCGGGAACAGATGTGTATATTACATCTTTTAAGTCTATAAATGCAGACTGGAAAAAAGAATTAATAGTATCTGTGCTTGACGGATTCTTTTACGCCATTAAAGAAGGACATTTAGTTGTTCAGGTTGATGACACGATTATTGATGCATCTCATATACATGAACTCGTTGAAGCGTATAAAGATGATATCAGCAATAAAACATCTGACTATTATCGAGTTCTTACAGATGATAATAGTGTAATAAGATCATTGTCCTATATAGAGAATGATGATATCGAATTAAGAATGCTTATGAAAGCTGATTTACATCGCCGTGTTGCAATCATTAGATTTCCAGGAATGAAAGTTTTTGATAAGGGTAATATTTCTGCAACAATTCCATTTGCTGGCATATGCATTATCAAAGGTAAAAAGATTAGTAAGCTATTAGGAGGTCTTGAAAATATCCAGCATAATGCATGGGAGATTTCGAGATACAGAGATGATCCCAAAATGCAATTCGAAGCTGATGCAACGATAAAGAAAATATATTGGGAAATTAAAAGGCTGTTTAATGAGTTAAAGGGACAGGATATCGAGGGAGAAATAGATCCTGAAATTGGAGATTGCTTGCCAGATCCGATGTCGGATAAGGAAGAAGATCAGGAGTCTATAAAGGATGAAGTGTCAACTATAAAAGAACGTAAAAGTGTACCTGTAAAACCAACATCAAGCACAGTTATCGAGGGTGAATCCGGACTATATGAAGTAGATGATGAAGGTGATGAAGGAGGAAGTAGTGGAGGACCTGGAGTGCATACCGGAACTAGACATATTGGACCAGATCCAGATCCGGGGTCTGGGTCTGGTGGAGATCCAGGAACGACGGATGATCCAAATCCTCAAACACCTGAACCGAAAGCTAAGAAGAAAGCGAGTCGTGTTCCTGCCACAATAAGAAAAGTAGAAGATGATGTAGCAAACGGAAAGTAAGAGATATATGTTACTTCTGCAGAACCTATTGAGAATGGCCAAATACATATATATATGTCTGGAGAAACAGATATATATAAGGCAGATATTAAAATGGCTAAACAAGGTGGAAAAGTACTAGAAATAACAGAAAATATTATTAAGGGAGTTAAACTACAGAAAAGCATCAAATCAACAATCCAAGTCGCATTTGATTATAGTGATGTTTGCTCGTTGGAGGTGGTGTTGTATGAACATTAAGTATAGATTGTATCCATATCCGGTACTTGCATATTTCAATGATGACTATATTGATAGTAAATTTGATGTATTAGCTCAGTGTAATAATAACGGGTATGATATTGAAATTACTATTAAAGTGGATCTTGAAAACGAAATGCTTCTGAGAATGGTCAAGCAGGGAAGCGCTTCCATTGTGTATCACCTAGAGTGTGCACAGTCGGGGTACCGAGAAATTAGAAAGACTGATAAACTACAAGAAAAGATAGTGATCAAAGATTCGCAACTAAATGGAGAACTGTATCTCTGTCCATTCATTTTGGCCAATGAGGCCATTGTTAACTATTATAATGAGAAGTTCAATCCGGATTATACAAAACCAATCAAACTAATTGAAAGAGGCTGTATATTGGCTGTTGGAAAACAGTATAACTGGGGTATTTCAAAGAAAAAAACTGACTTAATTAAATCAGCATCTCCATTTAGAATAATTAAGAATATGGATACAAGTGTATCAGAGATGGTAGTAGAGTATGAATCCAACAATCATATTATCATAAAACTTTGTGAGAAGGATTTGTCAATATTTAAGTCGATGAAAGACGATCCAGGAGTAAGGGATATTCTTAATTCTGCAATTGTAGTACCTGCATTATTATATGTTCTTGGAAAATTATCAAATATGGATGAAGATACAATGGAAGCTGACTTTGGAGGACAGTCATGGTATATTTCGATAAAACAGACATTGGATAAGAGTTTTAAGATACGAGTTTCTAGTTTGAAGGATGAAAATATATTTTTATTGGCTCAAAAGATGTTGCGTACACCACTAAACAATGCACTGGAACAACTATCGACAGTTGGTTCCAAGGATAATGGAGAGGAGGATGAAGCTTGAAGATCCAAATTATTAACTCTGATAAGCTTGAGTTTTTAAAAGACCGGGCGTGCTTGGCACAGTGCTTAAATAAATATCAGAATTATGCTTCAAATGAATGGGTTAGTGAAGTATGTGATGGAAATCCCTTTATTGATACAAAATTTGAAAATGTTAGAGATTTTGAGCTTGATATGTCGGCTGAGAAATCCAAAGCATTTGAGACAGAGTTGGAGAATGTAAAGAGAGTATATGGAAATCTGAAGTTTCTTACAGACTCTATGGCAACAGACGAAAGATTATGGTCTGCTCTATGCTTAGGCCCGTTTTTTGAATATGTACATTATAGATGGAACATTAAAAGTGAATCATCTGTTGAACAACATTACTTCTTTGACCCACACTCAAGCGGACGTAGAGTGTTGACCAGAAATGCCCTGTCAAGATTATGGTGGATCGGGCGATTGACTTACGATGAAGATCGTGATGATAAGTGGGAGCTAACCAGATTTGTATGTAGTCATTCTGATTATATTATGCATTTTATCGAAAGAAATACGTCTAACAATATACATGTAATGCGTCCTTTTTTAGAGGCAATAATGGATGCACAGAAAAATGGATATAATATCAATACAGATGACGCAGGAAATATAGCTAAATATTTGAACTTATTGGGTGGTATGTACGTTCTGGACTTTATGTCAGAGGAGTGGATTAAAGAAAAAGTTATCTCAAAAATAAGTGTAATGTTTATGAAGCCATACCAAGAATCTGAGAAAGAAATAGCATCAACATTAGATAAGGCTTCAAAAAAAGTTGAAATAAAGAGCAAGGTGGTGCTAGAAAATGATAAAACTCATCAGAAAATTTTGGTTCCAGCAAGAAAGAATAAGTTCATTACAAAACCAGAAAGTTTAGTTGGGCTTTATATTGGAGATAAGGTTAGCATTGGAAAAATACATTTTTTTATCTCGGATATTAGATAAGAGATACACTTAGATAGGAGTTATCAATGGCACAGCTAGATATAAATACAATTAAACAACTTGAAAAGGGGCGTAATTTGGTACATGAGAAGGTTGCTACAACATATACGGTTTTCAGCGATGACGGAAAAAAGTATGTTCAGATCGATACATATGGAAAAAGTAATCGAACGCTTCCGGAAAAGATTAGCCAATCTATTCAGTTTGATAGAGACACAGCACGGTTCCTAATTAAATTATTCGTGAAGGAGTATGGGTTTTCAATAGATGTTTCCGAATAGCTTAAGATTTATCTACAAGCATTATCCCTTATAAACCAGATAATGGGACATTAAAAAAGCTATGCTCATGATGTTGGATGGACGTTTGCACTCTTGCATTTGAGTATAGCTTTTTTGGAGTTTCTATTAATGGAGAGGTACAAGTCAAGACTTTGGAGCTATAGGGGAGCAACAACTTGTCTAAATCTGGTCCCAAAGATATCAGAAGAAGTGCTAATGAATATAATAGAGAAAGTATGTAAAGAAGATGAGGTTATCGCTCACTCATGAGTACTCTGAATTAGGAAAGGAATATGGAGGTGAGAAGGATCATATTTAATGCAATGATATTGGTAAATTCAGAAAATTGCTATAAAAACGACTTAACTAGACATGCCTAAACCAGCGGATGTAGAAAAACCAAAGAACCCACGTCGAGTAAATAAAAATTAACAAAGGATAATATATATGGGAACAGATATAAAGCCAATTGTCTACAAAATTACAAACAGTGCAAATGGGCTAAAAGAATTTCATAACAATTTAATAGAGAATGCTTCTGAAAAAGAACAGAATATTTTGCTGCATTTTCCAACGGTATATATTCATAATTGGAAAGATACAGAGGATTATGAGGTGTATATTGGGGAATCCAATAATATTATTCAAAGAACAAAGCAGCATCACGATAATCAATCAGGTGAATGGCAACAACAGCTCATGAAAGCTGATGCGAGTTTATATGTTATCGGGCATGAGCATTTCAACAAATCCATGACTTTGGATATAGAAAATCGATTAATGCTTTATTTAATGAGTGTTGACCGCGTGATAAAGATTCACAACATGAGGGGGAATCCGCAGAACAAATATTATCCAGACAGCGAAATGGATGCTATTTTTCGAATGATGTGGTCTAAATTACGCAGATATAATAAGACTTTATTTCCAAGAGAAAGTACAATCAAAGACTCCGCAGTATATAAGGCTTCACCGCTACATAAACTGACATCTGATCAGGAGAAACTCAAAGGCATTATCATTCAAAGAGTATTTGATGCATTGAATACGAGAAAGAAAAACCAACTTATTTTCATAGAAGGAGAAGCAGGAACTGGAAAAACGGTTCTTAATAGTAGTACCTTCTATGAAATATTTGCTAAAGCGGATGAAGAAGATATGGAGCCATTACGATGCTATATGATGGTAAATCATGATGAGCAGATTACCGTATATTCACAAATTGCACAAAAGCTTGGTTTAACGGAACGATTTGGGGAGGTTGTATGTAAACCTACATCTTTTATCAATCATCATAGGATAGAAGATCCGGTGGATGTTGCTTTTATAGATGAGGCACATTTGCTATTAACACAAGGAAAACAATCCTATCAGGGAGTAAATCAGCTGCAAGATATTGTGGATCGTGCAAAAGTTACAGTTGTAATGTTTGATGAAAATCAAATTCTTACAACAGAACAGTATTGGGAATCACAAATCTTGGATAAATTTAGGGAACAAGCCAAGATTAACAATAACTATTTTGAATTGAAGGATCAGCTTCGTATTAAAGCATCCAAGGAGGTAGTAGATTGGATTGATGGATTCACGAAGGAGCAGAGAATTACCAAGATACCGTCAAATCTTGGTGGATACGAGATTCAGATATTTGATGAACCAGAGAAGCTTGAATTTGCTTTGAAACAAAAGGCATCTGAGGAGAAGCATCGCCTTTCCCGTTTGGTTGCAACCTATGATTGGGACTATAATAATAAGGTTGCAATAGAAGCCAGGTTGAGTAAATATTGGGAAGTACTGATTGGACCATGGCATAAGCCTTGGAATAGAGAACTGGAGCAGGAATTGTCACGCAAAGAAAAACGTGCAATCAAATCACTTTCCTGGGCAGAGCAGCCACAGACAATTGATGAGGTGGGATCAACATTTACGATTCAGGGATTTGATTTAAATTATGCCGGAGTAATTTTAGGCCCATCCGTAAAATATCGTGATGGAAAAGTAATCTTTGATCCAACAGCTAAGAATTATAAGAAAATGACGCAAAATCGTACTCTATCAGATGGTACGAAAAAGCAGTTTGGCGAAACCTTAATACAGCATGAGGTGAGAGTTCTTATGACGCGTGGTGTAGAGGGTTTATATGTTTATGCCTATGATAAGGAACTTAGAGAAGCGCTTCTTGCAGCGTCAAAAAGGAGATAAAGATAATGACACAAGATACAATAAATAAAATATTACAATTTCGTGATGAACGTGATTGGAAGCAATTCCACAATCCCAAGGACCTGGCTATATCCATTTCCTTAGAGGCTGCTGAATTATTGGAAGTATTCCAATGGAGCGGTGAAGATGTAAAATGTATGGAGAATATCGACAAGATTAAGGAAGAACTTGCAGATGTGGTAAATTATTGCGTGCTTATGTCAGATGTCTGTGGGCTCGATCTTGATGAAATTGTACTGGAAAAACTCAAACGCAATAATGAGAAATATCCTGTAAAAAAGGCATATGGAAGTAAGGAGAAGTACAATAAGCTAAAATAAGTGGGGCAATCATGAAATTTCCATATTCTGAGGATTAGAAATAGAATATCTTGGGCGAATGTCTGAAAACACCAGTGAGTCCTATAAGTTCTTTTATTAGAGAAGTACGAAAAGAGTTGTCTAAAGGAGTAACAATTCCTGAAAAACAGCTCTTTTTTAATCCAAATTAAGCCCTACCCCTTTCTTTAAGAATAAGACTTCAAAATAGTTATCCCAAATGTTATAGATTTCCAGTTTAATTAAAAAGTTAAGACGGAAAGCAGGAAATACCAAGGTATTTCCCGGAGTCTTAACCTAAATTAAGAAAAAACACAGTTTTTCTTAAAAAAAAAGGCTCGAAAATAATTGTCCAATATGTTATAATGTATGATAATACTGTGAAAAATACGAATATAGGCAGCAGTGGAATTATTTCTAAAACAGGGACGTAGGTTTAATACGGAGGTAATTGGATGTTAAATAATAAAAAGATCAGAACCATGACAAAACTTGCCCTGTACGAACAAATGGACGGCAAAGAGGATATAAGGATGGGAAAGTATTATAAGACGGACTATGTAAGACTGCAGGTGCTCAAGACCGTAATCAATAGTACGGTCGGATATATCCTGATTCTGATTTTAATAGGAATGTATAAAGCCGAATATATAATCAGCAATCTGGTGACCTTTGACTTTGTCCGGATCGGACAGTATATATTAGGATTTTATATTATGATGATGGCAGTATTCGTGACCGGCTCAATTTTAGGGTATTCATTAAAGTATGATAAATCCAGAAAAGATCTGTCTAAATATTATAAATCTTTGAAGAAGCTGAGCAGCTTTTATCAGGATGAGAAAGTGAACGGATAGTTGGGAGGCAAATAGAATGATGACATTGTTAGTACTCCGGGCCAGGCTGCGGAGTCTGTACCAGAAATATGAAATATATATTAATACGGTTATAAAGTTCCTGATAGCTTTTGGTGTATTCCGTATTATCAATACCGCAATTGGTTATGACCACCGGTTAAAACAGATTTCAATTGTACTGGTTTTATCGCTGCTAAGTGCATTTACGCCCTCTGCCATACTGGTTTTACTGGCGGCACTGGTATCCATCGGCCATGTATATTTTGCATCTAAAATATTATCGGTAATTGTTATATTGATAATTCTGATTATGTATTGTCTTTTTCTGCGATTTACACCGAAATTAGGGTATGTGGTGCTGGCGGTGCCGATACTTTATCTTCTCAAAATACCCTATATAATTCCACTGGTGCTTGGTTTGTTTGCAACACCATTAGCCATAGTGCCTACAGCCTGCGGGGTTATCCTGTTTTATTTATTCGGGGTTATCCGGGAAGCCGCCGCCATGCAGGTGAATATCAGCGTGGAAGATACACTTACGCTCTATACTTATGTCATAGACCGCTTAACGGGCAATAAGCAGTTGTTTATGGCAATTATCATATTTTCTATGATTATTTTTGTAACATATTTTATCAGACGAATGAAATTTGACTATGCCCGTGAAATTGCGGTAGCAGCAGGTGCCCTTACCTGTATCCTGGGTTTTTTATTCAGCGATTTAAAACTGGATGTATCGGAACAGATCGGAGCCATGATATTAGGCACAGTTGTGTCCGGGATTCTGGCTGTGATTATACAGTTTTTCCGGCTTACACTGGATTATACCGGTGTGGAACATGTACAGTTTGAAGATGAAGATTATTACTATTATGTAAAAGCAGTGCCTAAAATTAATGTAACGGAGCCGCAGATTAACGTTAAGCGGTTTAATACACAGAAGAATGCCGGCCTGTCCCAGGGTTTAACCGGCAGGATCAATAATGAAGTATTAACGGATGATGAAGAAGATTACGAAGAGGATTACGAGGAGTATAAAGACTATGGTATCGGTAACAAGGACAATGTGAAATAGCACTATGTAAAGCAGGTGGTTATTATGGAGACGATTATAAGTTTTTTTAAAGATTATGTAGCGACGCTGTCACTTCCCAGAATTGGAATTACGGATATTCTCGAAATTCTGCTCATTGCATTTGCAATTTATAATGTGATTAACTGGGTAAAGCAGACCAGGGCCTGGATTTTAGTTAAGGGTCTTATTGTGTTGCTGGTTTTATGGCTTATCGCTTCCATACTGAACTTAAATGTAATTCTGTGGATCTTCTTTAAAGGTATTAATGTCGGTATAATCGCGGTAATCATTGTATTCCAGCCGGAATTCCGTAAAGCCCTGGAGCAGCTTGGACAGAACAACCTGGTAACCCCTCTTTTTAATTTTAATGATAACAAAGACCGGAACGAACGGTTTTCAGACGATACGGTGGCAGGAATTGTAAAAGCGGCATTTGAACTGGCCAAAACCAAAACAGGGGCTTTGATTGTCATTGAGAAGGAGATTTCCCTGAATGAGTTTGAAAAAACAGGTATCGCAATTGATTCTTTAGTCAGCAGTCAATTATTAATAAACATTTTTGAACATAACACTCCCCTGCATGACGGAGCCGTTATCCTTCGGGGTAACCGGATTGTGGCGGCTACCTGCTATTTGCCCTTATCGGATAACATGCATTTAAGCAAGGATCTGGGTACCAGGCACAGGGCCGGTATTGGCGTCAGTGAGGTGAGTGACAGTTTAACGATTATTGTATCGGAAGAGACCGGTAAAGTATCCATAGCTACCGGCGGAACCTTAATCCGGAATGTTGACGGAGATTATTTAAGAAATAAAATCTCATCACTCCAGAATAAAGTTACCGATGTAAAGAAAATTAAACTATGGAAGGGAAGAGTGAAGAATGAAAGAAAGATTGACTAGAAACACAGGTCTGAAGATTCTGTCACTGCTTGTGGCTTTCCTTGTGTGGGTTGTTATACTGAATGTGGATGATCCGGTTATAACAAAGACGTTTCGGGATATACAGGTAACTACAATTAATGAGAACGTTTTAGAAGAGAAAGATAAGGTATATGAAGTTGTCTCCGGTAATACGGTGGACGTACAGGTAAAAACAAAGCGTTCTGTTATGGAGACGCTGGACAATTCAGATTTTCAGGCGATTGCTGACCTTTCCAAGCTATCAGTCGTATATGCGGTTCCCATTGATGTATCCGTTCCGAGATATGGTGACCGGGTTGAAATCGTTAAAGAAAATTACACCATGCAGGTAAGCCTTGAGAATCTGGCAGATAAGCAGCTTAAGATTAATGTAGTGACTTCGGGAACCGTAGCAGAAGGATATTACATCAAGGAAAAAACCACAAGCCCTAATATAATAAAGGTGTCCGGAGCAGAATCCTTAATTGATAAAGTAAATGAAGTCGTAGTGGAAGTTAATGTAAATAATGAAAGAGAATCCTTTAAAAAGACTGCAATTCCCAAAGTTTATGATAAAAACGGCACTTTAATGGATTCCGGCAATATTACCTTGAGTTATGATGAGGTAGATGTTTCTGTTGATCTGCTGAAAACAAAAACCGTTAACCTGTTTATAGATTTAAAAGGTACACCGTATTACGGTTACAGGTATAAGAATTTTGAATACGAACCCAAACAGGTGGTTATCGCAGGAGAACAGTCAGAACTGGACAAAGTGCAGTATATAATGGGCGAGTACAATATTGATTATAAGAAGGAAGATATCGAGGATGTAGTTAACATTGAGGATTTCATCAAGAATGATGTTATACTAATAGATGAGAATAAAAATGCGGTAATCAATATCCACATCGAAAAGCTGAAAAGTAAAGATATCAATTTGAGCAGCAGCGATATCGAACTGAAAAACCTTCCGCCTGGAAAGGCAGCCAATATAAACAGCACAGATGACATACAGGTTGAAGTTCTTGGTGAAGAGGCTTTACTCAGTGGTATTAACAAATATAATTTGAAACCATATATTGATTTATCGGATTCGGATATTGGAACCAAGTCTTTTAATATCCAGTTCAGTCCGCCTGGTGGTGATCTTACCATTACAGGAGGCAACAGCATCAGCGTTACTATCAGCGAGGCTGCCGGGTAAGGAAGAAGGAAACCGGAGTGCGGATTGAATACATACAAATAACCAAAGGCGGTTCATAGGAGGTAGAAATATGGTAAGTAGTAAGGTAGTAGTAAAAAATCCTACCGGATTACATTTACGGCCGGCTGGAATTCTGTGCAAAACAGCCATAGCATTCCAGTCCAGGATAAATATTCGATTCAGGGATACAACTGCCAATGCAAAAAGTGTTTTAGGCGTGTTAGGTGCATGTATTAAAACCGGCGATGAAATAGAATTAATCTGTGAAGGAGAGGATGAAACAGAAGCTCTTGAAGTCCTTACAAAAGCCATAGAATCCGGTTTGGGTGAAGAACTGCCGGATTAAAACCTGTAGTGAGTCAGAGGGAAACAAATAGCCCGCCCTGGTTGTTATCAATATATACAGCGTAATCTGCCTGCTATGCTGCAAAGTTTTAGGCTAGCTTACTTCATCCATTTATTTAGGATGCATCATCCAATTATTTAGGATGCATCATCCAATTATTTTAGGATGCATCATCCAATTATTTAGGATGCATCATTCAATTATTTAGGATGCATCATCCATTATATTTTGGACGCATCGTCTGGTTAAACGGATGAATAGAAAAGCGGCTGCAGCTTACACTAGTACAGAAGTGTTTATTTTCATATCCGATGCAAATGGATTGGCAGAAAGCTGTACTTGATAATGACATCAGGAGGAAGTTATCATGTTAAATTATAATCGGTATCAGAGAGTTCCTGTTATAGATTATCCACAGAGACATTGGCCGGATAAACAGATAGAAAAAGCACCGGTCTGGTGCAGTGTGGATTTAAGAGATGGTAATCAGGCTTTAATTGAGCCTATGGTAGTAGAAGAAAAGATTGAGTTTTTTAATTTACTGGTGAAGTTAGGGTTTAAAGAAATTGAAGTGGGCTTTCCTTCCGCCTCCCAGATCGAATTTGATTTTTTAAGGCAATTGGTTGACAGAAAGTTAATTCCGGATGATGTAGTGATACAGGTTTTAGTACAGTGCCGGGAGCACTTATTAAAGAGAACTTTTGAAGCGCTGCAAGGTGTGAAAAAAGCCATTGTTCATATCTATAACTCCACTTCCGCCCTGCAAAGGGATGTGGTGTTTGGTATGTCGAGAGAAGAAATCAAGCAGATTGCCATAGAGGGTACTAAACTGGTAAAAGAGTATGCAAGGGAGTTTCCGGGCAGCATTATTCTGGAATATTCACCCGAGAGCTTTACCGGTACGGAACTGGATTTTGCGCTTGAAATCTGTACTGCGGTGCAGGAAGTCTGGGAACCGGCTCCGGATAAAAAGATGATCTTTAATCTTCCGGCTACCGTTGAGATGAATACTCCCAATGTTTATGCAGATCAGATTGAGTGGATGAACACCCATTTAAAAAACAGAGATAGTATTATATTAAGCGTACATCCCCATAATGACAGGGGAACCGGTGTTGCTATATCAGAACTGGCACTCCTTGCCGGGGCGGACCGTGTGGAAGGAACCTTATTTGGTAACGGCGAACGGACCGGTAATGTGGATATATTGACTCTTGCTTATAACATGTTTTCACAGGGAATTAACCCTGAATTGGAAATTGATAATATAAATGAAATAATAGAAGTTTATGAGCGCTGCTGTAAGATTCCCGTACATCCGCGGCACCCATATGCCGGTAAACTGGTATTTACCGCATTTTCGGGATCTCATCAGGATGCCATTAATAAAGGCGTCAAAGCCATGCATGAAAGAAAAAGCCAAATATGGGCAGTGCCTTATCTTCCCATCGATCCGGCTGATATCGGCAGAAAATACGAACCGATTGTCCGTATTAACAGCCAGTCGGGCAAAGGCGGCGTAGCCTTTATTATGGAAACCAGCTATGGCTTTAAGCTTCCAAAAGGAATGCATAAGGAATTTGCCGATATCATCCAATCTATATCGGAAAAAAGCGGTGAAGTAGCTCCCAAACAGATTATGGAGGAATTTAAGATTAATTATCTGGACAGAAAGGAGCCGCTGCATTTTAGAAGCTGCAGATTTGAAGATCTGTCCGGCATCGATACCGCCTTTGATACCCGTGCCATCGTTACTTATACGGACAAGGGTATAGAAAGAAACTATGAAGCAACCGGTAACGGCCCCATCGATGCGGTACAGCGCGGACTCATTAAAGAATTGGGTATGGATATTAAGGTGCTGGATTATTCGGAGCATGCACTTGGAGAAGGTTCCAATGCACAGGCAGCTGCCTATGTTCAGCTGTTGGATAAAAAATCCGGTAAAGCCGTATTCGGCGCAGGTATTAGTTCCAATATAACAAGGGCTTCCATACGTGCTGTCTTTAGCGCCGTTAACAGATTACAATAAAAAATACATTAAGAATTAAAATCTTATAGCCTGAGGCAAAACAAATGGAGGATACGAAGCGGCCAAGTTTTCAGACTTGGGGTATCCTCTGTTTTCTGTTGTATAAAGCTTTTTTAAGCCAATCGGTTCTAGTTATGCCGCTGAGGTATCAATTTGGCAGCTGCATGGTATCAGGACCAGGATGAAACTTATCTATATAAGCTAATATAATTTAAAGAAGAAAGGTAATGGGTATTATGAAAAAAGTAATTACTTACGGAACTTATGATTTAATTCACGTGGGACACATCAACTTACTTAGAAGAGCAAAAGAAATGGGGGACTATCTTGTGGTAGTCTTATCCTCCGACGAATTTAACGCGATTAAACATAAAACGGCATACCACTCCTATGAAGACAGAAAAATCATATTGGAAGCAATAAAGTATGTAGACGAGGTAATTCCGGAATATAACTGGGAGCAGAAGATTGATGATGTGGTAGATAATAATATTGATGTATTTGTAATGGGTGATGATTGGAGTGGGGAATTTGATTTCCTGAAGGATTATTGCGAAGTAGTTTATTTACCCAGAACAGAAGGAATTTCCACCACCAAGATTAAAAAGGATTTACACTTAGGTGCAAAAGTCAAATAGGAGATGTTCACATGGAATTACCGGATTTAGAGCAGATAAAGAAGGAAGTCAAAAAGAAAATCGGACAAGCCTTAAAAAAAATAAAAAGAATTGGCAGAAGAGCAGTTCTTCATCTATACCATATTGAAACAAAAATTATACCTGTACAGAAGGATATTATTATTTTTGAAAGTAACATGGGCAGAAACTATACCGGTAATCCCAGGTGCATCTATGAAGAAATGGTGCGGCAGGGCCTGGATAAAAAGTACCGGTGCTATGTCATACTGGATGATACCAGTATCAGTATACCTGGGAATGCCAAAAAACTCAGAAGGACCAGAACCCTTTATTTTATGATAATGGGTGTGGCCGGAATATGGGTTTGTGACAGCCGGCAGCCAAATTATATCATAAAACGAAAAAATGTGCATTATATACAGACCTGGCATGGCACACCGCTTAAAAAACTGGCGCTGGATATGGAATACGTCAATATGGCCGGAGAAACCGATATTGAGAAATATAAGCAGAAATTCTATAAGAATACAAGAACCTGGGATTACTTAGTATCCCAGAACCGGTTTTCCACAGAGATTTTTAAAAGTGCATTTGCCTTTGATAAGACAATGCTGGAAATCGGATATCCCAGAAATGACATTCTTATATCCGGCAACCACGAAGAATATATAGCGGAACTAAAGAAGAAAATGGGTCTGCCTCCGGATAAAAAGGTACTGCTGTATGCCCCTACCTGGCGGGATAATGAATATTATGAAAAAGGTGCCTACAAATTCACCCAGGCGCTGGATTTTGATTTATTCCGGGAACAATTAGGTGATGAATATGTCTGTATCGTAAAATATCATTATCTGGTGAAAGAAAACCTGGACTGGACAGCATATAAGGACTTTATTTATAAATATGATATGTGTGAGGATATAGCCCAGTTATATCTGGTATCGGATATGATGATCACAGACTACTCCTCCGTTATGTTCGATTACAGTTTGTTAAGAAGGCCAATGCTGTTTTTTGCATATGATCTGGAAGATTACAAAGACAATTTAAGAGGTTTTTACTTCGATTTCTTAGAGGAAGCCCCAGGGCCAATTACCCGGACAACACAAGAGTTAATTGATTCTATATTAAATTATAATCAGGAAGATTTTGCTGCCAAATATGAGGCATTTCATAATAAATACAACCATGCGGATGACGGTAAGGCATCACAGAAAGTCGTAGAGCTTATACAGGAGATCCATACGGTTACGGATACGGTTTCCGCTAATTAAAATTGTTTGAAAAACCAGAAAGCTTGAAAAACCAGAAAGCTTGAAATACCAGAAGGCTTGAAATACCAGAAAGATTGAAAACCAGAAAGCTTGAAAAACCAGAAAGATTGAAATACTACAAAGATTGAAATACCAAAAAGCTTGAAATACCAGAAAGCTTGAAAACCCAGAAAGCTTGAAATATCAATAAGATTGAAATATCAGAAAGCTCGAAATACCAGAAAGATTGAAATGCCAGAAAGATTGAAATGCCAGAAAGATTGAAATACTTAAAACAAAAATACTTAAATAAAAATGCTTAAATAAAAATACTTAAAATAAAAATTCTTATAAATGTATTCATATTTAAGGATTTTTAATAGGAATTAGTTCATATATGAAATTTTTAATAGCTATCGTTTAAAAACTGTTAGATAACACGTGGCAATATCCGCAATAAACCAGGTGTACTTGTATAAAATTTGGGAATCCCAATAAGAAGATTTTACGGAAAGGTAAGTGTATGATCAATAAGTGGAAAAGCAGTTTAAAAATTAAAGTCAAAGGAATCTACCACAGCCTTCAGGCAGTTGTTGAAAAAAGACAGGTAAATGAAAGACTGAGCAGTTATGATTCGTCGGTTATTCAAAACAGTAAACCTGGCAAGATTCAAAAAATCACTTTTGTAATCGAACGTATGGCGAAATATAACGGAGGCCAGACCTCCATCCTGCGGCTTGGCACCGAATTATCAAAATTAGGATACCAGGTTGGATATATCGTGTACAAGCCCCAGAGCAAATCCGATATGCAGGAATGTGCCGCCTGTAATTTAAGCACTTATCAGGGCGAAATGTATACGAATAAATATCTGGATAAATTAAATTCGGATATCGTCATAGCTAGTTCCTGGGATACCGTAGCCTTTGCCAAAAAAATGAAAGGTTATAAAATGTATTTTCTGCAGGATTATGAGCCGTATTTTTATTCTTTTGGCGAGCTTTTCCTTATGGCCAGGAAGACTTATGAGCAGGGACTGCATATGGTAAGCCTGGGACCCTGGAACAAGGAAATGGTAGAAAAAAACTGCAATATAGTCTCACCGGTAGACTCCATTGAATTTCCTTACGAAAGAAAGGAATACCCGACCTGCCGCAGAGACTATGCTGCTTATTCAAAGAAAAGAGATTTTACCCTGGCAGTTTATTTAAAGTATTATGGAAAAAGACTCCCCTGCATTACCCAGTACCTGTTAAAGCAGGTAAAGGAAGAGTATAAAAAGGACGGCATTCATCTTAACATCAAATATTTTGGTGAAGATAAGAGTTTCCGCTGTGATGCAGGTGAAAATCTGGGTATGCTGGGTAAAAAGGAATTGCTGGCTTTATATAAAAAGGCTGATTTCGGTATGGTAGCTTCCATGAGCAATATATCACTGGTACCATACGAAATGCTGGCTACCGGACTGCCTTTAATTGAGTTTGAAGACGGAACCTTCCCGTATTTCTTCCCGGAAAACAGCGCGCTTCTTATTTCATTGTCTTATCAGGATTTATATCATAAATTAAAAGCGGCAATGGAGAAACCCCAGGTGTTAGAAGAGATGCATAATACCGCGGAAAGTTATCTGCAAACCTTAAGCTGGCAGAAATCCGCAAAGCAGTTTAGTGAAATACTGAATAATTTGCTATAGGTTGGGAGTGGGAGATGAGAAATCGGATCAAACAGATTTTACCAAAGCAGGTTCTGGAAATATATAAATTTCTAAGATATATTTTTATAGTAACATTATTTCACATATGCCATCTGTTCCCTATTCATAAGACAAGAGTAGTAATCTGTAATGTCTGGGGATTTGGAGATAATGCAAAATATATTGCGGAAGAACTGGTAAAAAGAAAAAATGCCCACAGAAAGCTTGATATTATATTTATAACCAATCATCCGGAAAATGCCAATGCGCCGCAGGGTATTACCGTGTTAAAAACCAATACGCCGAAAGCTGTTTATGCTTTGGCAACAGCAAGAATCTGGGTGGATAATAACCGGAAAGAGAATTACATCCGTAAAAGGAAAGGACAGTATTATATCCAGACCTGGCATGGAGGTATCTCTCTTAAAAAGATAGAAAAAGACTATGAATACCGGTTAGGGCACAAGTATACCTTCAATGCCAGAAGAGATTCTGCTATGACGGATCTGTATGTATCCAACAGCAATTTTTGTACGGAGATGTACCGGAGGAGTTTCTGGTATAAGGGAGAAATCTTAGAGTGCGGCAGTCCCAGAAATGACATTCTGCTGAATCCGGCGGATTCGGTAAAGAAGGAGGTACGGCAAAGGCTTGCAATCAAGGATGAGGTGCAAATTGCCATCTATGCCCCCACGTACCGGGAAGGGGTTAATAACACGAAACCCTATGAGCTGGATTTTAGTAGACTGTTAAAAGTTCTGGAGGACAGATTTGGAGGCAGGTGGGTGATTGCAGTAAGGCTGCATCCCCTGGTATCCGGACAAAGCGGGTTTATCCATTATAACAGCCAGATTATAAATGCATCCCATTACCGGGACATTTATGAACTTATGACGGCGGGAGATATATTGATAACCGATTATTCCAATCTTATGTTTGAATTCTCCTTTATGAAAAAACCGGTATTTTTATATGCTTATGACATGGAAGAGTATGAAAGGGAAAGGGGTTTCTACTTTGAGTATAATAACCTTCCCTATAAAAAAGCCCGGACTGAGAGTGAATTAATTGAAAATATGAAAAGCTTTGAGAATACAAAATATCAAAAGGACGTGGACGGATTTCTCAATAAACTAACACTCTATGAAACCGGAAAAGCTTCTGAATGTGTGGTAAACCGGATAATGGAAACCATAAAAAAAGATAAGTAGTAAACATAATTACAGTTAATTAGTTAATAAAGCACCGGGTTTAGCATATATGAACCGGCCTCAAAAAGTCAGATCTAAAAATCTAACTTTTTGAGGTCATTTTTTATCGTATAGGAAATCGTCCTATTCGATAAAACCCTCCGGGGGAGGCACGTGATATAAGACTCATCTAAAGATGAATTTTTATCCTAACAAAAAAGGGCCTTACCGGGCAGGAGTTTGATCTATAGAAGCAAATCAAAATGCTTTAAGCAATAAACAAAAAACCGCCTATAACCGATAAGGGCATAGGCGGTTTTGTTAGGTGCGCCCAGCATGGGCGCAATCTCATGGGTTCAAGTCCCTAGCACATCCTAGTAGTGGAAAGTGCATAGCCTAAGACAAGGGTGTCGTTCGTGAGAACGAATCTGAAGGAAGTCCGTGGGC
>JAEZSL010000288.1 GCA_023443925.1 Bacillota bacterium | reverse complement strand
GGTTTCTCACACAGCACATGTTTGCCGTGTTCCAGGAACAGTTTACTCTGCCTGTAATGCAGTGAATTTGGGCTTGCTATATAAACCGCATCAATTTTCTCACTGGAAGCCATCTGTTCCAGATCAGTGAAAACCGTTTCGATACCGTATTTCATGGAAAATTCAATGCCCTTATCCAGACTTCTGGAATAAACGGCGGTAAGCTCTATACCACCTGCAAGTTTTGCACTTGCTATGAAATCTTCGGTAATTTTACTGGTACCGACTGTACCACATCTTATATAATCCTTCATATCGGTAATCCTGCTGCCGTAAAACAGTATATACGGCTTTCCTTTCCTTATTCTATTCATTAAATCTCAGATTTGATTTCTTGACTATTAACTTTAAATAATTTCATATTTATAAAGATGATTCAGTCTTTTTATATAGATCAGATTCTATTACTGCCAGACACATATAACTACGAAATAACAATTGATTCATACCGGTTATTCCTATGTCCGGCTATACCCATGTCGAGTTATTTCCATATCCGATTATTTCCTTATCCAGTTATTTCCACATCTGGTTATTCCATATCCGATTATTCTCCAATCAGTTTGACCTCCCGGAACAGACTGTCAACGGCTTCCACGTAAGGCTGGAAATGTTCAGATTTTTTAATTTTTTTGGCATATTTATCCGCGTCCACAAACATGTCAATTAGATAGAACCAAAATTCTTTCATTCGAAACAAAACATTTCGGTCTCCGGAAATAACTTTTTGATAATCTTTAAATACTTTGTCATGAAAAGCTCTCAATGTTATTTTATCCGGTTTCCGGCCCTGCGTTACTTCCAGTATCAGACCCGGATTTGAAATAATTCCTCTGCCCACCATAACGGTATCAACATCCGGAAAATCTAAGGAAAACTTGCTGAAATCCTCCGTACGGCATAGATCACCATTATAGCACACCGGATTTTTACTTAAGCCCAGTGCCTCTTTAAATATTAACATATTGGGTTTATTCTTATAGAAATCCGTCTGTAACCTTGGGTGAATAATGAGCTCATGTATGGGATATTTATTATATATTTCAATTAATTTATAAAATTCCTCCGGTTCTTCTTTCCCGATTCTGGTCTTAACCGATATTTTTATTTTTGTGCCGTTAAATACTTCCTCAAAAAACCGGTCAAGTTCTTCTGGTTTAGCCAGAAAACCAGCTCCTCTGCCTTTTGAAACTACTGTTCCAGATGGACAGCCCAGATTTAAATTAATTTCCTGATATCCAAGTTCACCAATTCGGCCGGCGGTTTGAATGAAATCCTGGGCTTTATTGGTCAGCAGCTGTGGAACTAAAACCATCCCTTTATTATTAGCCGGCAGAATATCGTTAATATCCCGTGTTTTGAAGCTATTGCTTTGGTTCGCATTGATAAAAGGTGCAAAGTACTTATCCATACCGCCGTAAAAAGTATGATAAGCATTTCGATAAATATACCCAGTTATGCCTTCCAGTGGTGCTAAATAAAATTTCATAAATAAAAAACTCCTTAATACCCGTAAAACCCGGGTTTTATTCTAGTATGGTATATTCAAACAGTTCGTATTTTAGCTGGGTGCCTTCCGTAATTTCCGTAGGCAGCAAAGCCCGCGCCACCAGTTTTAATTCGCTTTCCGTTATATCCGTCCTTTTAAGATAAGCGTAATCTCCATCTATTTTTTCTACCTTATAGGTCCATATCTCCATTTTAGATTCCTTTCCGCGTTTCCGGCATTTCCGTATTTGCTTAAAAAAATGAAAGACTTCAAGCTGCCTAACCAAAACCCAGCTCCTGATTGAGCTATGGCTTGGCTGGGATAAATCTATGTCCAGTTTAACTAATTTAGCATCAGAAATCAATAAAAAGTATATTAAGCTTACTTTTCAGAGGATGTAAACTCAATATCTTACCTCATTATATTAACTGCTGTGCCTTGTTTTGATGGGAAAGGATAAATCAGAAACCTCAGTATCAGAAGATATTATTCTGAGTCAGTAATTCCTTAATGAAGTATTTCTTAATTTGAAATGGCGTGAATGTGCAAAAAAATCCAATGAAGTAACAGAATTCTATGAAGTAACTGAATGTACCTGTAAAATCAGGACGTTCTGACAATAAAACACCCTTATGGTGTACAATGAATTGCTTCATTACCAAAGGGTATTCTTATTATTTTGATATTAAGTGTTGTTCCAAAAGTAATACTTTATTATTTTTTAATTTATATCCGGGTCACCACTAATTTTCACCTAAATGGCTCCGGTTTTAAGGCTTGCTTCTGCTATATCTCCTTTTTCATATAAAGGCTTCCGCCGGCATCATATGCAATATAATATCCTTCACTTTCATACAAATGTATGGCTCCCGGATTATCCTTAAAGACATTCAACCCCAGACATTTATAACCCTTCTCTTTTGCTTCCTCTTCAAAGATCTGAAGAATTTTTCTACCGTAACCTTGATTTCTAATCGTATTATCCACACGGATATCTGCTATAAAAGCCACATCTTCATCCATTATATTTTTAGTTAAATACCAGAAAATCCCGATTCTCTTATTATTTGCCTCTAGTATGTACAAACAGTTATCTTTCGTACATTTACCCCCTTTTGGAGCAAGTGTTTCAAACTCCCTGGAGGACTGTTCATAAGCCAGATCACCGGATACCCTGCCGGCTTTTACAATATCTTCTGCATATTCACCGACTGCCATATCCCGGTACTTTTCAAATTCGACTTTAGTCATTTCCCTTGTAATTAATTCAGCACTCATATTTCCCTCCCAATCTGATAATATCTTCCAATTATTGTATCATATTAAAAGAAATTGCGATAGAGAAGATTACATATTTTAACATATTATTACAAAGCTATACTGAAAAGTATACTGTACTATCACTATCCTTAAACTATCCATAAAACTATCCATAAAAAGTAAAATTATAAAATCTATGTTTAAAGTGTTCCGGGTGTTCTGTTGTTTTTAACAGAATACTTCATTTTTTATAAATACATATGTATTTTCATTTGATAGCCAGTCCGCATATGTATAGTTAAGCCGGTTAAAATTTTTAATTTTTTCCGGTTCTGTTATCTCCTCTTCTGCCATAAACCGCACCATCTCACCTCTGGCCATCTTCACCAGAGTACCTTTTTCTATTATTTTATTTCCCTTTACCTGACCAAAGATACAGGTAATGAAACGAATTTTATGATTCAGGAAGGAAGAGACACACTGGCTGTATTCCTTTGATGCCAGGTTTATAACAAGGCTGCTTTCCTGGAATAACTGTTTCGCCACACTATCTCCCCAGAACTCATATAGAGAATTTAATTTATTTCCCCCCAGTTTAGCCTGCATCTCAAGCCTATAGGGTGTGACTCCGTCAAAAGGCCGCAGAATTCCGTAAAAGCCCGATAATATACGCAAATGCTTTTCAAGATATGCATATTCGTGATTGCTAAACACACCAGAAGCCATGTACTGATACTGAATGCCTTCATATGATAGTATAGCCGGTGTCAGGTTACGACACAGATCCATTTTCTCAAGCCGCCCGTAGTTAAGAGTCGCAATTTTATCATTACATTTCCATATAGTCTTAAGTTCTTCATAGTTTAAACTCTTTAAATACTCCAGAAGAACTTCCGTTTTCTCCTGGAATAAAGGGAGTTGTCTATAATTAAGGGTATCTGTATCGGATTTCATTTTTTTCGC
>JAEZSL010000033.1 GCA_023443925.1 Bacillota bacterium | reverse complement strand
ATTCGGAAGAGAAGGACAAGGAATTTAATATAAGCCAGAAGCAGACCCTGGAAGGTGTATTCAACGTAAATAAAGGGTATGCGGTGTTCCGCAGAATTGAAGTACTGTATGAAAATGAAGAATACTGCATTGTAAAAAATGGAACTCAGTATGGTCTCTCTGTCTATGATCACATTGCTTTGGATGGTAAGACGGCTGTAGAACAAATGATAATCTATTAAGCTATACTGAATCTTAATCATAGGGTAACTGAAGACATTAAATTTGTATATTAAATGCTTACTATATTTGGAATACTATATCATTTCGTATTGCATAGGTATCAATTGGAAAGGGAGTTAATATTTTGATTAAAGAAAATTTATCTGCAGTTGAGCAGAATATTCAGGCAGCCTGTAACCGGGCAGGAAGATTAAGGGAAGAAGTTACTCTGATAGCCGTAAGTAAGACAAAACCGGTACCCATGATAGAGGAAGTAATGGCAGAAGGGATTCTTGATTTCGGTGAAAATAAAGTACAGGAGCTGACCTCCAAATATGAAGAACTGCCCAAAGAGCTAAGATGGCATTTAATTGGACACTTACAGACGAATAAGGTAAAATATGTGATAGACAAAGCGGTTTTAATCCATTCCGTTGACTCATATAAGCTGGCTGAGCAGATTAACAAGGAAGCTGAAAAAAAGGGAATTATAAGCGACATATTAATTGAGGTGAATATAGCAGGTGAGGATACAAAATATGGTGCGACAGTTGACGAAACTTGTCCCTTAATTATGGATATTGCAAAATTGAAAAACTTGCGCGTACGAGGTTTGATGACGATTGCACCTTTTGTAGAAAATCCCGAAAAAAATAGGGAGCATTTTAGAAATTTGCGGCAATTAAAGGTTGACATCAAAATGAAAAACATTGATAATGTTACTATGGATGTACTATCTATGGGAATGACGGGAGATTATGAAGTTGCCATAGAAGAAGGTGCTACGATGGTCCGGGTTGGGACGGGAATATTCGGTGAACGTAATTACATGGTATAAAGCATGTATTAGATAATTTGCTCGATTAAAGATTATGGTGGATTGGAGATAAGACGCATGGCCAATATATTTAAGAACATACTAGATTCATTAAAACTAACAGAAGATGATGATTATGATGACTATGTTATGGAAGAAGAGGAAAAGGAAGCAAAACGTGCTGAGAGGGCAGAACGTAAGACAACGACCAGACAGCAGGTACGTCCGGCATATGAAAGAGAAGAACCGTCACCTATTTTTAATACGGTTAACGATACCAGAAAAGATAAAGTAACCCGCCTTGAAAGAACGGCATCTAATAAAGTTGTCCCTATTCGTACAACGCCTAAGGGTTTTGAGGTATGTATTATGAAACCTTCCACCTTCGAGGATTCCCAGGATATCTGCGATATGCTTTTATCCGGCCGTGCAGCGGTTATTAATCTGGAAGGATTTGACGTTGATCTGGCTCAGAGGATTATGGATTTTATATCCGGTTCCGTATATGCCATGAATGGGAAGCTGCATCAGATATCAAGCTATATTTTTATTATATCTCCGGATACGGTTGATATTTCCGGTGATTATCTTGACCTCATCCAGAATGATGGATTTGAGGTACCGACTCTGAATAAGGAATTTTAAATATGACCCATTTATTGTTTAGCGCATTATATGTTTTTTTTATTGTACTTGAAATTATCCTGTTCCTGTATGTGATTATTTCATGGTTTCCGATTAATAATTTTATTCGGAATCTTTTAACTATTTTAATTGAACCGATTTTGACACCGGTGCGTTTTTTATTGAAGCATTCCATATTTAATACACCTACTGCAGATCTATCACCGATCATCAGTTTTGTAATTATATTATTTTTACAGGAATTTTTCTATATTCTAAAATAGGAAAACATCCTTTAAAAACAGGAGATAGATATGAATAATGAGAAAGAGGAGCAGATTCTGAAAAAGAGGTTTTTTGACCTCGCCAGGGCTGCCGAATATAAAGGTATCTGTACATATACTGATTTTCTTGGGTTAAATGAAAGCAGTATATTCTTTCGTATGAAAAATGAATTGCCTAATGTGAAATATGACTTTTTCGGCGGTTATCCCGGAGCGGAAAGGAAGATTTTATGCTTTTACGGAGAGGAATCTGTAAAAGCTTTTTCAGATTGCATCACCTGTATACGCATACAGCCATTAAACAGGAAGTTCAGTGATGACCTGAATCACCGCGATTTTTTAGGTGCACTGATGAATCTGGGTATCGAACGCGGTAAGATTGGGGATATACTGGTGAAGGAAAAAGAGGGTTATGTATTCTGTGATTCTGTTATAAGCCGCTTTATTATTGATAATATGGATAAAGTGAAGCACACCAGCATTGAGTGCAGTATAATGGACAAGGCTATGCCGGATATAGAGCCTGAATTTAGAGAAATCCGGGGTTCGGTATCTTCTCCCAGACTGGATGCTGTTATCGCTCTGGCCTTCAGTTCCTCCAGAAGCAGTATTTTGGGGCTAATCTCCGGAGGAAAGGTCTTTGTAGACGGTAAATTAGTTGAATCCAACAGTTATATGCTTAAAGAAGACGAAACGGTATCGGTTCGGGGCTTCGGCAAGTTCATTTATAAAGGGATGCAGAACCAGACAAAAAAGGGAAGATACTTTGTAATCTTATCAAAATATATATAAGATAACCGGAGATTTAAACGGATGACCGTACACCTTTCTTTGTGCGTAATCTATAACGTTAAATCAAAAGTTCGCGATCATATATGCCAAGGAGGAAATGAAATGATAACACCTATAGAATTACAGAGTAAAACATTTAAAAGCGGGATTGGCTACGATAAAAAGGATGTAGACAATTTTTTGCATGAATTGCTGGTGGGATATGAAACATTATATAAAGAGAAAATGGAATTAAGTGATAAAATCAATACATTAAATGAAGGCTTGAATTATTATAAATCCATTGAAAAAACCCTGCAAAAAGCATTAATTCTTGCTGAACAAACAGCGGAGGAAACCAAGGAAGCAGCCAGAAGACAGGCAAAAGCTATTGAATCGGAGGCCAGAGGAAAAGCGCAGTTAATCCTTGCAGATGCTTCCAATGAATTTAACCGGCTTCAGCAGCAGATTATACAGCTGATCAGACAGTATGAATCCTACAAAGCACAGTTTAAGCATCTTGCGGCTGCACAGTATGAGCTGTTAGAAAGCGAAAGCTTTCAGATACATATAGCCGGTTTGGATATGTTTACAGATAAAGAAACCAATACAGCACCGGCTAAGGAAAAAATTAAGAACCCCAAGGCAGTTTCTAATAATCCGGATTCCTCTTCAATACAGGAGAATATAAAAACAGAGAAAGACGAGGATGAAGATTTCGAATTTTACAACATTAATGAAGAACAGGAGTAATTAGGATGCATAAAAATATTACGGTAAATTACAATAACTTACCAGTGTATGATATTTTGCTGGAACAGGATTATCATTTCTTATACCGTGAATTAAATAAACTGGATACTGCTAACAGAAAGATTTGTGTTGTAACGGATTCTAATCTAAGTAAGTTATATTTAAATGAAGTCATAGAGATACTTAAGGATTATGCAAAAGAGGTCATAACCTTTACCTTCCCTGCCGGTGAAAGCAATAAGAATCTGGATACAGTTTACCAGCTATATGAAAGGTTAATACCCTCAGGTTTTGACCGAAAGGATTTGCTCATCGCACTGGGAGGCGGTGTAGTTGGTGATTTAACCGGCTATGCGGCGGCAACCTATCTTAGAGGAATCTCTTTTATCCAGATGCCGACTTCTCTGTTAGCTATGGTTGACAGCAGTATCGGCGGTAAAACCGGGGTGGATTTTCAGGCTTATAAAAATATGATTGGCGCGTTTCACCAGCCAAAGTCAGTATACATGAATTTAAAGACCCTCCTTTCCTTAAACGATGCACAGTATTATTCCGGATTTGGTGAGATCATAAAGCATGGTCTGATTAAGGATAAAGAATATTATGAATGGCTGAAGGCACATATTGATGCGGTAAAGAAGCGGGATATGGCTGTCCTTGAAGAAACCATCTACAGAAGCTGCCAGATCAAGCGTGAGGTAGTTGAAAAAGATCCGAAAGAGCAGGGGGAGCGTGCACTCCTTAATTTCGGGCATACCATTGGACATGCTGTTGAAAAACTCATGGATTTTAAACTGCTGCATGGAGAATGTGTTGCGTTAGGAATGGTTGCAGCCGGATATTTATCCTATAAGAGAAGTCTTATTACAATAGAGCAGTATGAGGATCTGGTTAACGTAATCAGAAGTTTTAACCTGCCTGTATCCGTGGCTGGTATAAAACCGGAAGAAGTTTTGAAAGCTACTTTCCATGATAAGAAAATGGATGCCGGAAAAATTAATTTTATTCTGCTGTCCGATATTGGAAATGCATATATAGATAATACTCTTACGGAAGCAGAATTGCTGGATGCAATTGCTCAGATCATCCTTGAATGATCCGTATGGAATAAAAACAAAAGCTACTGGAGGCATTATGAAAAAAATCAGACATTTGATTTATCTTATTCTTTTAATCGCTCTGGATCAATTTACAAAATATTTGGCTGCGACCCATTTAAAAGATGGACCGGTACAAATAATACCCAATGTATTCCAATTGTATTACCACGAGAATAACGGAGCAGTGTGGGGGCTTATGAGCGGTAAAATCAGTATCCTTATAATAGCGTCCATTATAATTATGGCAGGTATGATTTGTTTCTATATAAAAATACCTCCGGTAAAGCGTTATGATGTGATGAGGCTGATTCTGGTTTTCCTGACTGCCGGAGCTATCGGTAATTTAATAGACCGCAGCATTAAGCAATATGTTGTTGACTTTTTCTATTTTGAACTGATTGATTTTCCGATTTTTAACGTTGCGGACTGTTATGTAACTGTGTCAGCCGCATTATTGATTATACTCAGTTTATTTTATTATAAAGACGAGGATTTTGCTTTCTTGAACCGGAAAGAAGAAGAAAAACATGAACAATGATATAGATATGCAGAATGATATAGATATACAGAAAGATATAGATATACAGAAAGATATAGATATGAAGAAAGTAATAGATATGAAGAAAGTAATAGATATAAAGGATGAAATAGATATAAAGGATGAAATAGATAACAAGGATGAAATAGATATAAAAGATGAAATAGATAACAAGGATGAAATAGATATCAAGGATATTATAGAAATCTTTGCAGATGAGGAAGATTCCGGAATTCGAATTGATAAATACATTGCGGATTCCACCGAAGATTTAACCAGATCCTACATTCAAAAGCTGATTCAGGAAGGGCATGTTTTAGTCAATTTAAAGGCAGTTAAAGCTAATTATAAGGTGGCTGCCGGAGATGCTATCGTTATCACACTGCCGCCGCCGGTTGATCTTGAAATCAATGCAGAGGATATCCCGCTAGATATCATTTATGAAGATAAAGACATTATTATCATAAACAAAGAAAAGGGAATGGTAGTACATCCCGCCGCCGGACATTATTCCGGAACACTGGTCAATGGTCTTTTATATCACTGCAAAGATGAATTATCCGGTATAAACGGTGTATTTCGTCCCGGAATTGTCCACCGTATCGATATGAATACCACCGGAGTTCTGGTAGTTTGTAAAAATGACAAGGCGCATCAGTTTATTGCCGAGCAGCTTAAAGTACATTCTATAACACGCAAATATAATGCAATCGTTTATAATGCTTTTAAGACGGATAGCGGAGTAGTAGATGCACCCATCGGCAGACATCCGGTTGACAGGAAAAAAATGGCAGTTAATAAAAAGGGTAAACATGCCGTAACCAATTATACGGTTTTGGAGAATCTGAATAATAAGTATGCCCATATCGAATGTTCCCTGTTGACAGGACGTACGCACCAAATTCGCGTTCACCTGGCAAGTATCGGACATCCTTTATTAGGTGATGATGTATACGGTCCGGTAAAAGATAGTTTCCGTCTGGAAGGCCAGGCTTTGCATGCCAGGGTTCTGGGCTTTGTACATCCTTCCACCGGAGAGTATATGGAATTTGAAGCACCTTTGCCGGAATATTTTACTGCTTTATTAAATAAGTTAAAATAATCTGCTATAAAACTTTATTAATTTGCTTTAGAGAACTTTATTAATCTGGTTTAGAGAACTTTATCAATTCAACCCATTAATGTGTCGGTATGAAAGATTCTGTATAAAAAGATTAAGGAGTACTGCTTTGAAGAGGAAACTGATTACGAAACTATTAGAATGGAAGGAATCATCTGACTCCAGACCAATTTTGCTTACGGGAGCACGTAGTGTGGGCAAGACTTATTTGGTGTACGATTTTGCCAGATCTTTTTATACGGAATACGTCTACATTAATGTTGAAACCGATCCCTTTCTTTATGGCCTCATGCTGAAACATAATCCTTCCCAAATCGAAGACGGTTTGAAGGATTATTTTCATTTATCCGGTTCATCCGGTCCGGTTCTGCTGATTTTGGATGAAATAACGGTTCAACCGGACTTAACAAGGATACTGAAACTATTAGCAGATTGTAATACCAGATTTCAAATTATTATTATATCAAGCCATAGGGTAGTGTCTTTACCCAATGATAAGGATTTATATCAACTCTGTCTCTTTCCTCTGGATTTTGAGGAATTTCTGATTGCAACCGGAAACGAATGGTATATCGAAGTAATCACGGTGCATTATAAAAATAATTCAAAAATTCCGGAGATAGTACATCAGGAATTGCTTACACTTTTTGACCTGTACCTGGAAATTGGCGGTATGCCTCTGGCAGTTAACGAATATCTGGGGTCGAATTCGGTTTATAATGTTTCCGAGCAGCACAGGATACTTGTAAATTCTTTTATATCCGACATTTATAACCGAAATATAGAAGGGGATTTCTTAAAGATTAGCCAGGTTTTTAATACGATAGACAGACAGCTTATGAAAGAAAACCGGAAGTTTCAGTATAAGCTGATAAGAAAAGGAGCTACCCAGGCGCAGTATTCTGAAGCGCTTTGGTACATACAGAATTCCGGCTATGGTATGTGCTGCTATAAAATACCGGAGGAATCGGAAAAACTTCCGTTTTCGCCGGACTTTATATCAGAATTCCTAATAGAAACTCAAAATAATGAAAATGGGCGTATAAGCTTCAAATTATATATGCTTGATACGGGAATCCTGTCTTCAGTTTTGAAAACCAGTCATGGCCAGCTTGACGAACAAAACAGAAAAGGGCTGTTAGAAAACTATGTTGCCCAAAGCCTTGCCTCTCGTGGTTACCCGCTGTTTTTTTGGGAATCGGGTTCTCAGGCTAAAGTGGATTTTATAATTAGTAAAGATAGCAAACTCCTGCCCATTGAAGTAAGAACTACAGATAATACCAGATCCAGAAATGTAAGTATATTCCGTAAGCAGTTTCCTGATGTAACGGAATCCATTAAGATATCCACAAGAAATTTTGAATTTACTAATCATGTTAAATATGTACCGGTTTATGCGGTGTTCTGTATTTAGTTAAACAGTTTATATGTCTTTGATTAAAACCTGTTTTGGATTTTATCTGAACAGGTTTTTTCTTCGTTAGGTGCGCCCAGCATGGGCGCAATCTCATGGGTTCAAGTCCCTAGCACATCCTAGTAGTGGAAAGTGCATAGCCTAAGACAAGGGTGTCGTTCGTGAGAACGAATCTGAAGGAAGTCCGTGGGC
>JAEZSL010000249.1 GCA_023443925.1 Bacillota bacterium | reverse complement strand
ACTTCATTTTCACCGGCCATATCCGCCCAGCTGTTGGTGTACTGTACTTCCATGGTTACGGTAGGGCAGACACTTTTTGCACCAAGATAAAAGGAGGTATATCCGGATTTTACTTCCGCATAAGGATAAGCACCTACATAGCCCATCTTAGCCTTATCTGCGGTAATGGTTCCGTTTTCAATCATTTCATTTAATTTTAAGCCTGCTACTACACCGGATACATAACGGGATTCATAAACTGCCGTAAAGTAGTTATGTACATTGGGTAAACCAGAGGAAGCTGCCTGATAACCGGTGGCGTGTGCAAACTGAACTTCCGGAAATTCTCTTGCTGCCTGCAGCATATAATCTTCATGTCCGAAGCTGTTGGCAAATATAATGCCGCAGCCCTGTTCTGCCAGATCAACTGCCGCATCATAACAGGATTCATCTTCTGCTATATTAGTTTTTACAATCACCTGCTCCTTTTTAAGGCCCAGCGTCTGAATCATGGTATCAATACCTGCCATATGGGCTGCGGTATAACCTTCGTTCTCATCACCGATATAGATGATACCGACTTTAATATCACTTGCAGCGGAAGTTTCGGCCGTCGGTTCCGGTGTTGCTTCCGGAGTGGATGTCGTATCCTCTGTCCCAGTTGTTTCCGCAGGTGCATTCGTCTCTTGGCCGTCCTTCTTATCCGAAGAACTGCAGCCGGTAATCAGTCCCACTGTCATAGCCAGCACTAATAATAGTGTTAAAATCTTTTTCATAATAGCTTCCTCCTAAAATTTTTATCATGGTGCTTTGATTGATCTATCACATTATACCTTGGTATATTTATACCCCGGCATATGTTCCATGGTCAGCCGGCGCTGCCGGTATGCGGATATGCTGCCTTAACCCGATGCAAAACTATTTTTTGATAAAATTGCATTAATAAAGGAGTTGTATGTACTTTCGTACATGCAACTCCCTCCATTGGGCATATCTTAATCCGGTGCCGTAATCGGATTCATAATCCGTTATATTTAATTTTAATTACCAAAATAATTATAAAATACTCTAATAATAAACTATGAAGTAAAAATCGCTTACACTTACTAACGTTTTCAAGCGTTACTTTAATGATTACTTAGTATAACATAAAAAAGATTTTTGTCAATGACTTTGATGAATTAATCAAGCAAATTTAAATTGGTAATATTTATGTTCTGCTATAGGGAGTATCTTCCAAAGGCAGGCTGGTTCTGAATTTGCCTTCCCATTTGTAATAGGCTGCCTGTGCCGCCGGAGAGGTCGGTATGAGTGGAATTTCACCTATACCTTTTGCTCCGTAGGCCAGTTCCGCCCGGTTCTTTTCTATGAGGATTGTTTTTATCTCCGGTACATCGGGTGCCCTGAAAAGCCCCAGTGTGCCATACCTGGCAGCCGGTTTTCCATTTGTAATCTTTAAGTCCTCTGTAAGCCCGAAACCCAGCCCCATAACAACGCCACCTTCAATCTGACCTTCCACATTGGCCGGATTGATGGCACGCCCTACATCATGGGCTGCAATTACCTGTCCTACCTTGCCTTCCTCATTTAAGATGACCACCTGGGTTGCATAGCCGTAAGCTAAATGACTGACCGGATTGGGTTTATCCGAACCCATAGGATCGGTTATACCTACGAATTCCTCATAGAACTCTTCTCCCTCTAATTCCTTAAGGCTTTTCGTTTCCAGCGCTTTTTTCAGCAGAAGGGATACTCTTCTTGTGGTCTCTCCGGTAATTACCGTCTGCCTGGAAGCCGTACTGGTACCGGAATTCGGTGTATACTTTGTATCCGGCCTTGCTACTATGACTTCATCCGGCTTAAGCCCTGTGGCTTCACAACAGATCGCCCGCATGGTAGCGGCAATCCCCTGCCCCATACAGGCTGCGCTGGTACGCAGGGATACTTTCCCGTCAACTATTTTAAGCAGTACTCTTCCCGTATCGGGAATCCCTACCCCAACTCCTGCATTCTTAATAGCACAGGCAATACCTGCCCTGTCATAATTCTTATAATACTCATCCTTTACTGCATCCAAAGTCTCAACCAGACCGGTTCCGTCATCTGCGATCTGTCCGTTGGGAAGAGACTGCCCCGGGCGGATTGCATTTAAATACCGTATCTGAAAAGGGTCCAGGCCTGTCTTTTCCGCCAGGAGATTTAAGTTACATTCCGTAGCAAACATGGTCTGTGTCACACCAAATCCCCGGAATGCCCCGGATGGTACATTATTAGTATAAATAGACTGCCCGATTATATCAATATTCTGATAATTATACGGGCCTGCCGCATGGGTACAGGCCCTTTGAAGTACCGGGCCTCCCAGTGAGGCATAGGCTCCCGTATCGGCAATTAAGCGTAATCTCATGGCTGTCAGCTTACCATTTTCATCACAGCCGGTGGTCAGTTCCATTTCCATGGGGTGGCGTTTCGGATGGACTCTCATACTCTCTTCCCTGGTCAACGTTACCTTTACAGGTACTTTACACAGATATGCCAGCAGCGCCGCATGATGCTGGACACTCATATCCTCCTTGCCGCCAAAGCCGCCGCCCACATAAGCACTTACGATCCGCAGCTTTTCTTTTGGAATACCAAGCAGCATACCAATCTCCCTGTACTCATCATAAATACTCTGCCCGCCTGTATATACGGTGAGGCAGTCTCCTTCCGGCACCCCAAAGGCACTCTCCGGTTCCAAAAAAGCATGCTCCTGAGCCGGTGTATGATATACCCTGGTTACCACATGGGCGGAGTTTGCAAGGGCGGCTTCCACATCTCCTCTTTGGATTAATTCCTGCCTGTAGATATTTCCGGCAGGATGGATCAGCGGTGCATCTTCCCTCATAGCATCTTTAGCCGATAAAAGCGGTGTCCGCTCCTCATATTCCACTTCAATTAATTTCTTGATTTCCTTTAGTGCTTTTTTTGTTTTAGCGGCAATGAGGCAGATTGAATCTCCGGGATATCTGGTTTCTTCTCCGACGGCAATAATTGCAGGCCAGTCATGGGTCAGATGTCCGATTACCCTCTCACCGGGTATATCTTCCGCCAGCAGGATTTTTACAACATCCGGGTGCCGTAAAGCTTTATCCAAATGTACCGCCTTTACCAGTGCCCTGGGATATTCAGCCCGCAGGGCAGAACCGTAAATCATACCGGGCACCTTTATGTCATCCGCAAATTTAGCCGTTCCCAGGATTTTGCTTTCCGCATCCGGCCGGTGGCTTCTTTCTCCCACCTGCCCGGAAAATTCCCTAACAGGGATTTCCTTTTCTTCCCTGATATATTCCGCTGCCAGAAGAATCGCCTGTTCGATCTTAACATATCCCGTACAACGGCAGATATTACCCTTGATTGCTTTTTTAACCTGAGACCTGCTTGGGCTGGCATTGACATCCAGCAGACCTTTGGCACTAATAATCATACCGGGAATGCAAAAGCCGCACTGCACCGCACCTGACTCGGCAAAAGCCCAGGAATAAACATCCCTTTCCCGCGGTGACAGGCCTTCCACTGTTAAAACTTCTTTTCCGTCGATTTTACCGGTGGTCAGTAAACAGGCCCGTACCGCTTTTCCGTCCAGCAACACCATGCAGGCTCCGCAAGCTCCTTCCATACAGCCGTTTTTTACCGAGGTGATATCCAAAGAATCCCGCATATACTCCAGGAGGTTTAAATCTTCTTCCATAATTATGGGCTGTCGGTTAATCAGAAACTGATACATGCATTTTCCTCCTTTGATTCAATCTTGTTCTATTAAGTTCCCAGGTTATAAGGTCTTTTAATACCTCATGTTATTATCTCCTTATTACTTCCCCGGCCCTTATTCCAATATAATTCCCTTGTTCTACGGCAACCCGTCCGTTTACAATGACATATTCAATACCGGCAGGAAACTGTATGGGCTCCGTAAAAGTCCCCAGGTCAAGCACCGTGTCCGGGTTAAAAATTGTAATATCCGCATTATAGCCGGTCTTTAATAAGCCTCTGTTCTTTATGTTCATTGCCTTTGCTGCTTTATAGGTCATTTTATATACTGCCTCTTCCAGACTCAATGCTTTTTCTTCCCGTACATATTTTCCAAGTATTCTGGGAAAAGAACCGTATACCCTGGGATGTGGTTTACCGGATAACAGACCGTCGGTGCAGGCATTCATCTCGGGTCTCTTTAAAATTTTAATAACAGAATCCTCTGTGCCGTAAAAATCCACCATGCCAACCCCGTTATTTTCTTCTGCCAAAAGATCAAAGGCTGCATCCAGAGGAGCTTTCCCCTTTACTTCCCCGATTTCCTTTAAACTTTTTCCAATCAGTTCCTTATTCTTATCGGAAGCTACGCTGGTAATAAAAATTCCTTCCACACCGGCAAACCGGATGAAGTTATCCCATCCGGGAATCCCATTATTGATGTCTTCTTTCATTTTAAGCCGGAGAGCTTCGTCGCCTAACCGCCGGATCAGTTCATTGGTCCCTCCGTCATGGACCCAGGGCGGCAGAATGATGCCCAGCATAGTACTTCCCGCCACATAAGGATACTGATCAAAAGAAACTTCTATACCTTCTTCCTTTGCCCTATCAAGAAGGTCTAACATATCTTCTAATTTATCCTGGTTATCCATGCCGCAAACTTTGAAATGGGAAAAATGTATTCGCACGCCGGATCTTCTGCCTACTTCCAGGATCTCCTCCATGGAGGAAAGTATGGTGTCCGCTTCACTTCTCTGATGCACTACAAATACTCCGTCATATTCCGCCACCACCTTGCAGAGTTCTATAATCTCGGAAGTATCCGAATAGGCACAGGGGGTATAAATTAAACCGGAGGACAAACCAAGACAGCCGGCCTCCATCTCCCGCCTTGTAATTTCACACATTTTTCTGATTTCTTCCGGGGCAGGAGGCCGGTTATCCAGCCCCATGGCTTCCATTCTCACATTGCCGTGGGGCACCAGATAAGACTCATTAATGGCAGGCTTTACCGCTTCAACCATCTTCAGATATTTTTCCGTGGTTTTATATTCCCAGTCAATGGAATCACTTTCCCCGTCAAGCCCGGCCAGGTTTTTACGCCAGGAGTCAATGTATTCTGTAGGCAAAGGAGCCATGGATATACCATCCTGGCCCAGGACCTCCGTTGTGATTCCCTGCATAAGCTTTGGTAAAACCTCGGGTTCCGTCAGTATTTTAAGATCACTGTGACTGTGGGTGTCGATGAATCCGGGAGCGGCAACCAGACCTTTCCCGTCAATATATACGGTATCTTTTCCGTCATCTTCTGTTACGGTTTCTCCGATTTTCCGGATGATTCCGTCTTCAATCAGGATATCTCCCGGAAACGACGGAGATAAACTCCCGTCAATAATTGTTGTGTTTTTTATCAGTATCTTCATATGGGCTCCCGTCCGCTGTCTGAGCAGCTTTATGCCTTTAATGATTCGAGTGTCAAAACGTAATGTAAAATCAGCCTTTTTACAAGAATCCTATACCAAAAGTGCCTTCATTATACCGTAATAGTTTTCCGTTACCCGGGTTAACTGTTCAATCTCGATATATTCGTTTATGGTATGAGCCAGATTTTCCTGGGACGGACCCATTCCTAAAGTCCTGATTCCGGCTTCACCGGCATAATGGCTTCCGTTGGTGCAGAAATTATACTGGGTTATTAAAGGCTTAAAGCCCATGTCCGTCAATTCCTTATATACACTGATGATAAAGTCTTCCTCCCTGTCAAAAAGCCAGCCCGGGAAAAACCGTTCTCCTTCAATGAAATCTCCTGTATAGCATTTTTCTTTTCCCACAGCGTAGGATACTTTAACTTTTAATTCAGGATCTTCCAAGCTTAATCTGTCAAGAAGTTCTTCAATGGGTTTTAAAACACTTATCTTTGTTTCGCCTACCAGGAGTCTTCTGTCATAGGTTGCGGCACAGTATTCCGGTACTACGGAGGCCCCCGGATAAGGACTGGATTTTATATCTGTCAGTTCCAGTATACCCTTGCCAAGAACGGGATGGCTGGTGGGTTCCAGCGTTCTTACCGCATCGATTACCTTTGACATTTTATAAACCGCATTGATGCCCTTTTCCGGATTGGCGGAATGAGCAGGAACGCCAAAGGTTTCTATCTTTATTTCCGCCCGGCCTCTCTGGCCGATCTTAAGATTGAGCCCCGAAGCCTCACCGATAATGACATAATCCGGTTTCACCGCAGCACTTATACTTCTGGCGGCAATTCCTTCAAAACATTCCTCATGAACGACTCCGGCTACATAGATCTCTCCGGCAAATTCCCTGTCATTATCTTCTGCAAAATTAGCTGCTGCACAGGCCATGGCAGCAACGGCCCCTTTCATATCGGAGGTTCCCCTGCCGTATATCCTGCCATCATGAATTTCTGCGCCAAAGGGAGGATAACTCCAATCCGCTTCGTTTCCTACCGGAACCGTATCCATATGTCCGTCAAACACAATTTTCTTACCGGGATACTTTCCTTTTATCCTGCCGATAATGTTACCGTATGTATCAACCGTGACATCATCAAAGTCTTTTTCCTTAAAATAAAGGGACAGTTCCTCCGCTGCCAAATCTTCCTCTCCGGAATAGCTCCTGGCCTGAACCAGTTTCCGGCATAAAGCAATTACTTCGTCTTCCCTGTTCTTGTTTAACATTCTTGTTCCTCCTTATCCTATAAAAATTTCAAGGATTATCCCTTATAGGAATAAATTGCATAGTATCGGTTTATTGATTTAACTATTCTTCTATAGTCAGCATATATTATGTGATACTATTCCTTATGAACCTTGGCTTTCCGTATCAGGCAGGGAATATAATCCATCCCAGACAATTTTTTTATAATTTTCCTTATCCGTATCTCCCTCACTGTTTATAAATAATAAAACTGAGTTTTCATCAATGCCCAGTTCTTTCTTTATCCAGTGAAGTTCTGTGTTCCGAAGAACCTCGCTGATTAATCCAAAACCTGCTGCACCGCTCTCCCCAGCAATAATTTTCTCATCACCCGGCAGCGGATTACCCAGAATCCGCATTCCCTGCGCCGCCACATAGTCGGGACAGGACACAAAATAATCGGCATAATCCTTTAACACTTCCCAGCCCACGGTTGCCGGTTCCCCGCAGGCCAGACCTGCCATTATGGTATTCATATCACCTGTTACAGGATGGATTTTGCCGTCTCCGGCTTTGGCTGTCTGAAAGATGCAGGCTGCTTCATTTGGCTCCACAATGGCAGTAAGGGGTCTGTCCTCGCCATACACACTTGCAAAGAAACCCTGGACTGCCGCCGCGAAGGAACCTACGCCTGCCTGGATAAAGAGATGAGTGGGTTTTACACCATTAAGCTGAAGATAAGCTTCATATGCCAGGGTAGTGTACCCTTGCATAATCCAGGTGGGTATCGCTTCGTAGCCCTCCCAGGCCGTATCCTGCACCATGACCCAGCCGTTTTTCTCCGCATAGCTGTTTGCCAGACGGACCGCATCGTCATAGTTTAAATCCGTAATGGTGGCTTCGGCCCCCTCAGCCCGGATATTAGAAAGCCGTTCGGCAGCACTTCCTTTCGGCATCAGAATTACGGATTTTTGTTTTAACTGATTCGCCGTCCAGGCCACACCTCTGCCATGATTACCGTCGGTTGCCGAGATAAAGGTAATAGCCCCTAATTGCTCCTTTACTTCCTCTGAAACCATAGTCTTGTAAGGCAGTTCGTTTATATCCTTACCTAATTTTTCAGCTATATAGTTTCCGATGGCATAACTGCCGCCCAATACTTTAAAAGCATTTAAGCCAAACCGGTAAGCTTCATCTTTTATAAATATGTTCTTTACCTTTAATTCACCGGCTAATGCATTCAGGGAAACTAAGGGCGTCTCTTTATACAAATCAAAACTGCTGTGAAACCTCTGGGCTTTTTTTGCAGCTTCTAATCCCAGATGATCCAGAGATTTTTTATTTTCTTTTTTGCGCTGGTAATGCACTATTTCAAACTGACCCAATGTTTTTCCTCCTTGTCTTAGATAATCACAGAATTTACGGAAATTCTTCCTGAACTTTCTTATTACTGCTTCTAAAATTCTTCCTGAGCCTTCTTATAATAATATATAAAATCTAAAGTCTCTTCCGGTATATGAATCAATCCGTCCCGGTTTTCATCATGCATTGTACCGTCCACCCGCAGCAACAGGTTTTCTCCCTCCAGGTAAATCCCGTCATTCTGACTCTCCGTAAAATCACTTTTTTGAGAGAATATGGTGAATTTTTCTTTATATGGATCATGACCCAAGATGCAAAAGCATGAACAGTTTCCGCATTCATTACACAAACTGTCCTGATGGATCGTGTATTTCTTGCTCTTCCATTCATACCGGACATTGGCTCTGTTGGGACATACATCCACGCAGTTCCTGCATTTTGAACAAAAATAGGAATACTCCTGCTGCCGGGATTTTTGACTGCGCTCCAAAGGCTTATGATAGTTTTTATCTTGAACCGCCCTCTCTGCCAGTTCCAAAAGCTTATCTGTACGGATAAGACGATCCGGCTTTATGTCTCCGGCTGCCAGGGAGTGATTTAACCTGGTAAGATTTTTATACCCCCCTGCCTTTAGCAGGAAAGTCGATACGGTAACGGGACAGATTCCGGTTTCACAAATGGCAGCGATGTTGCCGGTATCGGCTCCCCCTGAGTAGGATATGTAGAGTTTCCCCTGAAGTGCTTCGCTCAATTTTGCCGCAACTCCGATGGTAAGCGGATATAGTGCAGAACCTGACATATACATGTTGTCTCCGGCAAGTTCCCCATTTCTGATCTTAACCGGAAAGGTATTTGTAAGCTTTACACCAAATTCCAGTTGGTTGGCTTCCGCCTTAAGCTGCAGACGCTTTATCAGTTCTGCTGCTGCTTCATAGGATATGTCATGTTCAAATATTTCATTATCAAAGGTTACATAGCCATAGCCCGTATCATTCAGGATCTTTCTGACCTGCGCAGCACCAAGAAGGGTCGGATTACACTTCAAATAAGTATTTAGCTGTTTTTCCGTAAGCAGGTAGGTCGTAATGGCTTCAATTTCCTCCGGCGGGCAGCCGTGCATGGTAGAAAGAGACACCGTATTGCTGATATGAGGGTCTATATTTCTAACATAATTTTCTGTAACTGCTTCAAACCAGTCCATATGCTCTAACGTAATCCGTTTACATTCCTTAAATATCTCCGTACCGGCTGCATTCTTCATACTTTCTATGAAATTATCAATTTTTTCGGAACGGATGCCTTTCAGATCGTAGCCGACGCTCATATTAAAGGCAAAGCCATCCGTATCCCCCAGCTTAAATTCTTCTGACAGGAGTTTTAGCAGATACCAGGCCTTCACATATTCCTTCAGGGCTTCCTTAACCGTTAATTCTGTGGACCATTCCGTATTATAAGCTTCATCTTTAACATAAATACAAGGCTTTATAAGGCCTAAGCTGTCTCCTTCCAGTACCTGGACCGTCTTTAATTCAAAGTACCTGGCTCCGGCCGCATAAGCCGCGACTATATTCTGTGCCAGCTGGGTATGAGGACCCGCCGCCGGTCCAATGGGTGTTTCCACCTGCCTGCCGCACAGTCTCACTTTTGGAATCTTTAAGTCCACCGGTATCACCGGTACGTAAAAGAAAGATCCCTTCTCTCTATATTCATCTACTGCCTGCTTTAATAGCTCCTGAAATGGTACCGGTCTCATTTTGTCACCCATATATTTTCTTCCCTTCTAATTACCATTGACTAAACCATAAGATCCTTATGATCTGTACAAATCTTTCCAGAGCTTATTCGCTTCAGGTTGGCAGCAGCCTAAAAGTTCTTCCTCATCCATACAGAGAATCTGCCGGTCCTTCATGAGAAGTTTTCCGTTTATAATGGTAGTAATCGTATTTTTTCCATTCATCCCAAAGAGAATGTGGCTATTTATATTATCTTCATTCATAGGCGTAAAGGGATTATATGCGGCTATAATCACATCGCCAAGGGCACCTTTTTCCAGAATTCCCACAGGAGTTTCAAAGTGTCTGGCAGCAATTTTTCGGTTATTTCCAAAAATCATATCCGGTATCTCACCCCAGGCGGCAGAAGGATTCCGGCTGTTATGTTTTAAAAGCAGGTTTGCCACTTTCATGGATTCCAGCATATCATTGGTATAACCGTCCGTTCCAAGGCCCAGAAGAATTCCTTTATTATACATGGTTTGTACATCCGGACATCCTACCGCATTGCCCATATTGGATTCCGGATTGTGAACCACGCAGGTATCCGTTTCTTTTAATAAATCCATATCCCGTTCACTGATATGGACACAATGTGCCGCAATGGTTTTCTCTCCCAGTATTCCTTTATTATGAAGTCTTTCAACGATGGACATACGGTAGTTATTTTTACAGTGGACGGCATCGGATAGCCCCTCTGCCGTATGGATATGAAAACCGTTCTTATCCATCCCCTGTTCCAGACAGTAATCCAGGGTTGCATCACTTAAGGTAAAGGATGCATGCATTCCCGTCATGGCTTTTAACAGGCCGGTGCTGTCCTTACCGCAGGCTTTTATAAACCCGGCATTTTCCTTTACGGATTCCAGCATTTTTTCTTTACCGTCCCGGTCTGATATTTCGTAGCACAGGCAGGCCCGGACCCCCGTCTCCTTGGCTGCATCGGCAATCTGAAACAGACTTCCCGTTATGCTGCCAAAACTGGCATGATGATCAAAAACTGTGGTAACCCCGTTTCGGATACAATCCAGAAAAGCGGCTGCGGCACTTAATTTAACCTGCCTTAGCGTAAGCTTTCGATCCAGCTTCCACCAGGTGCCTTCCAGTATTTCAAGAAAATCCGAAGGATGATTGCCCGGAATGGACATTCCCCTGGCAAAGGTACTGTAAAAATGATTATGAGTATTGATAAATCCCGGCATAATAATTCCGCCCCGGGCATCTATAAAATCTGCTTCTTTATACTTCTCTCTCAGATTCTTTAAGGTCCCGATATCGTTGATAAACTGGTCTTTGATACAAACCGCACCGTTTCGGATATAAGTATTATCCGCATCTCTGGTGACTACGGTTCCGTTTCCAATTAAGAGCATACCTTTCCCTCCCCTGTAAATAGCCGTTAGTTTATTATGCTTATAGATCTAGTTTCCGGCTGACATATTCTCCCTGGCTGCCCAGGAAAACTCCATTCTCCACAATCTGTCTGCCACGCAGGAATACATCCTGTACCTGTCCCTTGGTTTTTCTTTTATGATAGATAGATTCTGTATCTGTAACTTCAGTTTCCGCCCGGTCATCAAAGATTACTACATCGCCGTCCGCTCCGGGCAGCAGAGAACCCTTTCTTGGATACAGGCCATAAGCTTTTGCCGGGGCTTTTGTAAACTTAGGAATTACAGAGATTCCGTTCTCCGTAAACATATTGGAGAAGGAATACCGTATCCCACCGACTCCCATTGGTATCTGACCGGTATAGGAAGCCTTTTTTAATGCGGTATTAAAGGGGCAGTGATCCGTACCAATTACACTGATATGATTTATATAACGGTTTAGCAGAAGCCTTTCCTTTTCTTCCCGTAAAGGGGGCGTCATAGTATACCGGTAGCCATCTTCCCTTTCGTAAATTTCACTGTTAAACAGGAAGTAATGGGGACAGCTTTCCAGAATAATAGTATGTTTCTTCAATTCTTCTGCGTAATTATCTGAAAGCAGCTTAACGGAGCTTCCCGCACTGACATGGACGATATACAGCAATCCATCCCGCTCCTTCGCCATTTCCGCCAGTTTAAGGATTTCTGTTCTTTCGCTGAGAACAGGTCTGGATTTTTCATGGTCTTTCACCGGTATGTTGTCAGCCGTGCTTACCAGATGGTCATTTTCCGCATGAATCAGGATGCGGCATTTTAAGTCCCTGGACCCTTTAAGCAGGGAATCAATGTACCCGTCATAGGTTCTGCGGTCTGTGTTGGAGTAGGTAGTAAATAGTTTTATCGATGGGATACCCAGGCTTAAGCCTGCTTCCATAACCGTTTCCGCCGGATCGGATGGGTTTGCAATGGTGGCGTGAAAGCCGTAATCCACAGCACTCATAACAGCCAGCTTCTTCCGGTGGATGAAAGCCTGTTCCAGCTGGCTGGCCTGTTTTATGGGATCCAGAAAATCCAGATAGGTAGTAACACCTCCCAACGCCCCCTGTACAGATCCGGAATAAAAATCATCTTTGGATGTATTGCTCCCCACCGTCAGCTGGAAGTGTACATGTGGGTCCACAAAACCCGGCAATACCATTCTGCCGTCTGCATCATATTCCTTTCTGCAGGGTAAGAAAGCCTGGGTTACGGCACATATCCTGCCATCTTTTATGTAGATATTTTCATTGTGCAATGCTCCGTCAATATAGATCCTTCCGTTTAAAATCCCTGAATCCATCTGTGACCACTCCCATCTTGTACCGAATTTGTAATACTGTTTTTTACAGCTTTTAAAAACATCTTACCGAAATATAAGCCTGTTATATGATTTTATTCCTGGTATTTCCTTTTCATTAACTGTCTGACCTTTTCATAATCCGTAAGGGTATCAATATCGTACAAAATACCCTCATCTTCCGTTATGACCCTTATTACCTGCTGTTTATCCAGATAGTTTCTTAAACTGGAACCGTCTTCCTCCTCCAGAATATCTTTGATGCAGCCAGACGGCAGCAATATGGGATGGCCTCCTCTTCCCCCATATACCGGTTTTACAATCTGCTCTCCGTATTCTAACAGCCTTCTGCAGGTATTTAAAGTAAGCAGCGGATAGTCCCCCGGCGTCAGGAAAAACCGGGAACCGGTCACTTCGGCGATCCCTTTTTTTATGGAGGTAAACATTCCTTTCGGATAATCTGCATTATATACAACCGATACTTTTTCCCCATATGCTTCTACCAGGGGATAAAGTCTTTCAATCTGATATCCACCAACAACAATAACATGGGTGCATATAGGTAAAAAAACATTGATTACATGCTGCAGTACAGGTTTACCCTCCAGTTCCAGTTCCATTTTAAAAGTCTTGGCTCTTTTAGAATACCCACCTGCCAGTATCACGGCATCCGTATCCAAACTCATCCCTCCCGGTAACAAAACAGTCGTGGACTCCAACCGCCTTAATCATATCATATTTTATTGATCAATCAATCAAAAAATAATATAAAAAAAACGAAATACATTACAATTGTAATATATCTCGCCTGTGAGTAAAATTTATTGTAAGTAGTTTACCATCCTGATTTCTAAAAGTCAAATGTTTTTTTCTGCCTGCCAGATATCAAACCCTTCCCAAATAGATCGAAGCCAGGCAGGACACCAGCCTGTATAATGGAATCTCAAATACCATCCTCTAACAGCACTTCCATAATACCGCCGCAGACCATTCCCTCTGACTCAGCAACATCACCGGTCATATCAATGGTTTGTATCTGAAACTTACGGCTCCCGATCATACTTACGGCATTATGTATTACTTCTGCCTCACTGCAGCCCCCTCCGATACTTCCTGCAACCTGCCCGGTAGGATATACCAGCATTTTTGCTCCTGCTCCTCTGGGAACGGAGCCTTTGGTACGGATAACAGTTACGATACACAACGGTTCATCGCCTCTATTTGCCAAAAATTCTATTACTTTCATATCCAGATCCGAACGGTTTGTATAAGTGCTTTCACTAATCTCCAGACGTTTCCGGCGGATAAGCTCTGCCAGAATGGAGATGCTGATTTCCTCCGGGGTAACAGCTCCGATGGATAACCCAATGGGAGTACAGATCCGGCCGAGCCGGGCTTTATCAAAGCCCTCTTCGGCCAGCATATCTTTAACGGCTCCCACCCTTCGTCTGGAACCGATCATACCCAGATATCTGGTTTCCGGCTGTGTTAAGATAAACCTAAGACATTCCGTATCGTGTCTGTGGCCCCTTGTTATAATGACAATGTAGTCATTTGCTGTAAGCTTCAGCTGTTCCAGGGCCCGGTCAAAACCATTGCAGATTACCTGCTGCGCATAGGGAAACCTGGCTTTGTTTGCAAAAGAAGGACGGTCATCCACAACCGTAACCAAAAAACCGGTTCTGGCGGCAAACTCTGCCAAAGGCAGTGCAATATGACCTCCCCCAAGGATAATCAGCCTTTCTTCCAGAAAGAAAGGTTCCACGAGAATTGTATCTTCCCCTTTACCTGGAAAGATATTTGGTTTACCCGATTTAAGTACTTCCAGCGCAGCAGGCTTTATAATTGTTTTGTCAATATCATTATATATAGCAGCTGCATTAATGTCTTTATCTATGGTAACTTCTTCAATAAATTCTTCAATGCCTTTATCTATGGTAATTTCTCCAATACCTTTAACTGAATCAGATGCTTCAATGCCTTCCTCTTTGGCTGTATCCCCAACTTCTTCTGCTGATTGGAATAAACTCGCCGCCGTAACTCTAACCCGGTTAAAATCCTGGTCCAGGCTGCCGGCAGAGGAAGAAAGCCTGGTTATAACCAGCTGGTTTTCATTATTTTTTAAAGCATCTAATATATCACCGTACAGATTCATAAGGATCTTACTCCTTTCTGGCACACTCACCGGTCCGTCCCTTTAATATCATAAGTCCATGCTCCAGTTCACTTACTATATATTCAAGAATTTCCTTAACTGCCTTGGGACTGCCCGGAAGATTTACGATTAAAGCCTGTTTTCGGATACCGGCTGTCCCACGGCTTAACATGGCCCTTTTTGTAAGGCTTAGGCTGTAGGCCCGGATCGCTTCCGGAATCCCAGGTACGATCCGCTCTGATACTGCCAGTGTAGCCTCCGGTGTCACATCCCTTAAAGAAAAGCCGGTTCCCCCTGTTGTCAGTATCAGATCGCAGAGGTCTTCATCCGCAAGCCGCTTCATTTCCAACTCCAATAACTCCTGTTCATCCGGAAGGAGACAATAGCTGGCCACTTCATATCCCCAATTGCCAACCAGTTCTCTTATTGCATCCCCGCTTAAATCTTCCCGTTCCCCGGTTGCGCCTTTATCACTGGAAGTTATAATTCCCACACGAAAATTATGATTAAATGACATTCATATCATCTCCTACTTTGATTATTCCGCCTTTTATTACCCTGGCAAACACCCCTTCTCTTGGCATAATGCAATCCCCTATCTGTTTATATATTTCGCAGTGGGAATGACATTCCTTACCGATCTGGGTCATTTCCAGTATTACATCACTGCAGCAAAGTCTGGTACCTGTTTTCAGGGTTTTAAAGTCAATGCCTTCCACCAGAAGATTCTCCCCAAAAGCCCCATCTGATACCTGGGCACCTTTTTGACGGAAAGCTTCCACCTTGTCATAGGATAAAAGGCTGATCTGCCGGTGCCAGTTCCCTGCATGGGCATCTTTTTGGATACCATAGTCCTCTATAAGCCTGGCTTCCTTAATGTCAATCTTTGGAGTACCTCTTTTTTCGCTGATACATACTGCCCTAACCTTACCCATCCTTTAACCTCCGATCTGAACCATATTTCTTTGCTCCGTGTCCGTACCTTTCTTCTCCCGAAAGCAGTGACGAAAAGGTTTCTTAAAAATTGCCTCCTGCAGCAGATCCTTTAATTGCTCGGCAGAGATGTGGTTTCTTAAATAAGCTTTTAAAGCAACCCCATCCTTATGGTGCAGGCATAGCTTTAGTTCCCCTTCCGCCGTCAGCCGGATTCGGTTACAGCTCTGACAGAATTCATGGCTCATGGCTGTGATAAAACCAATGCTTTCCTTTAAACCAGGAAATCTATAGTAAGCAGCCGGACCGTTGCCGTATTTTCCTTTATCCGGGCGGCTTATACCATAGGCCTCTTCCAGTTTTCTTTTAACCATTTGATAGGGAATTAACTCATATTCCTTACCAAGTCCCATTGGCATCATCTCAATGAATCTGACCTGTATTCCCTGATTCGCCAGGGAAGCTATGGCAGTGATTTCATCCTCGTTAAAATCTTTCATAGGGACACAGTTTATTTTTGTTTTAAGACCGGATTCCTTCGCGGCTCTAATTCCGTTAATCACTTCCTCAAATTTATCAAATCTGGTAAGCTTTTTAAATTTATCCCGGTCAAGGGTATCCAGGCTTATATTAACGGCATCAAGTCCGGCCTTTTTAAGATCTGCCGCCATATTTTTAAGCAGAACTCCGTTGGTGGTCATGGTTACTTCCTGGATTCCCGGAATATTTTTAATCCTCCCCACCAGGCCAGCAATTCCTTTGCGTACCAGGGGTTCCCCGCCGGTAATTTTGATTTTTTGTATACCAAGCCCTGCGGCAGCCTCTGCCACGAATGCAATCTCTTCATATGTTAAAATATCACCATGGTCCACACATTCAATTCCTTCTTCCGGCATACAATACCGACATCGTAAATTACAGCGGTCCGTAACGGATATTCTCATGTAATCTATCTTTCTTCCATATTTATCTACCATAAGCCGCTCCAATCTGTCAGAATCAGTTAGCTGTCTTCTTTTCCGGCATGTTTATAAGCACCGCTTTTGCCGCCGGTTTTCTCCGCCAGGTGAATACCAGTTATTTCCATGCCTTTATCAATGGCTTTACACATATCATATATGGTTAACAGTGCCACGGTTACCCCTGTTAATGCTTCCATTTCAACACCGGTCTTCCCCGTCAGCTTAACCGTACAGGCTGCGGTAATACGGCTGCTTTCTTCGTCTATCTCAAAATCAATGCTACAGCCGGTTAACATAAGCGGATGGCACATGGGTATTAATTCACCGGTACGCTTCGTTGCCATAATGCCTGCTATCCTTGCCACCACCAGTACATCACCTTTTTTTACATCCCCGGTTTTAATATGGGTAAGCACGGCCGGCCCGGTTATGATACTTCCCTTTGCCGTTGCCGTTCTTACTGTCACATCTTTACCCGTTACATCCACCATAACGGCATTGCCCTGTCCGTCAAAATGGTTTAATGTCTCTTCCATGTTATCACCTGGCTTTCCTGTTTTATCAGGTATTTTTGTTTACTGCCTTTCTGAGTTAACGGTTACGCCTGTTAACGGCAGAATAACCTGAAACTGATTTTTTGCATCCTTTTCTTCCTCTGTACGAAACGGATGTCTTAATCCATATTATTTTCAGTGACACGTTATAAATTAATTTTGGTGTGTTCCTGTCTTATTTTCCAAACCCGCAGTTGGGGAAGGTACATTGTCCGCAGTTCAGGCACAAACCTCCATGACCCAGCTCTGCCAGTTCCTCTTTCGTTATCCGGTCTTCTGCCATAATCCTTGGCAATACCAGGTCAAATATGGTCCGTTTCGCATACATGACACAGCCGGGAAGTCCGATGATGGGAATTCTTCCTTTATAATAGGAAAGAAGGAACATGGCACCCGGCAGAACCGGTGCCCCGTAAGATATAATCTCTGCACCGGTATTCTTAATTGCTCCAGGTGTGGTATCATCTGGGTCCACACTCATACCCCCTGTGCAGATAACAAAGTCAGCTCCCTCTTCTATAAATTCCAAAATTGCAGCCGTTATTTTTTCCTGCTCGTCGTTTACTATTCTCTGCCCCAGAACCTGTGCCGGATATTCTTTCAGTTTTTCGATAATCACAGGGCCGAAAGTATCTTTAATCCTGCCATAATATACTTCACTGCCGGTGGTTACAATCCCTACCTTCTTATTCAAAAAGGGCAGTATCTTAAGCAGCGGCTCCGTTCCTGCCAGTTCTTCTGCCCTGGCTAGTTTTGTTTCTTCTATAATAAGCGGTATAATACGGGTTCCGGCTAACTTATCACCTTTTTTCACAGTAAAATTCCCATGCCTGGCAGCGATCATCAATTCCCCCAGCGCATTTATCTGCATTAAGCGTTTCTTATCTGCTTTAAATAATCCGTCTATGGAGGCAAAGATATCAATTTTTCCTTCTTTTATTTCAGACGGAATCATGTATTCATTCTTACACATACCATACAATACCTGGGCGGCCTCATTTTCATGCAGTGTACCTTCGGTTTTCTCCCAGATATACAGATGTTCCTTTCCTATGGATAGTAACACCGGTATATCTTCACTGGTGACAACATGCCCTTTTCGAAAAACCGTATCTTTGGCAGAATCTTTAACGATTCTTGTTATATCATGGCACAACACATGTCCTTCTGCTTCCGTTGTTTTTATAAGCTTCAAATCTTCACTTCCCTTTATTATGGTGTATGAAATAGTCAAAAAAAAGATGTAAATACGCAGACCAACTCCTGCCTTTTACACCTGTGTAAAGTCACCATCATTCTTTCATGGTTTTAATTATTATGTTTTTGCAAAACTGAAAATATTCTTCTACGTTAAAACTTTCCTTGTGAATCAGGTACTGCATGGAGGCTCCCTCCAGGACAGATACCACCAGATAAGGCAGGTATTCCCGCTTCTGCTTTGGCATATCCGGTTCAAACTTATCAAGGATTTCTCCGATTTCTTTCCGCCAGCCCTCAAAAGAGGCGGCAAAGGCAGTACGGATTTCTTCATTAATATGCCCCTGTACCCAGAAATCTATCTCCGCATAATCATAGGCCTCTTCCTTCACAATGAATTCCAGCTTTTGTTTCATAAAGACGTCCAGCTGGTCCTCCAAGGTACTATTTGCATCCAGCTTCAGCCGATCCCTGATTTCCAGGCATCTTTTCAATACTTTCTTCTGCAGCGCCAGCATCAGGTCATTCTTGGTTTTATAATAGTAATGGAGATTTGACTGAACCATACCTGCTCTGTCCGCAATTAAATGCATTCTGGTACCGCAGATGGTTTTCTCAATGACAACCTCCAGTGCTGCATCCAGTATTTTCTCTTCCGGCTTTTCATCTGGGTTCTTAATTTTCATCCAAATTGTCCTTTCCGGGATTATCCTATAGTATAGCTTCATGATTACCCTGTGTCAATCTAATTTTTGTTCAACTAATCAATCTAATAAAGTAGAAGCAGAAGGCTTATCCAAGCGATTCCATATTTGTTTTCCCCTTACATATTTACCGTAAATATTCCGGTCATCCGATAGGTAGATAATCCGCTCCAGCCTCTGCTTTAGATTAAGGAGCTGTGGATGGAGAAGGCTGCTGTCATCGATAATAACCGCATCAAACTCATACCCTTCCAAAAAACTTCCTACTTTTCCGAAAAATGCTCCGCCTCCCATTGTTCCTAAATAAAAGGCTTCCTCCACCGTAAGGGGCTTTAATCCGGAATCTACGTAACGCCAGCGCAGCTTGGAAACCTGTATGGCTTCTGCCATAGTTCTTAAAATAGAATTAGAGCTGCCCCCAGCCATATCCGTTCCCAGCCCCACCGGGATTTTTTCGTCTATAAATGTCCGGACCGGAGCGATGCCGGAGGATAGATTGGTGTTTGACTCGGGACAGTGGGCTACAAATACCTGGTTTTGCTTCATTAACATTATTTCTTCCGGGGTCATATAAACACAATGTGCCATAACTGTCGGCACTTCTTTTCCAAACATCCCAAAGCTGTCATACACACTGCTGTAGTTTTCGGATTCTTTACACAGCTCTCTGACCCATTCCACCTCTTTTTTATTTTCACAGAGATGGGACTGAACCGGGACCCTAAATTCCTTTTGCAATATTTTAAGCTCCCTCATAAGGGAATCGGAACAGGTGGGTATGAATCTTGGAGTTATAACCGGTTTCACATTTTTATACCTGCCGCCGGCTTCTAAAAGCCACTGTCTGGTATTCTCTGCCGCCCCGCTCACAGACTCCCTTAAATTCTCCGGACAGTTCCGGTCCATATTCACTTTTCCTACCAGGCATTTTAACCCGGTCTCTTCCAATAAGTCCATTAACAGATTGGTGGCCTCCCGGTGAAGGGTTCCGAATATGCATGCCCTGGTAGTAGCACTCTTTTTTAAGTCATTTGCAAATATGGTATAAGCTCTTTTCGCATATTCCATATCATAAAATTTCGCTTCTTCCGGAAAAGTATTCTCACCTAGCCAGTCTATCAGCTCTAAATCCATGGAAAGTCCCCGGAAAGAATACTGGGGTGCATGGGTATGAAGATCTGTAAGTCCCGGTATAATCATCCTGTCACCATAATCCGTCACCTTAACCTTAGCATACTCCTCGGGCAGATGTTCATAAACACCCTTCACTTTACCTTTCTCACATACAAGAAAGCCGTCTTGCACCCAATTCAGTTTATCAATGGTTTCCGAATAGATGATATTTCCTTTTACTGCAAAACAATCGGCCTTGCTCATTAAATCACCTTCCAAATAAAACATTATCGGTACCAGGCCGTTCCTACCTTTGAATAAACAAAAAAATACCACAAATAACGTCTTTTCTCCATTGAAAGATACTTAAGACCACTATTTATGGTATAACTGTTTTTTGTTTAAAAATATTGTTAAATAGATTATTGCTTTAAATTTTAAAATAATAAATTATATTTAGGTATAAGAATTACACTGGTACTTGATTCATTTGATAATATTAGCTTATAAAGCAGTTTATGTCAATACTTAAATTATGGTGTCTGTTAATACTTAAATTATAGTGTCTGTTAATAATGGATTCCCTGTCGTTCCAGTAATTTTTTCCTTTCTTTATAATCCGGCATAATTCCAGACAGTCTGTGATAGAAACGGCTGCTGTGATCCGGATGCAGAAAATGAGTCAGTTCGTGGGCCGCCACATATTCGATGCATTCAACAGGTGCATAAATCAAGGCTGTGTTTAAGGTTATCACTCCTCCATATACAGAACAGGAACCCCAGCGTGTCTTCATTTTCCGGAGCTTAATTAGCGGCATGGGAACCTGATACGGGACAAAACCAGGATATACTTTCTTAACTGCTAGTTCGAATACCTCCTTTACCAGAACAGAGAACCATTTATTCCATAATAGTTCGAGTCGGTGGGAGTCATTGGGATATCTGGTATAAATATGGATGCGGTTATTGTTAAATTCTATGCGGTTCTCATCTGCTTCTACTACCTGAACCGGATAATCAGCTCCTAACAGTCTTATACTCTGACCATTGTCCGGTTTTAAGGTACTAAAATGCTTTGCTTCCATGTTCTCAAACTTTTCAAGATTTTTTTCTATCCAATCTGCTTTGCGTACGAGGAAATCTTCGATATACTTTTTACTGACACGGTTGTTTGCTGATATAATAATCCTGCCATCTGCCTTTACATGCAAGTTAATATTCTTAACCTTTTTTCGTATAAGCTCATAGGTTATGGTTCTCTCTCCCAGTTTTATGGTTTCTGTCATTTTTCCTTTTCTCCTTTATAAATATAGCCGAAAATGCGTTTATACCTGCATATGTTTAATATGTATATCCAACGGTTTTCCAGGTTTAATAACCCTTATTTTCTACCAGTTCATGCATAGATTCTGCTCTCTGGTTATGATATTCTTAATTTAAAAAGAAAGGATAAGCCATACTTACAAAGCTCATTACCAGGTATGCTCTACTTAATCTATGAATATTAAATCAATTACTATAAAGCCGGGTTATTCCTTAAAGGAAATCGGCGGAGAATTCTGTATTGTATTCGATGCAGAGAATGATAGCGGAGCCGTAGCCGGTCTTCCCTCCCTCAATGAAAGTGGCATCTTTCTCTGGGATAGACTAATGAAAAATTTCCTTCCGGATCAACTGGTTACTGCTTTAATGGAAAGAAGCCATCTGGAGTATGAGGATGCACTGGAAGATGTAGGAGAATTTCTGGCTAAACTAATTAATGGCAATATTGCAGAGGTTTCTCAGAATTAAATATGTTCTTTCACCGCTTCCTGATCTTTCATATATGCAATATACTTATTGCCAAAGGAATCGAATTGATCCAGTACGGGTATAAATTCCCTTCCGATATCCGTAAGAGTATATTCCACCTTGGGCGGAACTTCGGGGTAGACATACCGGTGTATCATGCCAAACTCCTCCAGGGTGCGAAGCTGTTTTGTTAAGGCCGCCTGTGTTATTCCGGGAATTCTTCTTTGAAGCTCCCCAAAACGCAGGGTCCTCTCACATAAGTGATGTATTATTAATATCGCCCATTTTCCAGTGAATATTTTCTGTGCTGTTGCGTAGGGGCAGATCCCGTATAGCTCCTTTTCCTGTTCCATAATAGAACTCCTTTCCTGCTGTTTGATAAAACCTAATTGTCCTGTGTTTTACAGTATATATTTAATACTAACCCAATAAAATAATCGTACTTGTTATATGCTTTATATCTGTTATAATTATTTCGTAAAATATTATAACATAGAATAAGGAAGGGAACAATATCATGAATAAAGTAGCGCAATTTCTAGCCGACAGCAAGACTTTTTATCTGGCGACCATAGAAGATGACCAGCCCCGCGTTCGTCCGTTCGGTGCAGTGATGGAATGGGACGGAAAAGTTTACATCTGTACCAATAACAAAAAGGATGTATATGCTCAAATACAAAAGAACCCTAAAGTAGAGATCTCTGCCACAGACCAGTCCTTTAACTGGATCCGTATTGCCGGCAAATTAGTGACGGATAACCGGAGAGAAGCCAGAGAAGCTATGTTAAAAGCACAGCCCGGATTAGAAAGTATGTACAAGCTGGATGACGGAATTTTTGAAGTACTATATTTTACTGATGCTACCGCTACCATATGTAATATAAAAGGCGGCAAGGAAGTAGTTGAATTATAGACCTGCTTTGTTCGTGATGGCTTAATCTTTTCA
>JAEZSL010000226.1 GCA_023443925.1 Bacillota bacterium | reverse complement strand
TAGGGACAGGCCTGGGAACATTTTCCGCATTCCTTACAGAGATTTGGATCAATATAAGCACGGTCACGCAGCATGGTGACAGCACCGAAATTGCAGGCAGACTGACAGCGTTTGCCCATACATTTCTGACAGTTATCGGTTACTACAAACCGGGTGATGGGACAGCCTTCACAGGCTGAGTTTATTACCTGTACAACATTTTTATTATCCGTACCCGCGGAGGGGGATTTTCCTTCCGCTAACCGGATTCGCTGCCTTATTATTTCCCGTTCTTTATAGATACAGCAGCGGAAATTGGCTTGAGGTCCCGGTATGAGCTGATAGGGCAGAGCTTCTTTTTTTTCTTCCAGTTCGCCTGCAAAGGCAAGCTTTGCGACTTCGTAAAGCACCTCCTGTTTAATGGTATCAATATTCGTATTTACTCCTAGCATTTTGTTACTCCTTATGTATGCATTGACACAGTTGCGGTGCGGGTGTCAAAGTCCAATTCCGTGTTCTTAATGAATACATACGTATATCATACATATTTTGGGTTTTGGGCACCCGTACCATTTCGGTTTAATAGTACTTCACGGTTACTTCCTTTCCCATTTTTATTGCAGTATCCCTGATTTGTTCCACCAAATGCATACGGATACTTAAATCGAAGGGAAGCCCCGGATTTTGATGGGCTTCGTTAATTGCTTTTCCTACAAACAGGTTGAGCATGGTGCAGTCCTCAATAATAAGTTTAGCTACCTTGGAACCGCCGTTATCCTTGTCTAATTCTTCAAAAAAGAATTCATCCACATTACCTTCTACATAATGCTTCATTAAGACAAGAGCCCTGGATAAGGTTAACACACCTTCCGTCACTAAGTCAATGTCTTCTATCCATGCTATGGGCGGAAGAGAAGGATCCGTATAATTTAACGAGGTTTTTATGGGTTTATCCAGAATTTTTGATGCAATATTGGCACTGGTGCCGCCGCAGATAATCTTTTTGGTGGAATTCTTCATAAATTCATGGATCAGATATGCATCATCGGCTTTGTTTAGCGGAGGGCCGGTGAGCAGATTGATGATTTTCGTGTCTATAATCCGGGCAACTGCTACGGTTGTGTCGTCACCCGGTATCTGCATATACAGATCGTCACAAGCTTTTGTAAGGGTTGTTGCAAGCCTGGAAGCGGAGAGGGTTTCTCCTACGGCTTTTAACGCATAATCGGCCATACTCTTCCAGGTCCAGCCAAAGTTTAAGAGCTGTCCTACACCGGCATGGATCACCCCGTCGCTCATAAGAATAAAACAATCGTTAAGCTGTACCTGAAACCGGTATTCCCGGATGGTTTTATTTTCAAGGACTCTTTCTTTATAAGGGATTTCTAAAAGCCTGCCGTCACGGATAAATACGCAGCTGGGGTTGTCAAATTCCACCAGATAGGCCTCACCGTCATGAAAAATCTGAAGAATACTGAAGGTGGAATAGGCAACCTGGCGAACCTGACATACGGGCAGGGTTTTCGCTATGGTTTCCACACACTCGTCAATCCCGGCTCCGTTTAAGAACATGGTGCCGAGGATTTTGGAGGTAAGAGTAGCCAGTATGTTTGCCTTTACGCCGCTACCCATACCGTCGGCCAAGATCATAATATTGGAATCATCTGTTTTTAAAAGTTCAACTTTATCTCCGCACAGTTCTTCATGATGTTTGTTTAAACTTTTATAAGAGGCATCGATACTTACATTCATAACTGCTCCTTTACACACCTGACAGACCGGACTGTTTATAATACAGACAAGTCTATACAGAACAGACTAAACTAAAAGTTCTTCTTTTTCGGCGGTTCCACGCCGTCATTTAATATAGTGTCCCTGAGTTTTGTAAGGGTCACCTTGGTTTCTGCCGTTGTTTCTCCTAATAAGCCGGCAATTTCCTGGGCCACCAGCATTTGCTTATCTATGACTTTCTGAGCCATTTCGATGGTGTCCACCTTAATTTTATAAGCCTGTTTTATCTTTTCTTCTTCTTCGGTTATATCCTGAAAAATACCAAGCACCGCGTTCTGTTCATGAACATATACGATATTCTGTAAAGTTATCAGACCCAGTTCCGGATATTCCACTTTTTTACCCATAATTGGCTGGTGGGTGCTTAAAACCTCCATAAAGTCGGTGTGGTCGAGAATTTCATAAAGATACATCTCCCGGGCTTTTGACCTGGAGATATGGAAGTAGTTTTCCGCCGCACCACTGAATTCCACGATCTTTAAATCGGAATCGGCCAGGATAATAATATTGGGAGTGGTATCTAAAACAACATTAGCCATGGACTGGGCCTTTTCATGCATATAGGGAATGCACATGGTGAGTTCGGCTTTTCCCTGGTATACGGCGATGGCTTTTTCCCTGCAGCTTATGTACCCGCAGGCACCACAGTTTAACTCATCCGACCGTTTAATCTTTCCGATTTTATTTAAAATATGGGAGATCTCTTCTTCCGAAGGCAGAGGATCTTTTGGGGAACGGTTTACGAATACTTTATATAAAGAAAGGTCCTTAGCACGATCAAAGAAGTGCGGGTCCCTTAAGGGTGTTTTCGGTATGGTTTCCTCCATATCCAGCTTTACCTTAAAACGTGATATGGATTCCCGGTCTACGGCTGAGCCTTTAATACATCCGCCGTTGCAGATATCAGCTTCAATAAAGCAGCCGGATACTTCACCCCGTTCCATACTCTGGAACAATTCGATGCAGTTTCGGATGCCGTGGACGTAAAATTTTCTGTAGTTATCCGGTTCCTGTCTGGAGGCAACCACGGAGGATAAGACTCCGCTGCTGATGGGATACAACCGGTTAACCATGGGGTCCGGATTATGGGGAGGGGTATCCTCCTGCTCCATAATATCAATGTTTTCTTCTTTTAACCACTGTTCTACTTCGGGGAAATTAATGACTGCATCAATAAAACCAACGGTTCGGGGATCACTTTCCGCTTCCCGCTTTTTGGCGATACAAGGACCTAAGAATACGATTTTAACGTCACGGCCCAGTTCCTTACGCAGGAGTTTACCGTGGGCGATCATAGGCGAGTCCACAGGAGCCATATATTTTGTCAGACTTGGATAATAGATTTCTATAAAATCATTTACACTTGGACAACAAGTTGTTATTATATTCTCCATGGTTCCGGCTGTCAACAGTTTTTCATATTCCTGTGTTACCAGGGCGGCGCCTTCCGCTGTTTCCCGTATCATAGAAAAACCGAGTTTCATCAGCGCTGTGATCACCTGACCCGGCGTTTTATATTTTAAAATTCCAAGATAAGCCGGAGCAATGGAAACAATGGTGGGAATCTTGTTTTTTAAATACCCCTTTACCTTATCCAGGTCACTGATAAAAGTCTTGGCATTCTGGGGACAGGCCTCCAGGCAGTGGCCGCACAGGATACACTTATCATTCATAATCTGGGCCTGCTCATTTTTAACCGTAATGGCTTTTACTTCACAAGTCCGTACACATTTATAACAGTTTCTGCATTTTGCTTCTTTAAAACCGATTACATTCATTCTATCAGCCTCCCAAGTACCTCCTGTGCAAAGAAGCTTTCCGTCTTATCCGGAGATAAGGAAAATATCTTCTCGTTCACTTTTACACAGACACCTTTGACGCACTGCCCCATACAGAAAGCGCCGTTTAATTCAACTTTATTATCTAATTTATGTAAAGCAATAAGCTGCTCCAATGATTTAACAATTTCTCTTGACCCCTTTAAGTGACATGAACTCCCAATACATATCGTAATTACCATACCTCTATCCTCCTAATAAAGATTGTTTGAAAATTAACAATGTTTGTAAGTATTCTAGCACTTATAAACCCTGCTGTCAAAGGATATTTCAGTCAGAAAGGCACTCTCTGAAGGGATTTCAGGCAGCTTAAATGGGGGTATCACATGGCGTGCCGGAGCATATCCAAACTCGCTTACAATTGCGGCTCACTTAAGCTGAAGCCGGGCGGACGGTTCAGCCGGAGACCGGGGAGTTTCGTTGGATGATAGCAGAGTTTCGCTGTATGATAGTAGAGTTCGTTATATGATAGTAGAGTTTCGTTGTATGATAGTAGAATTTCGCTGTATGATAGTAAAGTTCGTTATATGCTAGTAGAGTTTCGTTGTATGACAGCAGGGCAGGAACAGCAGAGGTTAGATTAGCAGACGAAAGTATAATATTAGCTGTCAACTTAAAATTCTGAATCGTGATTTCTGCTGGTATGACATATAACGCAGGAGGCTTAACGTATAAAACCGGGAGACTACAAACATACTAGCTTTTAAGGCACAGGTCTTATTAGGCACCCGGAATTTGCTTACTCAAGAAGTAAATGCTGATAGAAATAAAAATATGCATAGCAGCAGGGTTTAAATACAGCCGGAGTGAAAAATGCCCTTTCTTTTTCTTGCTGTTATGTTATAATAGGTTAAGAGAAAAAATTGACAAAGGAGCCAGTTATATGGAATTGATTACAATCCGTGAATTGTATAGAGAAAAGGAAAAATACATTGGTAAGGAAATAACAGTAGGGGGCTGGGTAAGAAGTGTCAGGGACTCCAAAACCTTTGGATTTGTCGTACTGCACGACGGTACTTATTTTGAAACCTTACAGATCGTTTATCATGACAGTATGGAAAATTTTTCTGAGATATCAAAGTTAAATGTTGGTTCAGCCATAATTATTGAAGGTGAACTGGTGGCAACACCGGAGGCGAAACAACCCTTTGAAATCCAGGCAAAAACCATTGAGATAGAAGGTGCATCCACTGCAGATTACCCCCTGCAAAAGAAAAGGCACAGTCTTGAATTTTTAAGAACCATCACACATCTGCGTCCGAGAACCAATACCTTCCAGGCGGTTTTCCGTGTACGTTCATTGATTGCTTATGCCATTCATAAGTATTTTCAGGACAGGGATTTTGTATATGTGCACACTCCATTAATAACCGGAAGTGATGCAGAAGGAGCCGGTGAGATGTTCAGGGTAACCACTCTGGATATGGAAAAGCTGCCCTTATCAAAAGAAGGAAAAGTGGATTATGCGGAAGATTTCTTCGGTAAAGAGACAAATCTAACGGTAAGCGGTCAGTTAAACGGAGAAACCTATGCCATGGCATTCCGCAATATTTATACCTTCGGGCCAACATTCCGTGCAGAAAATTCCAACACCACACGCCATGCCGCAGAATTCTGGATGATTGAGCCGGAGATCGCTTTTGCTGATTTAGCAGATGATATGGTTTTGGCAGAAGGCATGATCAAATTCGTTATCCGTTATGTACTGGAGCATGCCCCGGAAGAAATGGAATTCTTTAATCAGTTTGTGGATAAGGGATTGTTAGAGAGACTGAATCATGTTATGAAGTCTGAATTCGGACATGTTACCTATACGGAAGCAATTGAGCTTTTAGAGAAAAACAACGACAAATTTGAATATAAAGTAAGCTGGGGCTGTGATTTACAGACCGAGCATGAGAGGTATCTGACAGAGGAAATCTTTAAAAAACCTGTTTTTGTAACGGATTATCCCAAGGATATTAAGGCCTTTTATATGAAGTTAAATGAGGATAATAAAACCGTTGCCGCCATGGACTTACTGGTACCCGGAATCGGTGAAATTATCGGAGGCAGCCAGAGAGAGGATAATCTTGATAAATTGGTTGCCAGAATGGATGA
>JAEZSL010000028.1 GCA_023443925.1 Bacillota bacterium | reverse complement strand
GGATTTAGCAGAAGAGCTGATATCCAAACTGGACAGTAAGATAAGTTTTGTCGTACCCATATTCGGCGGTATTCCGATCCCCAACTCGGTTGTTGTGACCTGGGGTATTATGGCTTTCGTTATGATTCTGACATTGATTTTTGTACGTAACTTAAAGATTGTCCCAACCGGTCCTCAGGTTTACGTAGAAGCGTTTGTAGGTTTTATCACGGGCATCTTTAACGGTATTCTTGGCGAGGAAGGAAAGCGGTATGTCCCTTATATGTCTACCGTCCTGATTTATTTAGGATTTGCCAATCTGGTGGGATTAGTCGGACTTACACCACCGACAAAAGATCTGAATGTCACAGCAGGCCTGGCTTTAATGAGTATTATAATTATAGAATATTCCGGTATTCATAAAAAAGGCGGTAAGAAGTATCTTAAGAGCTTTGCGGAGCCCATGGCGATACTTGCACCCATAAACATAATGGAGATATTTATCAGGCCACTTTCTTTATGCATGCGACTTTTCGGTAATATACTGGGCGGATTCGTTGTAATGGAACTAATTAAGATAGTTGCTCCCGCAGTAATCCCGATTCCATTCAGTTTTTATTTTGATATATTTGACGGAATCATTCAGGCTTATGTATTTGTATTTTTAACTTCATTATTTATGAAGGAAAAGATGGAAGGTTAAAAAAATAATTTTATAGGAGAGATGTATTTATGACAACATTAATTGCAATTGGAGCAGGAATTGCCGTTTTGGCAGGTTTAGGAGCAGGTATTGGTATCGGTATTGCAACATCCAAAGCAACAGAAGCAATCGCAAGACAGCCGGAAGCAAAAGACGATATTAACAAAGCCTTACTATTAGGTTGTGCCTTAGCAGAAGCGACCGCTATTTACGGATTTGTAATTGCGGTACTCATCATCTTATTTTTAAAATAACATTTAAAGGAGAAAATATATGTCAACATTAATCGCAATTGGAGCAGGTATTGCCGTTTTGGCAGGTTTAGGAGCAGGTATAGGTATCGGTATTGCAACATCCAAAGCAACGGAAGCAATCGCAAGACAGCCGGAAGCAAAAGACGATATTAATAAAGCATTACTATTAGGTTGTGCCTTAGCAGAAGCAACCGCTATTTATGGCTTCGTTATAGCCGTATTAATTATACTTTTCTTAAAATAATATTAGGAGGGGATACAATTGTTAAGTTTAGATTGGAGCATTATTTGGACCGTCGTTAATATTTTAATACTGTTCTTCTTCCTTAAAAAATTCTTATTTAAACCGGTAACGGATATGATGGATAAACGCCAGCATTTAATTGAAGGTGAATTACAGAATGCAGAGGATATCAAAGCAGAGGCCTTGGATATAAAGGGTCAATACGAACTTGAATTAAGTAATGCTGGTGAGGAAGCCTTAAAGATCCTGAATGAGGCAAGAGAAAAGGCAGTTCAGGAAACAAACCGTCAGTTAAAGGAGACAAGGGAAGAGGCAGCTAGAATCCTGCAGGAGGCCAGCAAGACCATAGAAATTGAAAAACAGAAATCCCTGCAGAATGCCCAGTCTGAAATTGCCGGTATTGCTATGCTTGCAGCATCAAAAATTATAGGCAGGAATGTGGACGAAGATACGAATAAGCAATTTCTCGGTGATTTCATTAAAGAGGTAGGTGCATCGAAATGATAACCTCACAGGCAGCTAATTATGCTAAAGTATTGTTTTCCTTGGGTTTGCAGGAGGAAGTTATAAAAAAGTCCAAAGAAGTATTGTCACAAAACAAGGAACTAATGGAAGCTCTTGAAAATCCAAGTATAAAAAGACTGGAAAAAGAAGCTGTCATTGACCGTATCTTTGATAAGGAAATACGCAGTTTTATAAAGGTTTTAAACCTGCATGGGCAGATTGGAGCAGCTGCGGAGGTATTTCAGGAATATGATGCAATGGTGCTGGAAAGTAACCATATAATTAAAGCACAGCTATCCTATGTTGCAAAACCTGAAGAAACGGAAATACAGCAAATTAAAGATATGTTATGCAATAAATATAGGAAAACAGGAGTTATTATGGAACTGAAGGAAGATCCGGCCCTGATAGGAGGCTTCGTATTGACGGTGGGTAATACGGAATACGATAAAAGTATCAAAGGAACTTTGGAAGAATTACAGAAAACTCTTGTCAGGAGGTGAATTGTTTGAGTAATATAAATCAAAATGATATTATTTCTGTTTTGAAAAGTGAAATCGAAGATTATGATATAAAAATGACGGTGAAAGAGACCGGAACAGTAATCAATATTGGTGATGGTATTGCTACCGTGTACGGTCTTGACCATGCCATGTACGGAGAACTAGTGGAATTTGAGACCGGTGTGCGGGGTATTGTACAAAACCTGGAACTCAAAACCATTGGCTGCGTTTTATTAGGCTCAGACTATGGACTGACGGAAGGTTCTAAAGTAACAAGGACCCATAAAAGAGCAGGTGTACCTGTTTCTGATGAACTTATCGGAAGAGTTGTAGACGCTCTTGGAAGTCCGATTGACGGCAAAGGACCCATTGATTCCAATGAGTTCTTCCCTATTGAAAGTGAAGCTCCCGGTGTTTGTGACAGAAAATCCGTAACGGTACCTTTACAGACCGGCATTATGGCCATAGACGCAATGTTCCCCATCGGCAGAGGCCAGCGGGAACTCATCATCGGAGACCGTCAGACCGGTAAAACTTCCATAGCCATTGATACAATTTTAAATCAGAAAGGGCAGGGGGTTACCTGTATTTATGTTGCAATTGGACAGAAGGCATCTACCGTTGCAAAAATAGTATCAACTTTAACCAAACATGGAGCTATGGATTATTCTATCGTTGTATCCGCATCAGCCAGTGATCTGGCACCGCTGCAGTATATTGCACCTTATGCCGGTACTGCCATAGCAGAATATTTTATGAGTCAGGGAAAGGATGTTTTGATTGTATATGATGATTTATCAAAACATGCCGTTGCTTACCGTACCATGTCTCTGCTGTTGGAGAGATCTCCGGGACGTGAAGCTTACCCCGGTGATGTATTCTATCTGCATTCCAGATTATTGGAGCGTTCCAGCAGACTGGACGAAGAGCACGGCGGCGGTTCCATTACCGCACTTCCCATTATTGAAACATTGGCCGGTGATGTATCCGCATACATTCCTACGAATGTAATTTCCATTACCGACGGTCAGATATTCCTTGAGAGTGAATTGTTTTTTGCCGGTATCCGTCCGGCGGTTAATGTTGGTCTAAGTGTATCCCGTGTAGGCGGTGCTGCTCAGACCAAAGCCATGAAGAAAGCTGCCGGCAGCCTTCGTATCGATCTGGCACAGTTCAGGGAAATGGAAATCTTTACTCAGTTCAGTTCGGAACTTGATAAATCAACCAAAGATCTGTTAGACCACGGCAATCATCTGGTGGAATTATTAAAGCAGCCTTTATCAAAGCCGCTTTCGCTGCATGAGCAGGTTATTTTGTTATGTGCCGCCAATAACAGGCTTTTTAACAATGTACCGATTAAGCAGGTTAAAACCTTCCGCAGTGAGTTAATGGATTATTTCGAAACAAAATACCCTGAGATCATTGAGGACATCGATACAAATAAAGTATTAACAGATGAGTTAATTGAAAAAATCGTTAAAGTAGTCAAAGAATTTAAGAAGTAGGTGATTGTCATGGCAAATATGAGAGAAATTCGTACCAGAATTAAAAGCATTCAAGATATTATGAAAATAACGAATGCCATGTACTTAATATCCTCATCGAAATTAAAGAAGGCAAGAAAGAATCTGATTGCCGCAGAACCTTATTTTGAAAAACTTCAGGCTACCATACATGATATTCTTGTGCGGGCACCTCATGTTCATCAGGTATACTTTGAACGCAGGGAAGAGCTTAAACCGGAAGAGCGGAAAAAAGGATATATTGTTATTACTGCCGATAAAGGTCTGGCGGGCTCCTATAACCACAATGTAATCCGCAAGGCGGAAGAAGAAATGGGCAAAAGCAATAATAATTATCTTTATATCGTAGGCCAGGTCGGCAGGCAGTATTTTATGCGTAAAAATGTTCACGTTGACGGTGAATTCTTATATACGGCCCAAAATCCAACACTCCACCGTGCCCAGCTCATGTCAGAAAGTATTATCGAATTGTTCGAAAAAAGAGAACTGGATGATGTCTATGTTATCTATACGAAAATGATAACACCAATGAAAGCGGAAGTTCAGTTTGCCCATATCTTGCCTTTGGAGAGAAAGAAGTTCGAACGAAAAAAAGCCGGCTATCAGCATGCCAGGTTTGAACCTTCCGCCGAGGAAGTTATGAATAAGCTGGTTCCAAATTATTTAAAGGGACTGATGTATGGTGTTTTAATCGAGTCTTTCTCCAGTGAGCAGAATGCAAGAATGACCGCAATGGAAGCGGCTACAAAAAGTGCGAAAGATATGCTTCACGATTTGGATCTTTTGTATAACAGAGCGAGACAGGCATCAATCACCCAGGAAATCACGGAAATTGTCAGCGGTGCCAGGAGTTTGAAAAAATAAAGGAAAGGAGATTTCTATAATCACCTGTTAAGCGGGTATGACCCGGTTTTCAGGGAACTAGAAGACTTAAGAATATGGAAAAAGGAAAAATTGTTCGGGTTTTAGGTCCGGTTGTGGATGTGGAATTCGAAGGCGGCAAACTTCCTATGGTAAGAGATGCCCTCGAAGTTAACAATTCAGGAAAAAGGCTGGTAATGGAAGTCGCTTCTCATATAGGTAATAATATTGTGCGTTGTATTATGTTAGGCTCCAGCGAAGGTCTCGTTAAGGATATGGAAGTTACTGCAACAGGTGCCTGCATTAAGATACCGGTGGGAAAACAGACTTTAGGAAGAATGTTTAATGTATTAGGTGAAGTAATCGACAAGGGTGAACCCGTTGTAGGAGAAGATCAGTGGAAAATCCACAGAGATCCTCCTTCATTTGAGGATCAGAGTCCCGTCGTTGAAATATTGGAAACAGGAATTAAAGTAATCGACTTATTAGCCCCCTATGCAAAGGGAGGTAAAATCGGACTTTTCGGCGGTGCCGGTGTTGGCAAGACCGTATTAATCCAGGAGCTTATCCGTAATATTGCCACCGAGCACGGCGGATATTCCATTTTTACCGGTGTTGGAGAGCGTTCCAGGGAAGGTAATGACCTCTGGATGGAAATGAAAGAATCCGGAGTTATCAATAAGACTGCTTTGGTATTCGGACAAATGAATGAACCCCCGGGCTCCCGTATGAGAGTAGCCCAGACCGGACTTACTATGGCAGAGTATTTCAGGGATGTGGAGAAACAGGACGTATTGTTATTTATTGATAACATATTCCGTTTCGTACAGGCAGGTTCCGAGGTTTCCGCGCTGTTAGGACGTATGCCCTCTGCCGTAGGTTACCAGCCGACCCTTGCGAATGAAGTTGGTGAATTGCAGGAAAGAATTACATCTACTAAAAATGGTTCCATAACTTCCGTGCAGGCTGTTTATGTACCTGCGGATGACTTAACTGACCCTGCTCCGGCAATTACTTTTGCCCATCTGGATGCAACAACGGTTTTATCCAGAAAGATTGTAGAACAGGGTATTTATCCGGCTGTGGATCCTCTGGAATCTACCTCCAGAATTCTGGAACCTGATGTAGTGGGTGAAGAACATTATGAAACCGCCAGAAAGACACAGGAACTTCTGCAAAAATATAAAGAATTGCAGGATATCATTGCAATCCTTGGTATGGAAGAATTAGATGAGGAGGATAAACTGGCTGTATACCGTGCCAGAAAGATCCAGAAATTCTTATCTCAGCCTTTCTATGTAGCAGAGAATTTTACCGGATTCCAGGGTAAATATGTTTCCTTAAGTGAAACAATCAAAGGCTTTAAGGCAATTATAAACGGTGAAATGGATGATTATCCGGAAGCAGCTTTCTTAATGGTGGGTACCATTGATGATGTTATCGAAAAGGCGAAACGAATAAAGGAAAATGAAACGGCATAAACTTCCGATGCAGCCTTATGTTAAATAAGAGATAGGAGGAGCAATGGCTAAGACATTTCAGCTTGAAATCATTGCGAGTGACCATCCTTTTTATAAAGGGGAATGTGAAATGCTGATTTTCCCTGGACTTGACGGTGAGCATGGGATATTGGCTAGACACGAAGCAATGGTTACCTGTATTAATTCCGGTGAACTTCGGTTTCTGGTTGACGGAAACTGGCAGTATGCCGCAGTCAGCGAAGGATTTGTAGAAATTACACCGGACTATGTGGTATTACTGGCGGATACGGTGGAAAGACCGGAGGATATTGACATTAACCGGGCGAATGAAGCAAAAATGCGTGCGGAAGAACGACTGCGCCAAAAGCAGAGTATTATGGAATATTATCATACCCAGGCAGCACTTAACCGTGCCATGAACCGTATGAAAGTGACGAAAAGACATTCATAAAATAAACCGGTAAGCCGGTGATGAATCTCCCTTTGGAGAAATATCACCGGCTTAATTAATGTCCTCAATAATATATCATCAAAAATTTGCTGCAAATATTTGCGTGCACCGGTGAAAGAAATCCAGCTTTTCTTCTAAAAATCGGCTGTTTTTTAAACAAATAAAATTAAATTCCCTGATTGCTTCAAAATCGGACAGCAGTATTTTTTTTAGAGTACCGCGCCGGAGTTCCGCTGTAACGGCATTTTCATACAAAAACGTAATACCGAGACCCTTCTCAACAAGATTTTTAATAGCGTTTAAATTCCCGATCTCCACTATATGGGGAAAGCTTTGAATCTTCTGGTTATGTTCCAGCAGTACCTGTTCCAGAACACCACGGGTTCCGCTGCCAATTTCCCGCACAATAAGACGCTGTGTGAATATTTCGTCAAAGGATACGAGGCGGTCTGCAAATTCATGATTTACGGAACAGACAGGTATAAATCTGGCCGGTGAAAACAGCCTGGTAGTATATTCCCTTTTATCCAGCTGTCCTTCTATAAATGCAAAATCGATAAGCCCCTGCTGAAGTTTTAGCAATAAGGTTTCCGTATTATCCACCAGCATGGAGAGCAGAGAATAATCGGTATGATTTATAAGTCCGGCAAGAATCTCCGGCATTATATATTCTCCAATGGTCAGAGTTGCCCCAAAAGAGATCCTTTTTACCTGATTTTCATCTCTAAGCCGAGTGCTGACCTTATTCCAGTCCGCTTTAGACAGGAGTGCGTATTTTCTAAGCTCTTCACCCTGGTTGGTTAAATATAAATTCTTGCTTTTAAAATAAACCAGGCTGCAGCCGTAAAGTTGTTCCAGATACCGTATGTGCTGACTTACGGCAGGCTGGGTAATGCAGAGCTTCTGGGCAGTTTTTGTATAACTTTTTTCTTCACAGAGAGTAAGAAAGGTTTCTATTCTAAAATCCAGCATAATGGTCTGTTTCTATCCTTTCTATGGACGCAAAACGGTATCCGGTAATACCAATATCAGGCGCAATTATAAATCTAACTATAAATACAATTTATAGTTAGATAATTAAATATAATTTTATTTTATTCTTAATTTGTGTTAAAATCAAGTGATTTAGATAGAATTATTCCAATGAACGGGATAACTCTGGTAAGAACGAACAGTATAAAGGAGCAGGTGTATGAAGGAATATCAGCAAAATAATAGCAGCAGCGGCCATTTGGACATTTTAAAGGATGAGATATTAAAGTTTCGACACATAGGGCACCAATTTGTTGGGAAAGAAATAAATGCAGCACAGTTTAAAGCAGCATCAGGGGGAATGGGAGTGTACGCACAAAAAGGCGGGGAAAAATTCATGCTCCGGCTGCGGATACCTTCCGGTGTTTTAAATCCGACACACTTAAGGTTAATTGCCGGATTTGCCGGACAGTATAAATTAAAGAACATACATCTTACCACCAGACAGGCGATACAGCTCCATGATCTGGGGATCGATGAAGTTTGTGACATTATGGAGACGGCATTGGCACATGGTTTATATACAAGAGGAAGCGGAGGCAATTACCCGCGAAATGTTGCTCTTTCGCCTTTATCAGGGGTAGAACAAGGGGAAGCCTTTGATGTGACCTCATATGCCCTGCAGGTATGCAGCTACCTGATGGAGCGGATTACCGAATATCATCTGCCGAGAAAACTAAAGATTGCGTTTTCTAATAACGGAAGAGATTATGCAGGCTGTACCTTTACGGACTTAGGTTTCCTTGCAGTGGTAAATGACGGAAAACAGTTTTTTAAATTGTATCTGGCCGGAGGACTGGGTGCCAATCCGGCACTGGGAATTCCCCTTGACGGTCTTATAACACCGGAAGAGGTGCTTTACTATGTGGAAGCAGTTATCAGGATATTTACAAAAGAAGGTGATTTTGAGAATAAAAGCAGGGCAAGACTCCGTTATATACCCCAAAGAATGGGAAAAGAAGTGTTTATAGAATCTTACCAGGAAGAAGTCAACGCATTAAAAGAAGCAGGTAAACTTTCAGGAAATATACCGGTATTTACACAGGAGTTTTTAGAAACAGCAGCCCAGGAGGAATTACCGGAAGAAAGAAACTGTCTGATACCCCAGAAACAAAAAGGGTTGTATACCGTTGTTCTTCATCCGCTTTGCGGGCTCATGCCAACGGAGACTCTTTATGATATCCTGGGATTCTTAGAAGGCTGTGAAGGTGCGGATATACGGCTTAGCATGTCTGAAAATATGTACATCCGGAATCTTAAGCTTTCAAAAGCCCAAGAACTGCTGGCATTGACCAAAGAAGTTAGACAGGTTTTACCGGTTCAAATGAGTGTAAGCTGTATCGGAGTTCCAACCTGCCAGGTCGGAATCGAACAGAGTCAGGCTTTGTGCAAAGCGATCCTTCTGAATCTTAAGAAAAAAGAGATACCGTCAGCCTACCTGCCTTCCATTCACATATCCGGCTGCAGTAATTCCTGTGCCAGACACCAGGTGAATGAGCTTGGTTTTGCAGGGGGGAAAAAGAGGGTTGGAGATACCGTGGCAGATGTTTTTGAACTATATGCCGGAGGCCGGCCCGGTAAAAAAACCGGGTTTGGAAAAAGCTACGGCTTCCTGAAACTGGAGGAGATACCGGATTTTATTGCCGTACTGGCAATCAAGCTGAACGAATCCAAACAGAGCTTACCGGATTATATAACCTCTTATCAAATGGAGTTTGAACAGCTGGTAAAAAGCTATCTGGTGTAAGGATTTAAACTTATCTCAGCGGTGGTTTCTTCAATTCTTTACCTACTAATACGATCATGGTAGCAAAGCAGGCCGTACCTCCTATAAAATTAGAGACAGGTTCTGCTAAAAATACGCCGTTAGTACCAAGGGCAAACAGCCGAGGAAGCAGAAGTGTCAGCGGAATTACAATAACGACCTTACGCAGCAGGGAGAAGAAAACAGCCTGTTTGGCTTTACCAAGTGCTACGAATACCGCCTGTCCGGCAAATTGCAGTGACATCATAAAGAATCCGAAAAAGTATATTCTTAAGGATGGCAGGGCTGCTTCCACCAGTTTGGCATCCTGACTGAATATCCGTATAAAAAAGCGGGGAAAAAGGTTTAGGATTCCCCAGGCAGCTACGGTATAAAGGATACAGACAACAGACATAAACTTAATGGCGGAACGAACCCGGCCATAGGAACCTGCGCCGTAATTGTAACCCATGACCGGCTGGGCACCGTTGGTTAATCCGGATACGGGCATAGAGATGATTTCTCTTATGGAGTTTATGACGGTCATAACACCTACAAAAAGATCGCCGCCATAAAAACGAAGGCTTGCATTACACATAATCTGGACTGCTCCGTTGGTGACTGCCATCATAAATCCGGATAAGCCCAGCATAGTAATATCCTTAAACAGTCTGAGGCTTAGTTTAAAGTTGGAAACCTTTAATTTCAGGATGGTTTTCTTACCGGTCAGAAAGATTATAATCCAGGCGGCGGAAAGAAATTGGGATAGAACGGTAGCGATGGCCGCACCTTTGACACCCAGATCAAATACAAAGATAAAGATCGGGTCCAGAATTATATTTGCAATAGCACCTAATAATACTGTCATCATACCTGTTTTCCCAAAACCCTGGGAATTTATGAAACTGTTCATACCAAGACCGATCATTACAAACACATTACCAAGCAGATAGATGGTCAGATATTCATTAGCATAAGGATAAGTGGCGTCACTGGCTCCGAATAAATACAACATAGGCCTCTTTAGAAGCAGAAAAAGTATGGTGAGGATAATACCTGACAGAATTAGTAATACAAAGGAGTTTCCCATGATCCGTTCTGCTTCTTTGGTATCGCCGCGGCCTCTGGCTATGGAGCATAAGGGTGCGCCGCCCATTCCAAAGAGATTGGCAAAGGCGATGATGATGGTAATGATCGGAAGGGTCAATCCGATAGCGGTTAAGGCCAAGGTAGCTCCTTCTGATATTCTTCCTATGTAAATTCTGTCAACAACATTATATAAAACATTAATCAATTGGGCTAAAGTCATTGGAAAAGCGAGATTTAAAATATTTTTAACAACACTTCCCTGGGTAAAGTCATTCTTCACAGTCATTCTTCTTTCTATTAATCCACGGTTAAAATTTAAACTTCATACTGCATACTTCCTGATTATAACATCTATAAAAAGGGATTTTCAAGTGTATATTGGTAATCAATGTATAAAATTCCGTTTTAACACGAATAAATGAATGGAACAGCAATAAAACCGATGCTTTTTTGCTGTTCTATTTTAATAAAAAGTATTCAATTACTAATACAGGTATTTATTACTGAAATTTAGGAATAATAGTCAAAGGCAGAATTTTCAGGATTTGTGCCCAGAATAAGCATTATAAAATTTTTTGGCAATCGAAGCATTAAGGGTAAATAAAAATAAAGTTAATGCTTGCGCTTATATTAGGATACTTTTATCATGGAGGAATTTACATTGAAGAGAAAAGAAAAAGGATTATCAGCTTTACATCTGACTATGCTGGCGTTGGGAACCGTAATCGGGGGATCATTTTTCCTGGGTTCATCCGTTGCAATAAATTCAGCAGGGCCCTCGATATTAATATCATATATATTAGGCGGCGTCATGGTGTATTTTATATTATATGCGCTTTCTGAGATGACGGTAGCCAATCCGGGTTCGGGGTCCTTCCGGGCTTTTGCGGCGGAGGCTTATGGGCAGGGTACAGGCTTTGTAACCGGCTGGGTGTACTGGACCGGAATGGTCTTAGCCATGTCCAGTGAAGCTACAGCCATATCCATTCTGGTGAGGGAATGGATACCTGGGGTTTCCATAGCCTGGCTGGGTGCCGGTATCATAGTCGGCGTGACACTGCTAAATCTGTTAGGGGCCAGTAAATTAAGCAAGTTGGAGAGCGGATTGTCGGCGGTTAAAGTACTTGCCATTGTAGCTTTTATTGTAATAGCCGTTTTATTGATTACCGGATTGTTTCCAGGCGCCAGAACAGTGGGACTTGGAGAACTAAGGGCGGAAACTTTTATGCCGGGAGGTATAAAAGGGCTGGCCGGCAGCATGCTGATTGTTATGTTTGCCTATGCCGGCTTTGAAATAATTGGTTTAGCGGCATCTGAAGCGGAGAATCCGCAGGAAACTGTGCCAAAGGCAATTAATTATACCGTAATTATGCTGGTGGGTTTTTATATTGTATCGGTAGCAGTCTTACTTCCTCTGATTCCTACCTCAGCTGTAAATGAAGATACCAGCCCTATGGTGGCAGCTTTAAACCGGTACGGCATTACCTGGGCAGGCTCGGTTTTGAACCTGGTTCTTATTACGGCTATCCTGTCTACGATGCTGGCAGCCATGTTCGGGCTTGGCAGAATGATACGGTCACTGGCAGCCGACAGGATGGCGCCGCCTTTTCTAAAGGACAACAAAGAAGTTCCTTATCGGGGAATTATATTTTCCGGTCTTGGTATGCTTGCCGGACAGGGTCTAGGACTGTTACTACCCCGGATTTATTTGTTTTTAATCAGTGCTGGTGGTTTTGCCTTGCTTTTTACCTATATTATTATTATGGCCTCTCACATCCGGTTCCGGAAAAAATATGGCTGTCCGGAACACAAATGCAGGCTGGGAGGTTTCCCGTATTCTTCCCTGTTGGTCTTAATTATTCTGGTAATTGCCGTAGTCAGTATGCCCTTTATTAAAGGACAGGGCACAGGCCTCATTGCGGGAATTATAATGATTGTCTTTTATTCCATCTGCTATGGTGGAATGAAACTATACCGGTCCTTCCATATAAAGGCTAATACGGAAACGGACAGTTACGTCACGAACTACAGGCGTGGATTATCCGCAGAATTTTCCGAGGAACTAGCAGGTATTATTGAAAGGCAGCAAAATGAAGGTTTATCGGAGGAAGGGATAAGTGATGAGGATATAACTGATAAGAAATCTCATGACAGAGAATAACCCGCCCAAATAACTCTATTCTTGACTAGTTTGACGAAATGAATCATAATAGTTTAAAGAATTGGAGGATATTATGTTAAATTGGGTAAAACACTTAAAAACAATAAATCATCATAAATGGCTTGTATTAAAGTACTGTTTCCGGGCAGGTTTGTATAAACAGGGACTGCTTCACGATTTATCCAAATATTCCTGGGTGGAATTTTCTGTGGGGGCCAGGTACTATCAGGGTAACAGAAGCCCAAATAATGCGGAGCGGGAAGCAAAGGGTTACAGTCTCGCCTGGCTGCATCACAAAGGGAGAAATAAACATCATCTGGAGTACTGGATCGACTACAGTTTAAATGAAGGGACACCCATGTCCGGTATGAAGATGCCGGTAAAATATGTGGTGGAAATGTTCTGTGACCGGATAGCAGCAAGTAAAACCTATAATAAGGAAAAGTACACCGATCAGGATCCCCTGGCTTATTTTCTGGCCTCAAAGGAACATTATTTAATACATCCGGATACCAGAATTCTATTGGAGAAACTCCTGTTTATGTTAAAAGAAAAAGGGGAAGCTGCTACCTTCCGATATATCCGTCAGGAATTAATAAAAAAAGGATATTGACGAATTTACATATTTCGTCAATATTTTTAAATTTACCGAATATTAACAATCATTTTACATTGACTTAACATTCAGTAATTATACTAAAAATTAACATTAGAATGAACTATGTGAATAGGAGGCTTTCCATATGATTTGTGCAATAATAGACTTAGGATCGAATACCATCCGGCTGTGCATTTACGAGTACCAGGATTCTCAGTTAAGGACCTTACTGGAGAAAAAGAAAATGGCCGGTTTAGCAAATTATATAAAAAATGAAAAGCTTAGCAGCAGCGGAGTGGAGAGGGCCTGTGAAATTCTGAAGGACTTTTCCTCCATCCTGAAAAATTTTCAGGTAGCAGAGGCAGATACCCATATATTTGCCACGGCATCCCTTCGGAATATTGTTAATACGAAAGAGGTAATTGCAGCAATAAAAGAAAATACAGGCTATGAAGTCGAATTATTATCCGGTGAAGAAGAAGCAACGCTGGACTTTATAGGTGCAACCAGGTCATTTAGCGGTGAACACGGTATTTTAGTTGATATCGGCGGAGGAAGTACGGAACTGGTGCCTTTTACAGGGCGGGAAATTCAGGTAGCTACCAGTATGCCCATCGGATCTCTGAATTTATATGTAAAATATGTGAAGAAGATTATTCCAAAAGAAGAGGAGAGGAAGACGATCCGGCAGGTTGTCATGGAAAATCTGGAAGCGCTTGAAATCGATAAGCAGGCATATCCTGTTATCTGCGGTGTGGGCGGTACCATCCGGGCAGCGGCTAAGTTGAGCAATCACATGTTCGGACTCCCGAAAAATAATACTGTACTGGAAGCCTTTCATATTAAAAAGATATTGGAAGCTCTTCATAACAGCCATAAAACTACACTCACTCCTGTTCTGCAGAATATCCCCGACCGTGTGCATACTATCATACCGGGGCTTATTATTGTAGACACCATCATGGATTACTTTTACTGTGAAAATATCAATGTCAGCAAATTTGGTATACGGGAAGGATATTTATACGAAAGGGTCCTGAAAGGAGAATAGTTATGGCACATTCGGACAGCAGCATAAATAGAAGTTTTATGCAGAACAGAGAGTTATCCTGGCTGAAATTTAATGAGCGGGTACTTTTGGAAGCTCAGGATGCAACGGTACCCATTTATGAAAAATTAAAATTTATATCTATATTTACCAGCAATCTGGACGAGTTCTTTATGGTAAGGGTCGGTTCCCTTACCGATTTATCATTATTGGAAAATAATAGTGTGGATAACAAAACAGGTATGACTCCTACGCAGCAGCTGGCTAAAATCTTTGAAAATACCGTACCGCTTTACCGGTTACGAGATAAATTATTCGTAGAGGTTGAAGCAAATCTCAGGGATTTTGCTGTCTGCAATTTGAATCTAAATGAACTGGAAAAATCAGAAAAAAAGTTTATCGACCACTGTTACCAAAATGAGATTTCACCGATCCTTTCACCTCAGGTCATTGATTCCCGCCATCCGTTTCCGCATCTTATCAATAAGGCTTTGTACATAGTCTGTGTATTTCAGGGAGAAGATACTAAGTTTGGATTAATCCCCATATCCCAGTCCCTGCCACGTTTTGCACTGCTGCCAGGAAGCCAGACCCGTTATGTTATGACAGAGAAAATAGTGCTGGAACATACATCTGAAATCTTTGGAATGTATAAGGTGGAATGTGCGGCTATTGTCTCCGTAACCAGGAATGCGGATATCAGTACGGAGGATGATATTTTTGAAGTTGATGATGACTTTAGGGAACGTATGAAAAAGGTACTGAAAAAACGGTCAAGACTTTCACCGGTCCGTCTGGAAGTACAGGGTCATTTAAGCAAAGCTCTGACGGGCTTTTTAGTGGACAAGCTTGAAATCGGCAAAGAGCAGATCTTTACCAGTGAAACACCGCTGGTTATGAATTACGTGTTTGAATTGTCGTCAAAGCTTCCGGGAGTTTTACTAAAACAACTCAGCTATCCGATATTTGAGCCAAATTATCCGGCTTTCTTAAATAAAAATGAAAGTATTACAAGCCAATGCAGGAAAAAGGATATCCTTTTATTTTATCCGTATCATCAAATGGAACCTTTTTTGCATTTATTAAAGGAAAGTTCCCAGGATCCCAATGTAATTTCTATTAAAATCACCATATACCGGTTATCCAGAAATTCAAGAATCATAGATTACTTAAGCACAGCGGCTGAAAATAACAAGGAAGTAACAGTACTTGTGGAGCTAAAGGCAAGGTTTGATGAAGAAAATAATATCGAATGGGCAGAACGTCTCGAAGAAGCCGGCTGTAATGTCATCTATGGCTTTGAAGGCTTTAAGGTTCATAGCAAGATCTGTTTGATTACCAGAAGGGACAGAAACAAAATCCTGTATATCACCCAGGTAGGAACCGGTAATTATAATGAAAAAACGGCAAAGCTTTATACCGACCTGTCTTTAATAACTGCCAACCAGGATATCGGTCTGGAGGCCAATGAATTCTTCCGGAATATGTCCATATCAAATTTAAAGGGACAATATAATAA
>JAEZSL010000201.1 GCA_023443925.1 Bacillota bacterium | reverse complement strand
CCGGCGTCAAGGTCTGTTTCATCAGGAACAAGACGGGATCTCCTGTTTCCTTCCCGGCAGTGCGGTTAGTGTACGTTTTCAGGGAAGAGAAATCACCGCAGAAATTGAAGATATGACAGCAAACGGCAAAACCTGGATTAACGTTTATATCGATAATCTTCCAGTACGGGTCATCCGTATTGATCCTAAGAACCGTTTCTACCAGCTAGCCGACGACCTCGAAGACCTTCCTCATACATTAACACTGCAAAAACGCACCGAAGCTGCCTTTGGATGTATAAAATTTGTTAATCTGACAGCGGAAAGCGGATTCTTTTTAGACCCTCCCGCACCACTGCCCCATCAAATTATGTTTATAGGTGACTCCATCACTTGCGGTTACGGCAACGAGGCGCAAATACCAAGCGACTGTGATGCATCACGGGAGAATAACGCATTGGCATACAGTTCTCTCACCGGGCAGTATTTGAATGCCGAAACCTTGATCGTAGGTGCGTCCGGTACCGGATGTTATCAGAATTACGGCGGAACCAAAGAAGGCCGTATGTCAGATTACTTTATAGAGACCATATGTCCTTACTTAGATCATAAGGCTATAGACCCCTTTAACCCGGAAGTAATTATTATTAATCTTGGAACCAATGACTGGTCGGCTCCTATCAATCCTTCCGATTACACAAAACGGTATCAGGAATTGATAGCTTTTATCCGTAACAGATATCCGTCTGCTGAAATCTTCTGTATAATTGGTCCCATGAATCTTTCACCAAGCCCGTATCTGTCTGCTTTAGTAAATGATCTTCGAGATAAAGGGGATTCACAGATTCATTTTATGGAATTTCCGCTTATTAACCGGTTAATAGACGGGATGGGCGGCAGCGGACATCCGTCTGTTGAAAAGCATGCTAAAATGGCGGATCAGCTATCAGCAGCAATAAGTCAGATTATTCCCGGGTTTACATATTCATCTGTATTTTAAAATATCTAGCCTGGTTTGTTACATACAAACACCGGATTTGTGGTGCTTACATACTATAAGGCTGTTACGCAATCGATGTTAAATTTCTGTATATGAACACAGTTATTTAACATCATCTGCATAACAGCCTTCTTATTACCGTTGATTTCTGCTAATCACTCCAGATATAACCTTTTATATATGTCTTCTAAGTTTTTGTTATAAGTTTCCATTAATTTTATTTCGCCCTTATATATAAAAACATTCTTATCACAGATGCTCTCTACAAAGTCCAGTACATGGTGATACGATAGCCCCATATGCCGGTATATTGGGACTTCGACTTGTATAGCAACCTTACCCCCGATTACAGCCTGATATGATTTCTGTGCGTCAAACCAGAGATTTGCCATCCGGCTTCCTTCAGATTCGTAGTCACCCACACACCCTTGCCATTGGCTATGTCCTACCTACTACCAGGCGGACTCAGGACTTGCACTCGTTGATACGTACGCCCGCCGTGCGCACCAAAAAACAACCAACCAAATATTAGGTCGGTTGTTAATATAACTATACTTATTTTTATTCACAAATATTTCTATTCACCCTTTGCAACATTCTGAATAGATTCTTCTAATTTCAGATTAAATTTGTATAATGCACTATCTTTAGCTACTGCTTTTTCATATTTCTTATTAACACTATTAATTAATTTCATTATGTCTTCTGATTCTTGTATTTCATTAATATACTTTTCAGTATCTTTATCCATTTCACCAAAATAAATATATGGTTTTCCCTTATCATTTGTTTTGACATAAAATCTATCCAAACCAGGTACAAGGGTTTCAATATTAGTAAATTTTACTTCTTGGTATACATATACTATAAATGTGCCTTCTTCTATTGCTTTCTTAGTGTAACAAGCAAAGTTTTTATAATCATCTATATATTTAGTCCTTCTAGAATTATCTTCCATGTCAATCAATTTAGAATTATTTACTAAAGGTTTAAAATTATCTATGTCATTCTTAAGCTTAGCAACATAATATTTTTTAATTAATTTATTAATGTCATTATAAGCATCTTTTTCTAATACATTTGTGGCCACAGCTTTAGATATAATATCGACATCTGGAGTTACAGATGGCGTTACAGTTGGTAAAAATTTTGATTGTACTTCGTTTTCTTTAGATATTTTAAATGATTCTGAAATATTCTTAACACTGGTTTTGGATTTTTCGAAGTGTGTTGGTAAATTATTTGGTTTATAATTGATAGAGAATGTAACCATTCCAATACCCATAATACTCATACTAACTATCATAATCATTTTTTTATATTTTAGTTTCATAAATATCTCCTTTTTATGTACATATGACTATTGTAAATATTATGTAATTAATTATAACAAACTAAAAATAAAAAAACAATAATATATATTATACTTTCGTAATAAATTTAATTATTTTGTAACAACTTATTTAACCACAAATTACATATAGATCGTGTCTTAAAAGACAAAATAAAAACAGAAAAAGACCTGATATTTGACAAATCAGATCAGCGTTTTATATGCTTTACTAATTCATTAAATATCAGATCCATAATTAAATCTAACAGAAAATTAGTTTCTAATAAGATTTACTTTAATAAAATATATTAATTCATAAATAAAATCTTTACTCTGCAATCCTGTCAAACATGGTCTTTAAAGTCGGATATAAGTCCTTGAATATATCATACTTTTTATTGTACAATGCAACCGCTTCCGGATCCTGTTCGGTGGTTTCCGTTACCTTAATGAGTCTGCTTGCGGCTTCCTCTACTGTAGCGTACTTACCGCAGCCAACCGCAGCAAGGATTGCAGCACCAAAGGCAGGTCCTTCTTCGCTGTTGATTTTGTCAACTTTTACATTCAGTACATTGGCAATGATTTTACACCATAAAGGACTCTTGGCACCGCCGCCGTTAATCCGGATGCGGTCTATGGAAACACCTAACTTCTTAGTGATTTCAAAGGAATCACGAAGTGCATAGGCAACGCCTTCTAAAACAGCCTGGGTCAGATCGCTGCGGGTGGTATCCATTGTCATGCCGATAAAAGTACCTCTGGCATTGGGATTATTGTGAGGTGTTCTCTCACCCATGAGATAAGGCAGGAAGTATACGTTATTTTCTCCAAGCTTCTTTATGTCCGCCTGTTCCTTACCGTAATCTTTGGTTCCAATAATATCATCCATCCACCATTTGTTGGAGGCTGCTGCGGATAACATTACTCCCATAAAATGATATTTCCCATCAGCATGGGCAAATACATGGAGCGCATTCTTATCTACCTCTGCATATTCTTTACTGGCGATAAATACAACACCGGAAGTACCCAGGGAAACATTGCACATACCCTCTCCTACGGTTCCGGTACCAACTGCCGCTACCGCCTGGTCTCCGCCGCCGGCAATTACTTTTACGGTTTCCGGCAGACCTAATTCGGCTGCAATGTCCTTTTTCAGAGTTCCGACCACATCATAACTTTCAAATACCTTAGCCAGCTGTTCTTCCTTAAGGCCGATTATCTCAAGCATTTCTTTGGACCAGCATTTATTCTTAACATCCAGTAATAACATACCGGAAGCATCGGATACATCCGTACAATGTACGCCGGATAAACAGTAAGCCGCATAGTCCTTGGGCAGCATAACTTTCTTTATTCTTGCAAAATTGTCCGGTTCATGCTTCTTCACCCATAAAAGCTTTGGAGCCGTAAATCCGGTTAAAGCCATATTACCGGTATAGGAGGATATTTTTTCTCTGCCGATTTCATTATTTAAATAATCGCACTCTGCCTGAGTACGCCCGTCATTCCACAGAATAGCGGGACGGATTACCTGATCGGCTTCATCCAGAATAACCATACCATGCATCTGACCGCTGAAACTGATACCGTCAACCGTCTGCTTATCACAATCTTTTGTTAATTCCTTAATGCCTTCCATTAATCCCGCAAACCAGTCTTCGGGATTTTGTTCCGACCAGCCTGGCTGAGGATAATACAAAGGATATTCCTTGGTAACAATACTTTTAATGTCACCATTCTCATCCATTAATAATAATTTTACGGAAGTTGTACCCAAGTCAACACCAATATATAACATAAACTACCTCTTTCCCCGGATTAACCGGATCGGATTACCCGTAAATATAAATAGCTCCCGGCATAACCGGATATACCAGATTATGCCGCGTAAGCTATTTTTCTTTATATGTTTTCTATACACCCGGCTGTGAGATACAAGATCTGCACAGACTCAGCCTGGTTACCATATCTTCCAAGCCTTATTCGGTTTCTATGATATATTGATTTAAAATAGATTCCAGAAGTTCCTGTCTTCCGGATACATTGGGGGTAATACCGTTCTTCATGGCATAGGCTTCTAATTCCTTAAAGCCAACCTTGCCTTCTATGATATCCTTGCCAATACCTTCCGTATAACTTGCATAACGGTTTGAAATGAAGTTTTCAAATACTTTATCTTCAATTAACTTAGCAGCTACTTTCAGTCCTCTTGCAAAGGCATCCATACCTGCAATATAAGAATAGAACAGATCGGATTCTTCAAAGGATGCACGTCTAACCTTGGAGTCAAAATTAAGACCTCCTTTTGTTAAACCTCCGGCTAAGATAATTTCATACATAGCAAGGGTAGTGTCATAGATATTCGTAGGGAACTGATCCGTATCCCATCCTAAATTGCTATCGCCCTGGTTCGCATCCACGCTGCCGAGAACGCCGTTGATACGGCTCTGGTTTAATTCATGCTGGAAGGTGTGCATAGCGAGAGTCGCATGGTTCGCTTCAATATTTAACTTAAATTTATCAATGAGATCATATTTTCTTAAGAAGGAAAGTACCGTAGCGGCATCCGTATCATATTGATGTTTGGTAGGTTCCTTGGGTTTGGGCTCAATGAGGAACTGGCCGGTAAAGCCGATTTCTTCCGCATAAACACAAGCCATCTTAAGTAATCTTGCAAGATTATCAAGTTCCAGACCGGTATCCGTATTAAGCAGCGTCTCGTAACCTTCTCTTCCGCCCCAGAATACATAATTTTCTCCGCCCAGCTCTTTGGTGATTTCCATAGCTTTTTTAATCTGTGCTGCGGCATAAGCAAATACCGTAGCATTGCTTGAGGTTCCTGCACCATGTACAAATCTTGGATTACTGAATGCATTGGTGGTTCCCCATAAACACTTGATTCCGGTACGTGCCATCTCTTCTTTAATTAGAGCCACGATTTCATCCAGTCTCTGATTGGTTTCTTCCAGGTCCTTACCTTCCGGTGCAATATCCCTGTCATGGAAACAGAAGAATGGAATCTGCATCTTTTCCATAAATTCAAATGCAGCATGTACTCTTTCTTTGGCTACTTCCATAGGGCATTCCGCATTGTCCCAGGGACGGAACATAGTCCCGTTACCAAAAGGATCATTGCCCATATAAGTAAATGTATGCCAGTAAGACATGGCAAATCTTAACTGATCCTTCATGGTTTTACCCATTACAACCTCATCGGGATTGTAATACTTAAAAGCCAGGGGATTCTTACTCTTTGGACCTTCATAATTAATTTTTCCTATACCTTCAAAATAAGCCATATTAACAAACCTCCTATATAGTTTTTTGACTAAACTAATATTTATATTAACAATATAACAACTAATTTTTACTTTGTCAAGTTGATTCTCTTGCTACTGTTGACAGTGACCTTCTCTTACTTAAGACCCCCTTTTCAAGGTTTTGTTTTTATGTTATGATTGAAATGAATTTTTACAAAATCATGACAGTTTTCCTACTGTCCAGATAAGGATGGATTACATGGTTACAGGAAGCAAGGAACTTATAAGGGACATTAACAGTACACTGGTGCTGGAGACAATCATCAATACAAAACCAATCTCCCGGGCTGCCATTTCAAAAAAACTGGGTCTGACAAAAGCTACCATATCAACGATTGTTCAGGATCTGATTAACAAGGAGCTGGTCATGGAGATAGGCAGTGACGATACTGATCTTGGCAGGAAACCGATTTTACTCAGCTTTAATAAAAAGGCGGGTTATGTTATCAGCATAGACATTGGTGTTGAGACTATCTCTGCACTGCTGACAGATCTGGAAGGTGAAGACTGCAGCTTAAAGCAGATTAAAACACCTCGGGGAAATGTAGATATTGTGCCTATTTTAAGCAACCTGATTGCATCCATGAAGCCGGCCGGCTCGGACACACCATATGGTTTAGTCGGAATAGCCCTTGGAATTCATGGTGTCGTTTATGATAATAAAGTTTCCTTTACCCCTTATTACAATCTGGTGGGCATTGATCTTGCCCAGGAGCTGGAACAGCAGTTTCATGCACCGGTTTTTCTGGAAAATGAAGCAAATCTCTCCGTAATGGGAGAAAAGACATTTATGTTTGACTACCCCAATATAGCAAATATCAGCGTTCATTCGGGAATTGGCCTTGGCCTTCTAATCGGGGACACACTCTATACCGGTTATAACGGCAGAGCCGGAGAATTCGGCCATACCATAATCGAAGTGGACGGAAGGGAATGTCCCTGCGGCAATCACGGCTGCCTGGAACAGTATGTCTCCGAACGGGCTTTACTCAGGGAATTTGCTGCCAGGAAGGAGTTAAGTGACATAGACTTTGAAGTCTTATCCTCCATGTATCAGACCGGGGACAAAGACGCTATAGATATTATTGACAAATTTATTAAATATATGTCCGTATGCATTAACAATGTTCTTAACGCCTACAATCCTGACATTGTAATTATTAACAGTTCCTTTACCAGCTTCTTCCCGGGACTGACAAAGCACATTGAACAAGCCTTAAACAGCCGGATGAATAGTGTTACCCACATCGTACCCTCCGCTCTACAGGACTCCTCCATACTGCTTGGCGGTATCAGCGTCGTGATAAAAAACTTTTTGGCCATCAGTAAATTAAAGCTGCAGAATAATGAATTATTTTGATTTCGTATTTAAGGGATTTATCTGATATCAATCTTTTTGATATTGAAAGTAAAGTGATATAGAAAGCATCGTGAGATTGAAAGTAACATGAGATAAAAATATCATGAGATAAGAATATCATGAAATAAAAGCATCGTGAGATATAATATCACACGATAAAAGTATTATGTTATAAACTACCGTGAGATATAATATCATACGATAAAAGTATCATGTGATAAAACTATCGTGATATATATATTGTGAGATATAAGTATCGTGATGTGAGGTATCATGATATATGCCATATCGTGATATAAAAAGTTTCGGTGGAAGCGGTAAGAAATTTCTTATGATAAAGCAAAATAAGGTGCTGCCACAAATTCATTTATCCTGAACTGCATTTTATGCAGAAACACGGAATATGAGTTTACGGCAGCACCTTTAATAATTGGTTAAAATTATTTCAGTTGTTAACGTATTTTAGTTGTTTAACGTATTTTAGTTGTTTAACGTATTTCAGTTGATTAACTATTTTTTAGTTGATTAGCTATTTCAGTTTATTAACTATTTTTTCAGTTGATTAACTATTTTAGTTGATTAACTATTTTAGTTGATTAACTATTTTTTCAGTTGATTAACTATTTCAGATACTAAAAGTAATTCAACCGTTTATATATAATTCTGTTATTTATATAATCTTATTCTTACACAATCTCATCCTTATTCCGGATAATTTTTATTGCCTGCTGTAAGTTGGCTATATTAACTGTCTGGAATTCGCCTCCGAATTCGCCGTCAAGGGACCAGGGCACTGTTTCCTCCGATACCAGAAGAATTTCCTTAACCGGAAAGGAATAAATATGGTCACTGTGCAGGTTGCCTTTTAAGAGATCATTAATGATTGCCTGGAAATCCAGTACATTCTGCGGCATTTTAATAAATATACCTTCAAACTGACCGTCATCCAGTTGGACGTCCTTACCTGTCAGACCTTTTATACCGCCGACGGATATGGAATTGGTCACCATCCCGTATATAAAATTGTCATTAATAACATTATCACCACAGGTTATTTCCATATGATAGGATTTCCAATTGGGTAAACGCTTTACACCTTCCAGTATATATGCCAGCTTGCCTAACATATTCTTGCTAGTCTGAGGCGTCTCATAAGATGCATCGGTAAACAGTCCAAACGCGGCAGTATATGTAAAGTATTCGCCGTTCATAATTCCGATATCACAAGGAAATGCTTCTCCGCTTAGAACCGCCTTGGCTGCTTTTGGCAGATTTTTAGGCAGTTTCAGATTATAGCCGAAATCATTGGTAGTACCGGATGGAATATATCCGATACAGGGCTTCTGCTCGCTGTGCATAATTCCGCTTATCACTTCATTTAAGGTGCCGTCGCCGCCGGAGCAAACAACCAGATCATACTCCTCACGGCTTAGGCAGTCCATAACTATCTTTTTTGCATCCTTTCTGCCGGCGGTTGAATATATTACCACTTCGTAATTACTTCTAACGAAGAGCTCAACAATACTTGACAACCAGTTTTTAATTTTGCTTTTCCCGGCATGTGGATTATAGATAAATAAAAGCTTCTTTTTCATTATGATTTATTCATCGCCTCCATCTGCATCTGCTTTTTTCTTTTCGTCATTATCCCGCCAATACGGCCGGTTTCCTTGGCCGACAGGGATTTCCACCCGCTGCTCATTACTTTGTCCAAAAGTCCAAGCTCCGTTGCGATTTCATATTTTAACTTTTCATCAGGTTTTAAATCCTGCAAATCTATATTTTCCTGTTTTGATTTTTTTGTGCTCATACTATAATTATACACCCTTTCTAGATTTTAACAAGGGACTGTTTTCAATACAATTTATCTCTCGTAGTGAAACAGTCCCCGTTTAATATTCTATATAAAGTGTAGCCTTGATCTTTTTATTTCATACCTTAGCCCTTAATTAATTTTAAATAAATTAATAGCCTGCTCTAATTTTTTAGCATCGCCGGCAAGTTCCATGGCTGACTGGCTGAGATTTTCAACAGAACCGATCTGGCCGTTGGCCGTTGCACTAACCTCTTCGGAGGCTGCTGCTGTCTGCTGGGCTACCGCTGAAATATTACGGATTGCATCCATGCTGACTTCTTTCGCCGTTTCAATACCCTTTATACCAATTGAAATATTATCCAGGTTGGTAACAAGATTGCCTACATGGTTGTTAATATCTTCGAATACCTTGATGGTCTTATTTAAAGATTCTGTCTGGGATTCTACAATGTTTTCCGCTTGTCTTGCCGATACCACAGTGCCCTGGGTTTTATTCTGGATTGCCGTTACGATACCTTGAATCTGGCTTGCAGCCTGGATGGACTGATCAGCCAATTTACGGATTTCATCGGCAACAACCGCAAAACCACGACCGGCATCCCCTGCTCTGGCAGCTTCAATGGATGCATTAAGGGATAGCAGATTGGTCTGGGAAGCGATTTCATTAATAATACCTACAAAATTACCGATATTATGTGACTGTTCCTCCAGAGCTTCAATATCTTTTATTACCAGCTGAGTTACATTGGTTGTATCCTTCGATTTGCTGTTCAGCTCATCTATAATAACTAAACCGTCACCAACGATACCTTTTGTATTGTTAGCAATCCGTTCAATTTCATAAGTACTGCTGTATACCTGATTGATTTTTTCCGAAAGGTTTGCCATCTGTCCCAGGCAGTGTTCCGTATCTTCCGCCTGCTGAACCACACCTTTTTCAATTTCATCAATGGTAAAGGAGATATCTTTGGTAGCACTCAGAATCTTCTCACTTGTTACGGATAATATATCAGCCGATTCCGTTACCTTAAGACCAACCCCCGCAACTTCGCCGATCAGGTTGCTCATACCCGCCGTCATGTCGGAAAGACCGTCGGAAAGTACTCTAAACTCATCCTTACGTTTGGTACTAAATTTAGCAGTTAAGTCTCCACGTGCCGCAAGGGATATGGATTTTACAAGTTTGTTGATGGCATTTCCGATTCCGCCTGCAATCATAGTTCCCAGTATAACAGCTATAAGACATGCAAAGCTTATAAATACAATACTAAGATCCTTAATGGCACTTGGCTGTTTCAAGATTTCGGATTTTGGTACAAGAGCACAAACCATTGCACCGGAGTTTCCGACTTTGCTGTAGAGATAAAGATAACTTTCTCCATTGTAATCCTGATAAGAGAATCCGGTGGCATCTTCAGCATCTACCGCAGCCTGATAGAAATTGGAACTGGCGAATACATCTTTTAGTTCCGGATCTGTCAAAGCTTCTCTTCCGTCTCCGGTAACAAAGCCTACAATACTTCCTTCCGCTACATCTATGTCGGTAAGTACGTTCATGATTTCGTCCATGGATACGTCCATGATGATAAGACCGCTGCTAAAAGATAATTTATTGACCAAAGCCATGGCATAATCATCTTTATTGATCTTAAGTTCGGTATCTATGGCATCATGGGAACCAATCCATACGTTCCTGGAAGGCTTATCCATCAGACTTTTTGCCTCATCCGTGGCAGTATATTTTGCAAATAAATCCTTTGGTGCTGTTCCTACCGTTGAAATAGGATTTCCTACCTCAGCCATGATATGTATGGCATTAATAAAACTATTGGTTTCCCTGATAACGATGGTTTCTTCCTGCAGCTGTCTGAGCGCAGTCACATTATCCAGAGTGTCCTGTGTATTCACTCTTCTATAATAGTCTTCCACGGAATTGCTCAGTGAAAATTCAATTGCCTTATCAGTAATTGAACTTAAGCCGAGATTCAGGTATTTACTTACCGCATTCAAGGTGTCTGTCGTACTTTTTTCATAGTTGGTAATAATGGCTTTGGAAGAGGTCTGATAAGAAACCACCCCGAACACAGCCAGTAAGATTACCGGTATGAAAAAGGCTGCCATAATCTTCATCCGTATTCCCTTAAACTGCTCCCAGATTTTTTTCTTTTCCTTCAGCTCATCGGTCACCTGTTGCTTCTTTTCCCTCACCGCTTCCGATCTTTTATCCGCCTTTTTCTTTTCCTTATCAATTTTTCGCTTTGCTTTTGCTTCCAATGTTTCTTTCTTTTTTTCAGCTTTCATAAAATCGTTTAATTTTTTTTTGTTGTCGGTCCCCATTAATGAATCCGTCTCTTTTTTCATGTGATCCTCCTGCATCCCCTTGGTAGGTCATATTTTTGTCTGTTATAAAACAAATACATAAAATTGCTTAATGAGCAACTTATGGGGTTGAGCAAAGCATTTTCAACAAATTAATATACCCCTCATTATGTATTTTGTCTAACTTGTATACAATTATATCACATAATATTCCAAAATAAAATGTTTTTCTACAAATTATCTTATTTTGAACATATAGTACATTTCGCCTAAGAAAATAAAAGCTAACAAAATATGGTTATATTTCTGGAAAACAGTGGATTTTTCTTGGTTTTTTATGGGTTTTTGATTTTAAGATTTACACAAAAGATAATGAATATATATTCATCAGAGGCTGCAAAAACATCAACTCGAAGACATTTTTATAGCATTTTTTGTCGAATTTGTAATCCATTCACTGCTTTTATAGGGCTGACTCAAATTTATAGTTATCCTCTCCTGGCGGGGTATGATTTTATGTTTCCCAGACATTATGTGAAAAGTATAAGCAAACGGCTGCAAGAGTGAGTATGCAGCCGTTAATTTACGTTACTTAAATTAAATTCATGAAATATAAAGCCATATTCTTAGCCGGGGAGGGGTAACCTTACAACTCCATAAATAATATAGAAAGAAGTTTTGAAGGTATGCTATTTATATAGGTATAGCCTTATTCAGGCCGAAGGAGTAGATCATTCTCTCCTTTACTCTTTTCCCGGTCAATTGTTCCAGAGCTTTCTGGTAATAATCCAGCTGTACGCGGTACCGTTTCATCAGCAGGTCCTCTGCTCCTTCGCCGTACACCGCATCGGTTTTGTAATCCAGCAGTACCCATTCCCCTTCTTCTTCAAAGTACACATCAATTACACCCTGAACCAGAACCGGTTCTTCACTCTTTAGATTCCTGTTAATTTCATTGGCTTTGACACCCATGATAAACTGCCGTTCTTTATAAAGACAGTCTGACTCCGCGGCTTTCCTCATCCGGTCCGCCGTACTGCTCTTAATAAAACGGTATAATTTATTTACGTCCAGAGCCTTTACATCCCCATCGTTTAATTTTCCACGGCTAAGCAGGTCATTAAGAAGTTCGGAAAGCTCCTCCAGCGTTTGAATCCGAAGTAAATCCATTGCTTCCAAGACCGTATGATACCGTGTTCCCAGATCCGCTCCGCTGCGGCTTTCTCCTCCGCCGGCAAAAACAGGTACTCTGCAATCCTTATCCTTTCCCGGCCTGTCTTTTACCGGAGCAATAAAATCTTCCGCCTCATACTGACCAAGACGCTTAAGTTCCGATACGGTAAGCTTTGTATGAATTCCGGTCTCAATCTGGTAGGGGTATTCATAATCCATATAGGTTCTGATTGCCTCCCTGAATTCCTCATGATAAACAGCTTCCCTGTCCCAGGTTATTAAATCCTCCTGATTCACATGATCCACAATCTGTTCCAGATATTCAAGCTCCGCCGCCTCTTCGTAAGAGTATTGCTTAAAGGTTATATTGGCGGAGGCACTGTAAATCGGACTGGTCTCATCCTGCCTTATCCCCAGGTCTTTTAAAACATCCTGAAAGCCCCGGTAACGCATGAGTGAAGGTATAAGCCAATCCAGAGGGAATGCGGCGCTGCTTAACTGGTAAAACGTAAGGGGCTTTGCTTTCTGCCTGCAGACACCATTCCATTTGGTGAGGAGTTTTACCGAATCCTTTACTCCTCCGGTGAGAATCAGTTTTTCCTTGGCCCTGGTCAGGGCTACATAAAGCACCCGCAGTTCTTCACCCAGGTTTTCCAGAACCAATTCCTTTTGAATTACTTTTTTAACTAAAGTAGGCGCTTTAATCCTTAAACTTGTATCAATATAATCAATTCCGATGCCCAGATCCGGATGGATTAAGAGACTGCTCCTGGAATCCTGATTGTTAAAATTCTTTCCAAGACCGGCTACAAAAACAATAGGAAATTCAAGCCCTTTACTTTTATGAATACTCATAATTCTTACGGTTTCGCCGTTCTCACCGGCTATTTTCGCTTCCCCGAAATCAATATCATACTTATGAAGCTTTTCCATATACCTGACAAAATGAAACAGACCGCTGTAGCTGCTGCCTTCAAAACGGACCGCACGTTTTACCAGCATGTCCACATTGGCCCGTCTTTTTTCACCGGCAGGCATGGCAGTAATAAAATTATAGTAGCCGGTATCCTCCAGAACCTTTAAGATTAGCTCATGAATGGACATATGATGCACCAGATCCCGGTAACTGTTTAGTTGTTCGTAAAAATGGCTAAGCTTCTGAGATAACTCATCCGAATTCTCTGTAATATATTCCTGGAGAGCTTCATACATAGAGATACGCCTTCTTGGGATACGGACCAGCGCCAGCTCATTGCTGTTTAAGCCCACTACCGGTGACCGGAGAATTGCGGTAAGAGGGATGTCCTGCCTGGGGTTATCAATTATCCGGAGCAGATTCAGAACCGCCCGTATCTCCAAGGTGGAAAAATATCCGGACTGGGTCTCAGTATGAGCCGTTATTCCTTCTGCTGCCAGGGTATCGGCAAAAACCTCGGCCCAGCCGCTCATGGTACGGAGTAAAATTACCATATCCCCGTAAACGGCCCTGCGGTAACCTTTTTCCGTTTTATCGTATATCCTAAGTCCGGTTTGCGGATCTGCCAATTCCTTCATCCGCTTCGCAATGGCCCTGGCTTCAATTTCTCTGGCGGTGTACTCCGCTTCCGGAAGCTCTTCTTCATCCGCCGTCTGCTTTCCTTCCTGTGGTTCTTCCGTCAGTTTTTTAACCGGTTCAACCGAAACCAGGATGACTTCCGTATCCGCAGAAACCGCTTCGGTTTCCGTCCCAAAATCGGCACCGGGATAAAGGGCCGCCTGCTCATCATATAAGATATTGCCCAGCTTTTTGGTCATAATCTGCTCAAAGATAAAGTTGATACTGTTAAGGACCACCTCTCTGCTCCGGAAGTTCTTATGCAGATCGATTCTCTGGTAGATATCCTCTTTTAGACTATAGGTATCGTACTTTTCCATAAAGATTTCAGGTCTTGCCAGACGGAACCGGTAAATACTCTGTTTTACATCCCCTACCATAAACAGGTTGGGGGTTCCGAACCGTTCCTTGCTGATGCTGTTCAGGATGGTTTCCTGTACCAGGTTGCTGTCCTGGTATTCATCAATCATAATTTCCGCATAATGCTCACTAAGTTCATCGGCAGCCGGGCTTGGAATGATACGTCCTTCCTTTTTTTGAACCAATATATTCAAGGCGAAATGCTCCAGATCATTAAAATCCACGATGTTCTTATCGGTTTTCCGTTTTGCATACTCTTCAGAAAACTCCCTGCATAAACGAATTAATACCTCTACCGGCTTACCCATGGCTTTCATATCCCGAAACATCTCCTCAGGCTCCTGGAAGAAATAATTCTTTACCAGGTCTGAAATTGCTTTCTTTACTTCCTCACGTATGGCTTTTACCCGGTTTTTCTGTGCCTCGCTTACCCCTTCTTCTTTCTTTCCGGACAGTCTGGCAAAGGTAAATTCACGCAGTAACTTCCCGTAATCCTCGTAAGCCTCCAGTTCCGCCAGGTTCTTAAGTAAGCTTTCATCACTCTGTAATGCCGTCAGATAGGCGCCGGGTCCGTCGGCTTCCTCACAGATACCGATTGCCTCCAGACATCTCTCTAACAGGTCCTGGGAGACTGACTTTAGATACTTAAGCAGTGCCCCCATCCAGCCGGAAGAGTGCATCTCATCCATATCCTCCACGGAAAAGGTGTTCTGTTTTTCCTCCAGCCATTCCTCCGGCCAGGGATAACTTCTGGAGAATTCATAAAGCCGCAGAATCAGCTCCTCCGCAGCTTCATCGGATTTCCCCGAAGTAAAGCTTTCTATAAAGTCTAAGAATTCTTCACTTCCTTCTTCGTAATACCGTTCTAAGAGATCACTGACCGCATCGGATTTGATCAGGGTCAGCTCCGCTTCCTCCGCAATTCGAAAAGAAGGGTCCAGATCGATAGTGTTAAAATGATTCCGGATTACATTCAGACAGAAGCTGTGAATGGTGGTAATCTGGGCACTGTGGATTAAGGTAACCTGTTTTTGCAGATGCAGGTTATCCGGCATTTCGGAAAGCTTTTTCTCAATGGCCGCCCCGATTCTCTCCCGCATCTCGGCTGCTGCCGCATTGGTAAAGGTAACGATTAACAGCCGGTCAATGTCAATAGGCTTGTCCCCTTCCGTAATCATAGAAATGATACGCTCCACCAGCACTGCCGTTTTACCGGAACCGGCTGCTGCCGAAACCAGAATATTTCGGTTTCTTAAATCAATCACTTTCTGTTGTTCCACTGTCCACTGCATTCGTTTCCGCTCCTTCCTGTTATGTTAACTTTTAGGTAATATGTAACTATTCCTTTTCGTCTTTCTTTTCTTCTTACTTTTCTTCTTTCTTTTCTGCTTTCCGGTTTATTATCTTATCCCAGACATCATCAGGGGATAAAGAGGCCAGATTTTTATAAGCAAAACCTTCCACTTTGGTATCAAATCCACAGACACTCTGGTACATACAGTAATCACAGGCCTGCCGCCTGCCCATCTGATAAGGTTTAATATCCGTACTGCCCTCCATTATCTTCCGTCCGTACTGATACACCGTATCCTTTACGTATTTCTCCAGAGCTTTTAGTTTCTCTTCTCCTGCAACACTGGAACGCTTGGTGGGATAACCGTCTTTATTGGTCTCCACCGGAATAATATCAGATTTAACAGAAGGCCTTAAGCCTTCTCCTTCATTGTAAAATTCCTTGTCCAGATGCGGGATTACCTCCTTGCTGCTGTTAACAATACCATTCAGCTTTAATTCCTTAAGAATACTTTCCTCCACATGACTGCTTTTTTCCACAAAAGGATCATCAATATTGTAATAAAGAATTCCGGCCGGTATAACGGATTTACCGGGATTCTCCCGTTCCATCAGCTCCATTGCCGCATTCATGTAAACCGCCAGCTGTATCTGCAAACCATAATAAACCGATAAGAGGTCAAAAGCCGTGGCACCGGATTTATAGTCAATTACCTTAACCATAAGCTTGTCCTCCTCTTCATATACATCCAGCCTGTC